>DASVFB010000136.1:0-7840 GCA_036380275.1 Gaiellaceae bacterium | reverse complement strand
ACGTCCCCGACTGCGACGTCGCCGGCGAGAGCATCGATACCGGCTCGGAGGCGAAGTGCTTCGCCGAGTACATGCGAATCCACGCGCTCGAGGCCTCAGGCGGACTCACCTACGCGGAGATGCCGCGCTACGCGACCGACGACGGCAAGGGCACAAACGACCCCGAGCAAGCGACGAAGAGCCCGAGCGGGCAGCCGGTCTCGAACTCGGCACGTGACTTGTGGGTGACCGAGACGGCGCTCTCGACCGCGCTGAACGTCAGCTACATGGCCGACCAACTCGGCAACTTCGGACTCGTTGTCGGGATAGCTCTGCTGCTCGTCGGGATCGGCTTCATCGTCCTCGTCACCGGAGGGGCGCTCGCCCAAGCGAAACGCACCTGAACGCACAGCTGTTCTGAGAGTTGCGCGCTAGCGAGCCGTCGCGTCGGCCACGAACTCCGCAATTGCGGCCGCGAACGCCTGCCGGCTCTCTTGCCAGGCGTAGAACATGTGCCCGCCGCCGAAGTGGCGCACGGTGAGGCGGCCGGCCATCGCCGGGTCGAGCCGCATCAGGTTCCGCAGGCGATCGCTCGCGTAGTACGGAGTGACGAGGTCGAACCGTCCGTGCGTGATGAACGCCTTGAGGTGCGGGTTCAGCGACATGCCGTACCGGAAGTCGTCGGTCGCGCCGGTGGGCGGAACGAAGAAGTGCCGCTTGTCGTCGTCCTTCCACTCTTGATTGACCTCGTAGCTCAGCAGCGTGTACTCGCGATCCGTCTCGACGCCGATCTCGGAGCGCAGCTGTCGGTTGATCGCGGTCGTGTACGCGGGACCGATTCCCGACAGTGTCGGGTCGGGGCCGCTGAAGGACTCTCTGTCCGGGAACGGATCGGTGACCGTGATCGTCGCGTCGTAGAGCCCGAGGACCTTGCGCTCGTCGCGTAGGAGCTCACGCGCGAAGACCGTGTGCGGGATACGCCCTTCCGCACGGGTGACCATGTGGACGGGAAGCCCGATGAGATCCGCCAGCCGCGTCAGGACGTTGTTGCGCTCCGCGGCCGCCATCGCTGCTCCGCGCGTCAAGAGCGCCGTGTAGTCGCTCGTTGCGAACGCCTCGGCCTCGCGCTGCACGTCCTCGAGAGGCGTCCCGCGGTCGAATGCGCGCGAGCGGCCGTGATGCGCAGCTGCGCCTGCCATCGTCGGCAGGAGGTCGACCCACGAGAGGACGTCGTAGTCACCGGAAGCCAGAGTCGAGATCTCAAGCGCCGGCGAGATGAGGATCGCGCCGTTCAGCCCCACGCCGGCGGTCTCTTGGAGGATGCGCACGAGGCGCCCAACGCGATACCCGCCGTAGCTCTCGCCTGCGATGACGACGGGCGATCCCCAGCGACCATTGCTCGAAAGCCAGCGGCCAATGAACTCTGAAAGCGATTCGAGGTCGCGTTTGTAGCCGAAGTACTCCTTCGGATCGGGCTCGTCACGCTGCTTGCGGTCGCCGTCCTTCTGCCCGTCGCCGTCTTTCTTCCTTTCGTCGTTCTCGATGATGCGGCTAAAGCCCGTCCCGACCGGGTCGACGAATACGAGATCCGTGAACGCGAGCCATGACTCGTCGTTCTGCACGAGCCGTGGCGGCATCCGGGGCAGCGTCCCGTCCGCCGGAAAGTCGACGCGCTGCGGCCCAACGGCGCCGACGTGCAGGTACGCGGACGAAGCGCCGGGACCGCCGTTGAAAACGAACGTCACGGGCCGGTCGAGGTGGTCGAGGTGTGCGACGTACGAGACGGAGAAGATCTCCGCCGACGGCTTCTCCTTCTTGCGCAGCACCAGCCACTTCGCCGTGGCCGTGTACTCGATCTCGTTCCACGTCTGCGTTGACGCTGCGCCGCGCGGCGGCTCGTGGTCAGGTTTCGTCTTCGGGGTCTCGTCGTCGCTCATGTCGCGGACGCTATACAACCGGACGCAGAAGCCCGCCTCTCGGCGGCCGCAAGCCCCCGCTCACAGCGCTTTACGCACGCGGCAGCCCCCAAAGCATCTCGTAGAGAACTCCGGGGCGGCCGTGGTCGTCGAAGCCACCAAAGGTCACGGTGGGTGTATCGGGGTCGCCGCGATCGATGAGGAACGTCCGTTCATCGAGCGGGAGACCCTCTACCGAGCGACCTTCGCAGCGGAGGACGAGGCACGCATCGGCGGCGGTCACGTCCCAGCGCCGGTCGGGCCATGCGTAGACCCCCGCGAACCGTGAGAGGTCGCCCGCCGCACCCTCTGACGGCTCGAGCACAAGCAGTGGAACGTGAACATCGAACCATGCCTCCATGACGCGGGGGAAGATCAACCGGTACAGGGCGCGCCCGGTGCCGCAGTTGGTGAGCAAGACGGCCGCGCCGCCCCTGTCCGGCACAAGCCGCAGAACGGCACGCTGCCCACTGATTAGGCCATCCCATCCCCAGACGCGACCGCCACCCCAATCGAATCGAGCCCAGCCGAGGCACCATGCATCGAGCCAAGCGTGAATCCGGATCTCCTCGTGGGTGGCACGCAACGCGGCAAGGGACGGGTCGTCGAGGTGCGCACGCGCGAAGCGCAACACGTCCGTCACCGTCGAGAGGATCGTTGAGCCCGCCGGCGCGAGCGCACGCGGCGTCCACGGATCAGCACGGACGACACCGCCTACGGTGATCTCATGGCCCGAAGCTCGAGGCGCGTCGACCGCCTCGTTCACGAACGTGGTCTCGTTCATCTCGAGAGGGTCGAAGAGCACAGCGCGCATCGCCCCCTCCCAAGTGAGGCCTGTCACCACCTCCAGCGCGCGGCCGAGAGCGCACCACCCGGCGTTCGAGTACGACCAGATCGGAGGTGACGGATCAGCCGTTGAGAGCTGTTCGACGAACCGCGTAAGCGCGTCGGCGTCATCGCCCGGAAAAGCCGAGAACTCGAATTCCGCATGCAGAGGAAGTCGAGAACGATTGGCGAGCAAGTCGCGCACGCTGGCCCGCACCGCCCAATCGGAACCGCGCAATTCGGGAACCAGCGCTGCGACGCGATCGTCGAGCGAGAGACGCCCGTCAGCGGCGAGACGTGCGACAGCCGTCGCGACCATCGACTTGCACAGCGAACCGACGGCGAAGCGCGTCTCGGACGTCACCGGCTCGCCCGTGATCGCGTCGGCGACACCGGTCTGCGCCGTGACGATTTCCCCGTCGCGCACGATCCCGATCGCTGCACCCGGCACTGAGTGTCTGAAGGCGTGCTCGCGGAGGAGGCCGGTCAGATCAAGCTGGCCCATTGCTCGACCCTATGCGGGCGCGGGGTCCGTCCACAGAAAAAAGGCCCGCGGAGCGGGCGTTGCTCAGTAGCCGGGGCGGTATATGGACGAAATCCCTGACCTCGCAGCGCCGGCGCGAGCGCCGTAGCCTTCGTAGTCGTGCGGGAAATCGGAACCGATTACCTCGTCGTCGGAGCGGGTGCTTCGGGGATGGCATTCGCGGACACGCTGGTCGCGAACACGGACGCCGAGGTCGTGCTCGTCGACCGGCGTCACCGCCCGGGCGGCCACTGGCTGGATGCCTATCCGTTCGTGCGCCTCCACCAGCCGTCCGCGTACTACGGCGTCGAGTCGCGCCCGCTCGGGCACGACCGCATCGACGCGCACGGGCCGAACGCCGGCTTCTACGAGCGTGCGAGCGCTTCCGAGATCTGCGACTACTACGCGCGCGTGCTGGACGAGCACCTGCTTCCGACCGGCAGGGTGCAGTTCTTCGGCATGAGCGACCATCGCGGCGGGAACGGTGACAGCCATCTCGTCGTCTCGCTTCTCGACGGCTCCGAAACGCTCGTGAAGCCGCGGCGCAAGATCGTCGACGCCACGTACGTCCAGTCCGAGATCCCGTCGCGTCACGTCCCTGGCTTCACGGTCGAGCCCGGCGTCACGCTCATCCCTCCCAACGATCTCGTCGACCTCGGCGAGCCTGTCGACCGCTTCACCGTTATCGGAGCGGGAAAGACGGCGATCGACACTTGCGTCTGGCTGCTCGAGGCGGGCGTCGAGCCCGACCGCATCCGCTGGATTCGAGGCCGCGATCCGTGGCAGTTCGACCGCACCTTCACGCAGCCGCTCGACCTGGTCGGCGGATACATGCGGCTCCAGGCGCGCTGGGTCGAGACGGCGGCGGCTGCCGAGGACGGACGCGACTTCGCGCGGCGACTCGAGGACGCCGGAATGTTCATGCGGATCGACCCCTCGACCGAGCCGCTCGTGTTTCGCGGCGCCACCGTCAGCCGGCGTGAGGTCGGTGCGCTCAGCGCGATCGAGCACGTCGTGCGGGCGAGACGAGTTCGGAGCATCGGCCGGACGACGGTAGCCACGGATGCGGGCGACGTCTCCGGCGGCCCGCGCGAGGTCTACGTCGACTGCACCGCCGCAGGCGTTCCGGCCTCGGCTCCGCGACCGGTGTTCGAGCCGGGCCGCATCACGATCCAGTACCTGACCGTCGGCTTCATACCATGGTGCGCCGCCACGATCGCGGTCGTCGAGTCGACCGGCCTCGACGACGAGGAGAAGAACGGGCTCTGCCCACCCGTCGTCTTCTCCGGCGACGTGGACGACCTCCCCCGGCTCGCCTACACCGCAATGCAGGGCCAGGCCGCGCGAGCCCGCCAAGAGACGGTCACGCCCTGGAACGCCGCGTCGAGGTTGAACCCGGGCCGCGCTGCGCTCGACCACATCGACGACGCGGGCGTCGCCGACTCGCTCGAGTTCATGAGGGAACACATGCGGGACGCGCTTAACAACCTCGAGCGCACGGCGACTGTGGCGACGCAGGCCCGCTGAAGACAACGCACAGCACGATCTCCACGGGGCGATGAGCCTGCAAAGGAAGGGCCCGCAAGACGCGGGCCCTTTGCATAGCGGGGGCAGGATTTGAACCTGCGACCTCCGGGTTATGAGCCCGGCGAGCTACCTGACTGCTCCACCCCGCGTCGCAGGCCTCAGTATAGCTCGATCTTTTCGACCCTGAAGCCGTGCCGAGGCCATCAACCCAATGACCATCACGAGCATTCCGGCGATCGCATCGACGATGAAATGGTTGCCTGTGACGACGATCGTCAGCACGACGAGAAGCGGGTATACGACGCCAAGCACCTTCATCCACGCCGGGCGCGCGTACTTCACGACGCCGTAGGCGACGCCCAGCGCAAAGCCCGCGTGCAGGCTCGGGACAGCTGCCACCGGGTTCGAGAACGGCGACGAATGCGGCGAGCCGATGTCGATTCCTGAGAAGGAACGCAGCGTGTCCGTCAGTCCGACGCCGGCGAGCCGCGGCGGCGCCGTCGGGAACTGCCAGTGGATGAAGAGTGAGATCGCCGTGGCGATCAAGAAGGCGTTCCGAAGGCTGCGGAAGCCGTCCCGAGACCGGAAGTACAGCCACGTGAAGAAGATGCCCGTGAACACGAAGTGCCCGACGAAATAGAAGATGTTCATCGCCTGCACGAGGTCCGGCACTCCGAGGAACACGCGTTGCAGGGATTGCTCCCACGCAAAGTGTCCCCAGCGTTCGAGGTCTTCGATGCGCGCCGCGTTGTCGAACGCCACCGGCCAGTTCGGTTTCATCAAGTGGCGCAGCCCCTCGTAGACCTCGAATCCCCCGACGACGATCAAGATCTGGCGCAGGCCGTCTCTGCGGCGCAGCCAAGACCACGCACGCCACATGCGTTCGATTCTAAAACGCGTTGCTAGCATCGCCAACAAATGCCGCCCCCCGTCTGGATCGCGCTGATCGTCGTGCTTGTTTCTCTAACGGCCGGCGCGACGTATGTGTTCCTCCGGCTCCTCAGTCTCTGGCGGGCTCTCAAACATTTCAATTCCGCGCTCGAGCCAGTGGCCGAAGAGCTGAACGGCCCGCTCGAGCGGCTCGCGGCTAACTCGGAGGCTTTCGGGTCGGATGCGCCCAGGCTCGAGGCGAGCATCGAACGCCTGCGTCGCTCGCTCGCTCGCGCCGCCGTGTTGGCCGCAGCTCTCGCCGACGCACGCGACGCGTTCGGCCGCCTCGCCGCGGTCTACCCGCGCAAGTGAGGGTCGCCGCGGTCGACCTCGGCACGAATACCACGCGGCTGCTCGTCGCCGACGTCGACGACGGGCGGGTTGAAGAGATCGCCGTTCGTGCGCGGATCACACGGCTCGGAGAGGGAGTCGATGCGCGGCGCAAGCTGCTTCCTCTGCCGATCGCGCGCGTGCGCAACGCACTGACCGACTACCGGCGCGAGCTCGAGTCGCTCGGCGCGGAGCGCGTGCTCGCGGTCGCTACGAGCGCCGTCCGCGATGCCGACAACGGCGAGGCGTTCCTCGGCGAGGTCGAGTGGAGCTACGGCTTCACGACGAAGCTTCTGAGCGGCGAAGAGGAAGCGGCGGTCACGCTGCGCGGCGTGGGCGACATCGCACAGGACACGCTCGTGCTCGACATCGGCGGCGGCTCGACCGAGCTGATCATGCGCGACTTCGCGATCAGTCTCGACGTCGGCTCGGTGCGCATGACCGAGCAATTCGGCGAGGACGTCGACGCGATCGCGGAGTTGGTGCGGCCGCTCTTGCCCGACCTGCGGCCGACTCGAGCGATCGGCGTCGCTGCGACCAACACGTCACTCGCCGCGCTGGACCTGCGTCTCGCGGAGTACGACCGGGACCAGGTCCACGGACACGTCCTGAGGCGGGAAGCGGTGGAGGACCTGCTGGCCAGACTCGCCGAGATGCCGCTCGACGAGCGGCGGCGGTTGCCTGCCTTCGATCCGGATCGCGCGCACGTCATCGTCGCCGGCGCGACGATCGTCCGCGAGGTGCTGCGCCGATACGACCTCGACGCGATCGAGGTGAGCGAGCGCGACCTGCTCCACGGCGTCGCGCTCGCAGCGGCGGAGCTGCCCGAGCCAGTCGAGGGCGACGCGCCGCCGGGCGCCTACACCTGCTGCTAGACGGCTTCTTCGATCGGAGGCTCGTCCTCCGCGAGCCGACGCTGTACGACTGCGCGGGAGAGGACGCCCACGAGCCGCCCGTTCTCCGTCACGGGAACGCGCTCGAGGTCGCGCTCCTCGAGCTCGCGAAACGCAGCCTCGAGCTCGGCGTCGGCGTCGAGCGTGAAGATCGGCGCTTCTGCGATCTGGCCCAGGCGTGTCGCTGCCGGGTCGCGGCCGGTCGCGACAACTTCGCGCACGAGCGTCTTGCGTGTGACGACGCCCGCGAGTGCGCCTTCGTCGCAGACGAGCACGGCGCGAACGCCGGGGTCTGAGAGTCGAGTCCCAGCCTCCTGCGCCGACGCCGACACGTCGAGCGTCAGCGGATCGGACACCATCGCGTCGCGGACTCGGCTCACGGATAGATCCCGCGCGCGTCGAGTGCGGCCGCGACCTCGCGGATGCCGCCGACGAGCGCAGCGCCCCGCAGGGAGATCCCGCGCTCCTCCGACAGGGTCCAAACGCGGTCGAACGCGTCCGACAGCTTCTCGGCCAGACGCGAGCGGATCTCGTCGCGGTCCCAGAACAACCGGCCGAGATCCTGCACCCACTCGAAGTACGAGACGGTGACGCCGCCGGCGTTCGTGAGGACGTCGGGCAGCACCGGAATGCCGCGCTCGGCGAGGATCGCGTCGGCCTCGATCGACGTCGGCCCGTTCGCGCCCTCGGCGACCAGCCTCGCGTCGATCCGCGTGGCGTTTTCCTCGGTCAGCTGATCCTCGCGTGCGGCGAGCACGAGGATGTCGCACGGCAGCTCGAGCAACTCTGCGTTCGAGATGTGCCGCGCGGCCGGGTAGTCCGCGAGCGAGCCGTGCTCGTCGATCCACTCGTGCACCGCTACAAGATTGAGCCCGTCG
>DASVFB010000135.1:0-2899 GCA_036380275.1 Gaiellaceae bacterium | reverse complement strand
AGGAATCGACCCGGCCGAGGCCGAACGCTGGCTCACACCAAACCTTGCCTACTCCCCGCCCGCCGTCAGCGCGGATATCCTGTCGCCCTAGAGCGGGCGCCCGCGTGGCGTTCGCTCCTTTTTCGGAATGCGCACAACGCTGAAACGAGGAATCGGCCGTTCGGCCGCCGCGAACGGCAACGGCCATGCCGTTTTGCCGCCTGCGATCCTTTCGCCGGTAACGCGCTATGCGCAGCCGCCGAAGCCGAGGCGCCGCTTGGTGCTCGTCGGCAAGATCTTTGTCGGCCTCGTTGCACTCGTGCTCCTGCTCGCGCTGGGCTCAGCAGGCGGCGCCTACTTGTACTACCACGAGAGCGTCACGGCGGTCGCCGCACACACGAAGGACGTGAAGGTGGCCCAGAAGGCGCTCCACATCGTCGGCGCGCACGAGCCTGCGATCGCCCTTGTCATCGGCTACGACAAGCGCTCGGGCGACACCGATCGCGGGCGCTCCGACACGATGATGCTGCTGCGCGCCGATCCGAACAACAAGTCGATCTCGATGCTCTCCTTTCCTCGCGACCTGATCACACCGGTCTGGTGCGGCAACACCGAGTACGCTGCGCAACGGATCAACCAGGCCTACGCGCTCTGCGGCTCGAAAGGCGCGCTCGACACGGTGCAGAAGCTGACGGGCCTATCGATCAACTACCTGATCACCGTCAACTTCAGGGGCTTCATCCAGGTCGTCGACCGTGTCGGAGGCGTGTGGGTCGATGTCGACCGCCGCTACTACAACCGCAACGTCGGAACGGCGGCGACGAACTACGCGAACATCGACCTGCGGCCGGGCTACCAACGGCTCAAGGGCCGGGATGCCCTTTCGTACGTCCGCTACCGGCACACCGACAGTGATCTCTTCCGGCTCGCCCGGCAGCAGCAGTTCGTCAAGGCCCTGAAGCAGCAGATCTCGAGCAATTTCTCAGTCTGGAAGATTCCGAAGCTCGTTGGCGCGATCACGCACAACGTCGAAGTCGGGCAGGCCGGCGGCGGCTCGCTCGAGAAGGCGATCACGCGCTATGCGTACTTCGCCTTCGGCCTCCCGTCCGGGCATTTCTTCCAGTCGAAGATCGACGTCAGTGGTTACAACGAGCTTTCCGCGGCGCCGGAGGCGATCGCGAGCGCCGTACGGGACTTCGAGACGCCGGACGTCGAAGCGCCGCAGAACGCGACGGCGGTCACATTCGGCCGTAAGGCCGCCGGGATCAAGACACTGTCGCCGAGCCATATCTCGATCAGCGTGCTGAACGGCAACGGTGTCACGGGCTCCGCGTCGAACGCGGCCTATGAGCTCGGGCAGCGCGGTTACAGGATCGTCATCTCGCCGAACGCCGCCGATCGAAATGCCCCGAACTACAACTACTTCCACACGATGGTGTACTACGACCAACGGCAGCGCAGTGCTCGAGGCGCAGGCAGGAAGGTGGCCGACCTCTTCGGCGACGCCGAGTTGAAACGCCTTCCGGCGCCGTTGCGGGCCAAGGCGCAAGGTGCGCTTGTGACCGTCGTCGTCGGCTCGACCTTCCACGGAACGCTCGCGCCCGCACCGGCGGACAAGACTCCAAAAAAGGAGCCGGCGTATGTCCGCTCGGATCCTGCGCAGACAAAGCCGTTGCTGAAGAGGGTGCGCAAGAAGCTGAAGTTCCGGCTGATGGTTCCGTCGATCGTCGAGCGATCTTCGGCCATCGACCGCGAATTGCCCCTTCGTGTCTACTCCGTCACAAAGGGCAAGGAAGCAGTGCGCCTGACGTTCCTGGCGAGCAATGAGCTCTCCGCCTACTGGGGCATCGAGGAGACCTCATGGAACGACGCGCCCGTTCTCGACCAGCCGAACTTCAAGCACAAGATCAAGGGTCGCGAGTACTACTTCTATTACAACGGCGCGCACCTGCACATGGTCGTGCTGAGGACGCGCAAGGCGAGCTACTGGGTCGTCAACACGCTCGACGACCATCTGTCGAACGAGACGATGATCGAGATAGCGAAAGGCTTGAAACCGCTCTCGCGGTAGTCTGCGCGCGATGTCGAGGATCGCAGTCTTCGGAGGCGGCTACGTCGGCCTCGTCACGGCCGCATGCTTCGCCGAGCTCAGGCACGACGTCGCCGTGCGCGACATCGTTCCGGAGAAGATCGACGCGCTTCGCCGCGGCGAGGTGCCGATCTACGAGCCGGGGCTCGACGCGCTGCTCGTCCGCAACGCGGAGCGCTTGCGCTACACGCTCGATGTCCGGGACGCGCTCGACGGCGCCGAGTTCGTGTTCGTCTGCGTCGATACGCCGCCGATGTACTCGGGCGACGCCGATCTGTCCCGCGTATGGACGGTCGTCGACGAGTTGCCGCCGGACACGCAGGCGACGATCGTTATGAAGTCGACCGTGCCGGTGGGCACGGGCGAGAAGGTTCGCGCAGCGCTGGACGCGCGCGGGCTCGAAGCGGTCGGCTATGTCTCGAATCCCGAATTCACCGCCGAGGGGACGGCCGTGCGCGACTTCATGGAACCTGATCGCATCGTGATCGGCGCGTTCGAGAGGGCCGACGGCGATGCGGTCGAGGCGCTCCACGCGGGAATCGACGCACCCGTCGTGCGCGCGGATGTCAACTCGGCCGAGATGATCAAGCTCGCCGCGAACGCGTTCCTGATGACGCGCGTCTCGTTCATCAACGAGATCGCGAACGTCTGCGAGCTCGTCGGCGCCGACGTGCAGAGCGTCGCCGACGGCCTCGGGCTCGACCACCGCCTCGGTCCGCACTTCCTGCGCGCTGGGCTCGGTTACGGCGGCTCGTGCTTCCCGAAGGACTCGCTGGCGCTGAAACAGCTCGCCGCGAACTCGGGCTATCACTTCCAGTTGCTCACGGCCGT
>DASVFB010000134.1:0-19630 GCA_036380275.1 Gaiellaceae bacterium | reverse complement strand
TTACCCGAAAGAAAGAGAGGAAGAGTTCCGCACGCGGCTGCATGAGCTCTACTACAAGTACTACGGCGCTTCGCTCGCGGACATCGACCCGATTCAGATCATCCGCGAGGGCTTCCAGCTGATCTATTCGATGAACCTGCGGCTGCCCACGCGCTTCGTCATGCTCGACAAGGCGATCGCGACCCTCGGTTCGGTCGGCATCGAGCTCTACCCGGACTTCAACGTCTTCGAGGTCGCGAAGCCGTACGCCCGCTCGCTGTTGCGCGAGCGGCTGATGCCGCATTCACTCGCCAGGCAAGGGCGGCGTGAGCTCACGAAGCTCGGCTTGATCGCAGCCGAGTTTCCCTATCAGCTGCACGACGTCATGGAGGAGCTCCGCGACGGTCAGATCGAGGTCGGCTTCGTGCACAAGGGGCTGGATGAGTTCATGGCGCGCCTCTCGGCAGCGCTCAACCGGCTCGTGGTCGCGCTCGTGGTGGTGGGGGGCCTGATCGGCTCGAGCCTGATCGGGATCTTCGCGACGGGCGGCCCTCAGGTGCTGGGGGTGAACATCATCTCGGTGCTCGGCTTCGTCCTCTCCGGGCTCCTCGGCGTCTGGCTCCTCTGGGGAGTCATTCGCTCGGGCCGCCTGTAAGTCGCGCAAAGTGCTACGCACTTTGCGCGAGGTAGACCGGACGGGCCGCCTTCGGCGGCGCGTCCATTTCGGAGGTTGTCGAAGTGTGTAGTTGCTGACATCGAATGTGTCGGCGTGGCAAAGCCACGCCTTGGGCGGTTGGTCAAACCTTGATTGACATTTCGCCGGCAGCGCGGCTTTGCCGCGCTGCACGCGGCGGTTACGTCGAAGCGGTCACGTCACAGCGAGGGTAAAGGGCACGCGCGCGAAGCGCGCCTGCCCGGTCTTCCTCGCTCGAAGTGCGAAGCAATTCGAGCGAAGTGCCCCATTCAGCATGGTCCCCGCGGTCACGACCCAACCGCACGACTGTGCATCGTTCGTTGCGCATGCGGCGCAACAGGTTCGGCGCCCGTGCGCTAGCGTCGCGCGCGTGTCCGCAGTGCTGATCGCTGAGTCCGAGCCGGGAGTCCGGGGCTTTCTCGAGCGGCACCTCGCCCAGGACGGTTTCGAGGTCGTTGGCACGGACGATCGCGACGCGGCGCTCGAGCTCGCCTCGCGCGCGCATCCCGACCTCGTCCTGCTCGGCGACCCGTCGGCACTCGAGGCCTTCATCGGCGTTCCGGTGATCGTGATCGGGAGCCCTGAGTCGGATGCGGTCGACCGGGTGCGTGCGTTCGCACGCGGCTGCGACGATTTCGTCGCGCGGCCGTTCGTCTACGACGAGCTCCTGGCGCGGATGAAGGCCGTGTTGCGCCGTGCGAAGCCGGCCGAGCCCGAGCGCCTGCGGGCCGGGCCGATCTCCGTCGAGCGCGCCACGCGCCGTGTCAGCGTCGACGGCGCCCGTGTCGATCTCGCCGGCAAGGAGTACGAGCTGCTCCTGAAGCTCGCGTCGGAGCCCCACCGCGTCTTCACGAAGGAGGAGTTGCTGCGCGAAGTGTGGGACTTCAGGTCGCTCGGCCGGACGCGCACACTCGACTCGCACGCGTCGCGCCTAAGGCGCAAGCTGCAGGCCGTGCACCCCGGACCGTTCGTGGTCAACGTGTGGCGCGTGGGCTACCGGCTGCTGGATTGATTGAATCCGGCGGATGTCGCCGTCCGCCGACCTCGAGTACGCGCTCGCGCTCGCCGACGAGGCGGACATCCTCACGATGAGGCACTACCGCTCGCTCGACCTCCGTGTCGAGCGGAAGGCAGATTTCACGCCGGTCACACAGGCCGACCAGGCGGTCGAGCAGGCGCTGCGCGCGCGCATCGCGCGCGATCGCGGCGAGCCGGTCGCCGGCGAGGAGTTCGGCGTCGAGGCGGGCGAGGTGCGCTGGGTGCTTGACCCGATCGACGGGACGAAGCAGTACGCACGCGGCCTGCCGATCTGGGCCACGCTGATCGCGCTCGAGCGCGACGGCGAGATCGTCGTCGGCGTCGCGTCGGCGCCGGCGCTCGGTCACCGCTGGTGGGCGGAGCGGGGTGGTGGCGCGTTCCTCGACGGCGCGCCGATCCACGTCTCGAACGTCTCGCGCCTGGAGGACGCATACGTGTCGACGACGAGCATCCGCGAGTTTCCCCAGTTCGCCGCGCTCGCCGGCCGAGTCGCCGTGGCACGGACGTACACCGACTTCTGGCAATACGTCCTCGTCGCCGAGGGTCGGATCGAGGCCGGCTGTGACACGGAGCAGAGCGAATGGGACCTTGCGGCGCCGCGCCTCATCGTCGAGGAGGCAGGCGGGCGATACACGATCGACGAGCGTCTGTACCTCGCCTCGAACGGCACCCTCCACGACCGGATCAGAGAATCGCTCCTTCCAGCCTGAGCAGCACTTCCTTCCGCTCCAGCCCGCCGCCGTAGCCGACGAGGCTGCCGCTCGCGCCCACGACGCGGTGGCACGGGAGGACGATCGGGATCGGATTGCGGTTCATCACCGTGCCGACGGCGCGCGCCGCACGCGGGTGCTCTGCGCGCTTCGCCAGCTCGCCGTACGTCGTCAGCTCGCCGTAGGGGACCCGTGCGAGCTCGTCGAGCACGCGGCGCGAGAACTCAGCGGCGAGGCGAAGGTCGACGTCGAGCTCGAACTCTGTCCGCTGCTTCTCGAAGTACTCGGCGAGCTGCCGGCGTGTCTCGTCCACCGGTCGCGCCGAGCGCAGGACACGCGTGCCCACAGTCCGCGCCAGGTTCTCGACGACGCGCTCGGGCTCGGGGTCGTACGAGATGCGGCAGAGGCCCGCCTCCGTCGTCGCCACGAACAGCTCTCCGATCGGCGTGTCGACCATGTCGTACGCGACGTCGAGCAACCCAGCATCTGCGGCCGCGTCGCGGAAGCGACGGTCGAGCTCAGGCGAGACCTTCATGCGAGTCCTTCCTTCCTGCGTAGTCGCCGAATCCCCGACGACGCCGCCTGTCGTGCCGCGTCCGCCGATGATCCGAGCGCCGCGCCGATCTCCGAGTAAGGCAAGTCGTACCCGTAGCGGAGCACCACCGCCGCACGTTCAGCAGGCGGCAGCTCGTCCGCCAGGTGCTCGAGCTCGAGGTACGCGGGGCGAGAGTCCTCCGACGCCGCCTCTTCTTCTCCAAGTGACAACTTGACACTTGGCTTGCGGTGGACGTCGGTGGCCACGCGCGCGGCGATCGTGAAGATCCACGCCCGGAGGTGTCGCCCGTGCTCCAGGCGGTCGTACGCCCGCAGCGCCCGCAGGAACGTCTCCTGGAACGCGTCCTCGGCCGCCGGCCTGCCCAGACGCCGGGCTAGGAAGCCGAAGATCGCGTCGCGATGCTCGGCGTAGAAGCGTTCGAAGGGCGGGATCGTCGCCACGGCCTCCATCATCCTGGTCCAACGCTGCCGGCCGCGAGAATGTGAGATGTGCGAGCGGTCGTGATCGGGCACGTCGAGTGGATCGACTTCGTCCGGGTCGAGTCGGTGCCGAAGCCCGGCGAGATCGTCCACGCCACCGAGACCTGGTCAGAAGCTGCGGGAGGGGGCGCGGTCGCGGCGGTGCAGCTCGCGAACCTCGGTTGCGAGACCTCCTTCTTCACAGCGCTCGGCGACGACGAGCTCGGCCATCGTTCACAGGTGGAGCTTGCCTCGAAGGGCTTGCTTCTTCACGTCGCCTGGGTGCGGCGGCCGCAGCGCCGCGGCGTGACGTACGTCGACGAGGCAGGCGAGCGAACGATCACCGTGATCGGTGAGAAGCATCATCCGCGCGGCGAGGTCGAGTCACTGCCGTGGGAGGAGTTGCGCCGCAGCGACTGCGCCTACTTCACGGCGGGCGACGTCGACGCGCTGCTGAAGGCGCGGCACGCGCGTGTCCTCGTGGCCACCGCGCGCGAGCTGGCGACGCTCCGCCGCGCAGGCGTCGAGCTGGACGCGCTCGTCGGCAGTGCGACCGACGAAGGAGAGCGGTACGAGGCCGGCGAGCTCGATCCGCCGCCCAGGCTCGCCGTCGCGACGTCAGGCCGCTTGGGTGGGTGGGCGCAGCCCGGCGGCCCGTTCGCCGCAGCGCCTCCTCCCGGACCGTTCGAGGACGCGTACGGCGCGGGTGACTGTTTCGCCGCAGGTCTGACTTTTGCGCTCGGCCGCGGCGATGCGCCGCGCGAAGCGGTCGCTTTCGCGTCGCGCTGCGGTGCGGCCGTCGTGAGCGGGCGGGGACCGTACGAGCGCCAGCTTACGGCGGCGGACGTCTAGACGCAGGGCTCGGGCGAGTAATCCTGGTGGCCGCGTCCGGCCTGGCAGCTCTGGGCCCACTCAGCCGCTCGGAGGCGCCACTGCATCGCATCGTTCCGCTGGAGCTCGACGGTGTAGCGCGCGGCTTTCACCGAGTCATCGAGAAGTCCTTCGAGGGTTGTCACGACTTCGGAGAAGTTGCGAACCTCTCCCGGGGACGTCGCGCGCATGATCGTCACCGCCGCCGACGAGTCGTCGAGGCCCAGGAACTCGGTCACCGCCGCGGTCGGCGAGGTCGCGAACGCCTGACCGTCGCCGGCGAGGTATGTGTTGAAGTCAGCGATTGGAATCGTCCCGTCGGCCCTCGGCTTCGGAGGCCCTGGCCAGGTCGACTGCTTGGCGTCGCCGGAGCCGGATTCCGAGCCGCAGCCGGCCAGTGCGAGCGTCAGAACCGCCGCAGCGAGAAGGAGCCGCCTCATGACGTTCCCTTATACAGGGTTGACAAGTGGACCAAAGTGGGGCAAAGTGGGGAGCAGTGGTGGAAGCAAACAAGCCTCAGATGCTCCTCGGCGCATACGAGCACACGATCGATGACAAGAACCGCCTCACTCTTCCCGCAAAGTTCCGCGAGTCCTTCGCTCAGGGCACCGTCGTCGTCACGCGCGGCCTCGATGGGTGTCTCGAGGTGTTCCGTGGTGAGGATTGGGCTCGACGTGTCGAGTCTCGACTCGCCCCGATGGATCCGCTCAGCAAGGAAACGCGGCGCCACCAGCGGTTCGTCTTCTCAGGAGCGTCCGAGTCCGAACTCGACAAACAGGGCCGCGTGATGATTCCGGCCCCTCTGCTGAAGCACGCAGAGCTGAGGCGCGACGTCGTCGTCACGGGGATGCGAGACCACCTCGAGATCTGGGATCGCGAGGCGTGGAGCCGCGAGCTAGCAGAAGTCGAAGGGAGTGCTGATGATGTTGCCGAGCGTCTTGCAACGAAGAGCGATTGATCACCAGCCCGTCCTTGCCGAGGAAGTGCGTCGCCTGCTCGCGGTGCGCCCCGGCGAGACCGTCGTCGACTGCACGTTCGGAGCCGGCGGCCACGCCAAGCTGCTCGCCGCCGATCTGAACGGTCGCGGCCGCTACATCGCGATCGACCGCGACCCGTCCGTCCGGCCGTACTTCGAGAGCTTCAAGCGGCGTTTCGGCAGTCTCCAGACGCGCCTGCTGCGCGGCGAGTTCTCGCTGGTGCTCGAGCAGTTGGCCACGAACGGCGTTGAGGCGGACGCGATCTTGCTCGATCTCGGCGTCTCGTCGATGCAGCTCGACCATCCCGACCGCGGCTTCTCGTACGCCACGGACGTTCCGCTCGACATGCGCATGGATCGCTCCGCCGAGCTGACCGCCGCCGATCTCATCAATGACGCGACCGAGCGCGACCTCGCTGACATCTTCAAGCGCTACGGCGAGGAGCGCTACGCGCGCCAGATCGCGCGCATGATCGCGAGGCGTCGCCCGCTCACCACGTCCTTCGAGCTGGTCGATGCAGTCAAGTCCGCCATCCCCGCGCCCGCGCGTTTCGGCGACGGGCATCCTGCAAAGCGCGTCTTCCAGGCGCTGCGCATCGCGGTCAACGACGAGCTCGGCGCGCTCCAACGTGCGCTCCCCGCAGCGCTCGAGGCTCTGCGGCCGGGCGGTCGGCTCGCGGTGATCAGCTTCCACTCGCTCGAGGATCGAATCGTGAAGACGTTCATGCGCGACGGCGAGCGCGGCTGCACCTGCCCACCCGACTTTCCGATCTGCGTCTGCGGGAAGGAGCCGCTCCTTCGCGCTGTTTCACGACGGCCGCTGCGGCCGGGCGACGACGAGGTCGCGCAGAACCCGCGCGCGACATCGGCGAAGCTTCGGGTCGCAGTCAAGGTCTGATGCCGACGGCCGCGTACGCCGAGGCCGCGCCCGCGGAGGGTGGGCGGCGACGGCGTCCCGTCGCCGCGCGGCGCGCCGACCCACTGCGGAGCGGCGTCGTCTGGATCGTCGTCGTCGGGGCGCTCCTCGCGGGGGTCGTCGCGCTGAACGTCGCCGTCCTGCAGTTGAACGTGCGCCTCGACCGCCTCGGGACCGAGCGCGCGAATCTGCGTGACCAGAACGCCGCCCTCGCGTCGCAGTTCTCGAGCGCGAAGGCGTCGCCGCGCATCCAGGCGCGTGCAGCGCAGCGACTGGGGCTCGTGCCTGCCAGCGACATGACGTACGTCGACCTCCGGAAGCCCTAGGGAAAATGAGCCGCAAGCGCCGGAACCCGGTCAACCGCAGGATCCGGCTTCTTCTTGCGATTCTTCTCGTCCTGTTCGCGACGCTGCTCAGCCGGGCGGCGTGGCTTCAGGCCGTTCAGGCCGGATCGCTCTCGCAGCTCGCGTCGAACCAGCACCGTGCTGTGGTCGTCCTGCCTGCGTCCCGTGGAACGATCTTCGACCGAACAGGCGTGCAGCTTGCGATCGGCGAGCAGGCGACGACGGTGTACGCGGATCCGCGGCAGGTGCGCGACGCACGCGTCGTTGCGACTGCGGCCGCGAAGACGCTCGACGTCGACGCCGACACGCTCTACAGCCAGCTGGTGGACAAGAAGCGCAGCTTTGTCTACGTCAAGCGCAAGGCGGACCCGGCGAAGGCCGCGCTGCTCGAAAGGCGCGGTCTCGCGGGCCTCGGTTTCTACCCGGAGGAGCGCCGTTTCTATCCGCAGGGCTCGGTCGCCTCGCACATCCTCGGCTACGCCGGCCTCGACAACCGCGGGCTCGCCGGGCTCGAGCTGCAGCTCGACAAGACGATCGCCGGCAAGCCGGGCAGCGAGCGCCGCGTGATCGACGCGCTCGGACACGTGCTCGACGTCGTCGACCAGCGGCCCGCGGTGGACGGGCGCAACGTCCGGCTGACGATCGACCACACGATCCAGGCCAACGCGGAGGCCGTGCTCCGCCAGACCGTGTCGAAGTGGGGCGCGAAGGGTGCCACCGCAGTCGTGATGGATCCGCGCAACGGCGCCGTTCTCGCGATGGCGAACGCGCCTGGGTTCGACGCGAACGCGTTCGGCGCCACGCCGCCCGCGGTCACGCGCAACCGCGCCGTCACCGATGTGTACGAGCCCGGCTCGACGTTCAAGCTGGTGACGGTCGCGGGCGTGCTCTCGGACCGCCTCGTGACGCCGCAGACCAAGTTCACGCTCCCGTACTCGATCCACGTCGCCGACCGCGTCATCCACGACGCGGAGGAACGCGGCACCGAGACGATGAGCGTCGCGCGGATCCTCGCGCAGTCGTCCAACGTCGGTGCGATCACGCTGGCCGAGAAGCTGGGACGGAATCGTCTCTACCGCTGGATGCGCCGCTTCGGGTTTGGGTCCGCGACAGACGTCGGCTTCCCCGCGGAGTCGCCCGGGTTCGTCCTGAAGCCCGACGAGTGGTCGGGGTCGACGATCGGCAACGTGCCTATCGGGCAGGGCGTCGCCGTCACTCCGGTGCAGATGGCTGCGGCCTATTCGACGATCGCGAACCATGGCGTCTGGGTGCAGCCGCACCTCGTGGAGCGCGTGCAGGGTGGCACCCGCTTCCGCCCGCATACGCGTCGCGTCATCAGGCGCACGATCGCCGCGCAGCTGAACGCGATGCTGCAGAACGTCGTGCTCGGAGGGACGGGCACGCTCGCCGCGGTGAACGGTTACAAGGTGGCGGGCAAGACGGGGACGGCGCAAAAGCCGGATGCACATGGCGGCTACTCGGGCGGGCACTACGTGTCGTCGTTCGTCGGCATGGTGCCCGCATCGAGGCCGCGGCTCGTCATCAGCGTCATGGTCGACGAGCCGCACGGCGCCATCTGGGGCGGCGTCGTGGCCGCGCCTGCGTTCGCACAGATCGCTGCCTACGACCTGCAGTACCTCGAGGTTCCGCCCGACAACAGCAACGCTGCGGGCTAGCCTCTGAGCATGCAGCTCGAGCGTCTGGCCCCTGCGCTCGGCCCGTTCGACGTCGTCAACGTGGCGCCGGTCGAGATCTCGGACCTCGCCTACGACACACGCGCGGTCACGCCGGGAACCCTCTTCTTCTGCGTCCGTGGCGCGCGCGCCGACGGCCACGACCTCGCGGCGGACGCAGTTGCCCGCGGCGCCGCGGCTCTCGTCGTCGAGCGCCCTCTCGAGCTCGCCGTGCCGCAGATCGTGGTCCCGGACTCTCGCCGGGCGATGGCGGCGGCCGCGGCCGAGTTCTTCGGTGATCCGAGCCGCGAGCTCGACGTCACCGCCGTCACGGGCACCGCCGGGAAGACGACGACGACCTATCTCCTGTACGAGGTCCTTCGCGCGGCAGGTCGCCGGCCGGGCCTGTTGACGAATATGGAACGACGCGTCGGGAACGACACGCGGCCGGCGGAGCTGAACACGCCTGAGGCGATCGACCTACAGAGGCTGTTCCGCGAAATGATCGACGCGGGTAACCGGGCGTGCGCGATGGAGGCGACGTCGCATGCATCCGCGCAGGGACGCCTCGACGGCGTCAGCTTCGCCGTTCTCGTGTTCACGAACCTCGCGCACGACCATCTCGACTTCCACGGCTCGATGGAGTCGTACTTCGAAGCAAAGCGCAGACTGTTCGCGCAGGCCGAACACGCGGTGGTGAACGTCGGCAACGCCTGGGGACGCAAGCTCGCGGCGGACCTCGACAACGCAATCACGTTCGACGCGGCCGTCGACAGTCTCAATGCCGACCTGAAGCTGCGCGGACGCTTCAACGTCGAGAACGCGCTCGGCGCGGCGGCTGCAGGACGCGCGCTCGGAATCGGCGAGGACGCGATCCGCAAGGGGATCGAAGCCGTGCAGGGCGTGCCCGGGCGCTTCGAGCTCGTGGACGAGGGCCAGCCGTTCACCGTCGTCGTCGACTACTCGCACAAGCCGGCTTCGCTCGAGCGCGTGCTGGAGGAAGCGCGTCGGCTCGCGCAGGGCCGTGTTATCTGCGTCTTCGGCTGCGGGGGCGATCGCGACCGCGAGAAGCGGCCGGTGATGGGGCGAATCGCTTGGACGCTCGCCGACGTGGCCGTCGTCACGTCCGACAATCCGCGCAGCGAGGATCCCCTGGTCATCATCGACGAGGTGCTCGCAGGCGCGCCCGAGCTGGAGGTCGAGCCTGACCGCCGCACGGCGATCGCGAGGGCAATCGAGTCTGCGCGCGAAGGAGATGTCGTGCTGATCGCCGGCAAGGGCAGCGAACAGGGGCAGGAGATCGGCGGCACGGTTCAGCCGTTCGACGATCGAGAGGTCGCGCGGGAGCTGCTGCGCGCGCTGCAACCAGCGTGATCCCGCTCGAGCTCGACATCGTCGCGGATCTTGTCCCGGGTCAGCTCGACCGCGCCGGGTGGACGGACGAGATCACCGGCGTGCAGGTCGACTCGCGCCGCATCGACGAAGGCGATCTGTTTCTCGCGCTCGGCGACGGCGCCGACTACCGCAAGCACGCGTTTGCCCGTGGCGCCGCCGCGACACTCGTGCCCGCAGATCCGTTCGCAGCGCTTGCCGCGATCGCCGGAGCCGTTCGCGACCGAAGCGACGCGCGGTTCGTCGCGATCACAGGCTCGATGGGCAAGACGTCGACGAAGGACATCCTCGCCGCGATCTGCGCCTCACAGGCGCGGACGGTCGCCGCGGAACGCAGCTTCAACAACGAGATCGGCGTGCCGCTCACCGTTTGCCGCGTCGAGCCGGACACCGATATCTGCATCCTCGAGCTGTCGATGCGGGGGTTCGGCCAGATCGCGGAGTTGTGTGCGTTCACGCGACCGCACATCGGCGTGATCACGAACATCGCACCCGTGCACCTCGAGAAGGTGGGCAACCTCGAAGGAGTCGTCCGCGCGAAACGCGAGCTGATCGACGGGCTGCCGGCCGGAGGGACCGCCGTCGTTCCGGAGGGCTTCGACGTCGGCCGCACGGACATCGACGTCGTCAGCATCGGCGAGGACTTGCGCCTTGAGTCGTTCGAGCCGCCGCTTCTGCGCACATCCATCGGCACGGTCGAGGTCAACTTCAGCGCGCAGCACCTCGCCGGCAACGCGGTCATCGCGTTCGCGACCGCGCAGGCACTCGGGCTCGAGATCCCGGAGCGCATCGACGTGACGTTCGCCGAGTGGCGCAATCAGGAGCTGCCCCTGCCCGGAGGCGGGCTCCTGATCAATGACGCCTGGAACGCGAACCCGATCTCGATGCGTGCCGCGCTCGAGCACCTGCGCCGCCTCGCCGACGGTCGCCGGCGCATCGCGGTGCTCGGCGAGATGGCCGAGCTCGGCGACTACAGCGACGAGGGGCACCGCGAGGTAGCGCAAGCCGTCGACGAGATCGGCGTGGACGTGCTCATCTCGGTCGGCGAGCACGCGCGCGTCTACGGTGGACGCTCAGTCGCGGACGCCGACGAGGCGATCGCGCTCCTGCGTGAGGAACTCAGGCCGGGAGACTGCGTGCTCGTAAAGGGCGCGCGCGTCTTCCGTCTGGAACGGGTCGCGGAGGCACTCGCAGGCGTGACTGTATGACCCGAGTTTTCATTGCGGGCATCCTGGCGGGCCTCATCTCGATCCTCGCCGGACCTCGGTTCATCGAGTTCCTCCGCCGGAAGGAGTTCGGCCAGCAGATCCGCGAGGAGGGTCCCGAGCGGCACGTCGTCAAGCGGGGCACTCCGACGGCGGGCGGCATCCTCATCCTGGTTGCGGCGTCGATCGCGTTCTTCGCGTTCTCGAAATACGAGCTGACGGGGCTCACAGTGTTCTTCATCACGCTCGCCTGTGGTGCGATCGGCTTCCTCGACGACTTCATCAAGTTCACGCACAAACGTTCTCTGGGTCTCTCGGGCCGATGGAAGCTGCTGCTGCTCGCGTGTGTCGCCGCGGGCACGGGGTACCTCGCGCACCGCGCGGGGCTGAGCAATCTGACCTCGGTGCTCATTCCCGGCACGGGCTACCGGCTGCCGCTCGGGCCCTTCTGGTACGTCTTCATCTTCCTCGTGATCGCCGGCGCCTCGAACGGTGTGAACCTCACCGACGGGCTCGACGGGCTCGCCGCCGGCACGGCGATCATCTCGCTCTTCACATTCACGACGATGGCCGTGCTCACGTTCATCCGCTCGAACCCGCAACCGACGCTGCGCAGCCCCGACCGGCTCGACCTCGCGATCGCCGGCGCCGCGCTGATCGGAGGCGCCATCGGCTTCCTCTGGTACAACGCCTTTCCCGCAGAGATGTTCATGGGCGACACAGGCTCGATGGCGCTCGGCGGTGCGATGGCGGGCTTCGCGATCATGATGAAGTGCGAGGTACTGCTGTTGTTCATCGGCGGCCTATACGTCATCGAAGCGCTGTCGGTGATGATCCAGGTCTTCACGTTCAAGTTCCTGAACCGCCGCGTGTTCCTGATCGCGCCGATCCATCACCACTTCGAGATGAAAGGGTGGTCCGACTCCAAGATCATGGTCCGCTTCTGGATTCTGCACGGGATTCTGTGCGCCGTCGGCTTCGGGCTCTTCTACCAGTACTACCTCAAGTTCCGCGTTTGACGCGTGTACTCGTCTACGGCCTTGCTCGCTCGGGTGTAGCGGCTGTGGCAGCACTGGAGGGGCGCGGCGACGAGGTCGTGCGTGTCGACCGCGACAACGAGGACGACGTCGGCTTGCTACGCGGCGTCAACTTGCTCGTGAAGTCGCCCGGTGTTCCCGGAGAGCGGCCGCTTGTTGCGGTGGCGCGCGAGCGCGGCATTCCCGTGTGGTCCGAGGTGGAGCTCGGCTGGAGTCTGCTGACGCCGCGGCCGTTCGTCGGTGTCACGGGGACGAAGGGCAAGACGACGACCACGGAGCTGCTCGGCGAGATCTTTCGCGCCGCGGGACACGACGTCGCGGTCGCCGGAAACGTTGGTCGGCC
The DNA here is from genome assembly GCA_036380275.1 of Gaiellaceae bacterium. Taxonomy (GTDB): domain Bacteria; phylum Actinomycetota; class Thermoleophilia; order Gaiellales; family Gaiellaceae; genus DASVFB01. The sequence continues at coordinate 7,439 of DASVFB010000134.1, read as the reverse complement.
GCTGAGCGCCGTCCACGCGCCGGACGACGCGTGGATCGTGTGCGAGCTCTCCTCGTTCCAGCTCGAAGACGTGCATGAGCTCGCGCTCGAGGTCGCGGTTCTGCTCAACCTCGAGCCGGACCACCTAGACCGTCACGGCACCTTCGAGCGCTATTGCGCCGCCAAACTGCGCATCTTCGAGCGCGCGCGGTACAAGATTGTGCCCAGCGGTCTTGGCCTCGATGGAACTGAGTTCTCGGCGGACGATCCACTGCCCGCCGAGCCTCAGCTACCGGGACGTCACAACCGCGCGAACGCAGCCGCGGCGACGGCTGCGGCACGAGCGGTCGGCTTGTCCGACGACGCGATCGCGCACGTGCTGCGGGAGTTTCGCGGTGTCCCGCACCGCCTCGAGCTCGTGCGCGAGCTCGACGGCGTCCGCTGGATCAACGACTCGATCGCGACCAATACGCTTGCTGCGCGCGCGGGGGTGGACGCGTTCGACGCGCCCGTGCGACTCATCCTCGGCGGGCGGGCGAAGGGCGAGGACTACGGCGCTTTCGCTCGCGAGCTTCCGCCGAGCGTCGAGGCGATTTACCTCGTCGGTGAAGCGTCCGACGAGCTCGCCGCCGCACTCGACGCCGCCGGGCGGTCGTACGCACGTGCGGGCACAATCGCTCGGGCCGTCGAACTGGCTGCATCAGAAGCGAAGCCCGGCGACGTCGTCCTGCTCTCGCCGGCGTGCGCGAGCTACGACCAGTACACGGATTTTGAGCAGCGCGGCGAGGATTTCAGGAGGCTCGTGGCGAATCTCCACTAGAACGTGGGGAGAAAGCCTGAGTGGCACGTCCTGACGCTGGTCACGCTTGCGTTGACCGCGTTCGGGATCGTGATGGTCTACAGCGCGACGTCGGCGTCGGCCGTGGTCGGCGGCGCGAACCCGATGTCGTATCTCGAGCGCCAGGGGACCTACGCGGTGCTCGGCGTCGCCGGGATGATCGTCGCGTCGAGATGGAAGTACACGCGGCTGCGATTGCTCGCGCCGACGCTCGTCGCGTGCGCGCTGCTCGGGTGCGCAGTGGTGCTCGTCCTCGCGCAACCGGTCAACGGTGCGCGTCGCTGGGTCAGCCTCGGTCCCGCAACATTCCAGCCCTCGGAGTTCGCGAAACTCGCTTTCACGGTCTGGCTCGCGGCGCACCTCGCGAAGCGCGCACCGCCGCGCACGCTGCACGAGTTGTGGCGTCCGATCGGCGCGCTGCTCGGCGTGTTCCTGATTCTCATCCTGCTCGAGCCGGACCTCGGCACGGCGATCACGTTGACGGTGATGACGGGCGCTGTCCTCTTCGCCTCCGGCGTGCGGGCGCGGACGCTGGGTAGTGGCATCGCGCTCATGGCGTTCGCCGGGCTGATCGTGATCATGAGCAAGGCGTACATGCGTGCGCGCCTGTTCAGCTTCCTCGATCCGTGGCAGGACGCGCAGGGTGCGGGCTTCCAGATCGTCCAGGCACAAATCGGCCTCGGCTCGGGACACTTTCTCGGCGAGGGACTTGGACAGGGCGTCCAGAAGATCCACTACCTGCCCGAGGCGCACACCGACATGATCTTCGCCGTCATCGGCGAGGAGCTTGGGCTCGTCGGGACGGCATCGTTGATTTTCGCGTACGTGTTGTTCGCGTGGGCTGGGTTCAAGACCGCGTTACAGTGCCGCGATCAGTTCGGCAAGCGGCTCGCCGCGGGTCTCACCGCGCTCGTCTGCTGCCAGGCGTGCATCAACCTCGCCGCTGTCCTGGGGATGGCGCCGCTGACCGGAATCCCGCTTCCGTTCGTCTCGTACGGCGGCTCGAGCCTCGTTGTCGAGCTCGTCTCGGTCGGCATCCTCCTTAACATCGCCAGTAATGGCGTTCGTGCGTCAAGTGAGGTGTCTGATCGCAGCCGGGGGAACGGCGGGGCACGTGCTGCCGGCGCTCGCGGTCGCGGGAGAGCTGCGCAGCCGCGGCGTGCACGTGACGTTCGCCGGGTCGCCGGATCGCGCCGAAGCGCAGCTGGTTCCTGACGCCGGATATGAGCTCGACACGTTTCGCATCACGGGCTTGCCTCGCCGCCCGTCGCTCGCGCTCGTGAACTCGGTGCTGCTGGCGGGACGTGCGCCCTTCGCCTGCGCTCGAATTCTTTCGCAGCGGCGTCCCGACGTCGTCTTCGGCGGCGGCGGATACGTCGCGGCGCCGATGGTCTACGCGGCATGGCGTAAGCGAACGCCGGGGGCGCTCGCCGAGGCCGACGCGCGACTCGGGCTCGCGAACAGGGTCGCGGCGCGGTTTGCCCGCCGCATCTTCCTCGCCTACGACCTGCCCGACCGCCACGGCGTTAAGTACCGCGTCGTCGGCCGTCCGATCCCCGAGAACGCGCGTCCGCTCGATCGTGCAGTCGCGCGCGCGCAACTCGGGCTGCCTGCGGACGGGAGCGTGCTGCTGATCGCCGGCGCGCTCGCGGGAGCGCACGCGCTGAACGAGCTTGCGGTCGAGGCGTTCGGCGCGGTCGGGCCGCCTGTGTTGCACGTCACAGGTGAGCGTGACTACGACGCGCTGCGGCGTCGTGTCTCGCGTGCGGATTACCGGCTCGTGCCGAAGCTCGACGGCCTCGGCGCGGCGTACGGCGCCTGCGACCTCGCGCTCACGCGGTCAGGCGGGACGGTGTGGGAGCTCGCGGCCGCAGGATTGCCGGCGATCCTCGTTCCGTATCCCTTCGCCACCGCCGACCACCAGACGCACAACGCCCGCTACTTCGGGCGCGGCGGCGGCGCGATCCTCGTGCCGGAGACGGAGCTGGGTGTCGTCCCCGAGCTGGCGCGCTCGCTGCTCGACGATCCGGGAAGGCTCGAGCTGATGGCCGAGCGTATGCGCGCGATCGCGCGGCCTGACGCCGCGCAGGTCATCGCCGAGGAGTTGATCGCGCTTGCGGCCGCTTGAGGGACGCCGGATCTGGTTCGTCGGAATCGGAGGCGCAGGCCTGTCGGCGTACGCGACGATCGCAGCCGCCTGGGGGGCCGAGGTCGGCGGCTGGGACCGCGCCGACACGAGCTATCTCGAGCCGCTGCGCGGGCATGAGATCGTGATCGCGCCGGAGCCGGTCGTACGCGACGAGTGGGAGGTCGTCGTGTCGAGTGCCTACCCCGGCGTCTCGGGGAGGTCGCGCGCGGAGTTTCTGGCCGAGCTCGTATCGCTCCGCGACTCGGTCGTCGTGGCGGGTGCACACGGCAAGACGACGACGACCGGGATGATCGCGTACGTCCTCTCGCGCCTGGGTCGCGATCCTGCGTTCGCGATCGGCGGCAACGTTCCGCAGCTTGGCGGAAACGCGGGCACCGGCGACGGCTGGTTCGTCGTGGAAGGGGACGAGTCGGACCGGACGATCGCAGCACTGCGGCCCCGAGTCGCCGTCGTGCTCAACGTCGAGCTCGACCACCACACCGAGTTCGCCTCACTTGCCGAGGTGGAATCGCTGTTCGGCGAGTGGCTGTCGCACGTTCCGAACATCGTGCGGGCTGAAGAGCTCGAGCTGGTCGACTTTGGACTCGCGTTGCCCGGCCGGCACAACAGGCTGAACGCCGCCGCTGCGATCGCCGCGCTCGAGCACTGCGGCGTGGCCCGCGAGGAAGCCGAGCCGCACGTTGCGCAGTACCTGGGCGTGGCGCGTCGCTTCGAGCTGCGCGGAGAAGCCGGCGGCGTGCGCGTGTACGACGACTACGCCCACCATCCGACGGAGGTCGCCGCGACGATCGCCACGGCTCGTGATCTCGGCGCCCGACGCGTCCTCGTCCTCTTCCAGCCCCACCTGTACTCGCGGACACAGCATCTGGCAGGCGAGTTCGGCGCCGCGCTCTCGTCGGCCGATGTCGTCGCCGTCACGGATGTCTACGGCGCTCGCGAGCCGCCCATCGACGGGGTGAGCGGCAAGCTGATCGTCAACGAGATTCGGACTACGCGCGCCGCGTGGATGCCGTCGCTCGAACGCGGCGCCGGCTGGCTGGCCTCGCTCGCGCAAGCGGGTGACGTCGTGCTCACGGTTGGCGCCGGTGACGTGGACTCGGCCGTGCCGGTGCTCCTCGAGACGTTGTCGTGAACATCGAGGAGCACGTTCCGCTCGCGCGGCACACGACGATCGGCACGGGTGGGCCGGCGCGGTGGTTCGCGCGCCCACAGACGATCGCCGAGCTGCGCGATGCGCTCGCCTTTGCGGAGCGGGAGGGGGTCGCCGCGACCGTCGTCGGGCTCGGCTCGAACCTCCTCGCTGCGGACGAGGGCGTTGACGGGCTCGTTGTGAGGCTCGGCGGGGAGCTCGCCGCGGTCACGGTCGCCGACGGCCGTGTCACCGCGGGCGGCGGCGCGACCAACGCCGTCGTGCTGCACCGGGCTCGAGACGCCGGGCTTGGCGGCTTCGAGTTTGCGTGTGCGATCCCGGGGACGACGGGAGGCGGCGTCTGGATGAACGCGGGCGCGTACGGTGGCGACTTCTCGCATGTGCTCGAGCGAGCGCTCGTCGTGACGGCCGCCGGGTCGGATTGGCTGAGCCCCGAGGCGCTCGGGCTCACGTACCGCCATTCGGACCTGCGTGACGGACAGGTCGTGGCACAGGTGGAGCTCCGGCTGACGCCCCGGCCGGTCGAGGAGATCAAGACGGCGATCGCGCAGTTCCAGTCGCAACGCAAGGCCGCGCAGCCGACGAACAAGCGCACGTTCGGGAGCGTGTTCGAGAATCCGCGACATGAGCTCACCGCGGGCCGGATGCTCGAGGCGTGCGGTCTCAGGGGACATCGCATCGGCGGCGCCCAGATCTCGCCGATGCACGCGAACTTCGTCGAGAACGCGGGCGGAGCGCGCAGCGCGGACGCAGTCTCCCTCATGACCGAGGCACGGCGGCGAGCGCACGCCGAGTTCGGCGTCGAGCTGCGGCACGAAGTTCGCTTTCTCGGCCTGCCGGAGCTGCCGCCGCCGACGTAGGAGCACTCCCAGCGGTGGCGAAGTTCGCTGCGTGAGCGACTCGTCAAGTCGGTCGGCTGCGCGCGAAGCCGTGGCCCGGCTTCCGCCTGCACCGCGAGCGGCCAAGCTGGTTCCCTCGGGCCGGTCGGTGGCGGTGAGCCTGGTTCTCGTCGTGGCCGCCGCGCTCCTGTACCTGGGTGCGCGCGAGACGCCGGTGTTCGCCGTGCGAACGATCGACGTCGAAGGTGTGCGTCCGTCCGTTGCCCGGCGTGTCGAGTTAGCGTTGCGCCCGCTCGAAGGCAAGAGCCTGCTCAAGGTCCGAAGCGGCGAGGTCGAGCGACTTGCCACAGCGCTTCCTTCGATCGCGAGTGTGACTTACGACCGCGCCTTCCCGAACACGTTGCGGGTGCGCGTCGAACAAGAGCAACCAGTCGCGGTCGTCAGACGAGGCGTCGAGGCGTGGCTGGTGTCACGACGCGGACGAGTGATCAAGCGGATCGCGCAGCGGACGCACAGGGTCCTGCCGCGCATCTGGTTGCGCCAGCCCGTTGCGATTTCGCAGGGTGGGACGCTGTCGGCCGGCGCCGGCGCCGACGAGGTCGCGATGCTCGATGCGCTCGAAGGTGCGCGGCTGGCGCGTCGAGTCGGGAGCGTGCGCAACGAATCCGGGCAGTGGATCTACATCGTTCGCGGCGGTCTGCAAGTTCGCGTGGGCACGCGTTCCGATCTGGCGCTGAAGCTGACGATCGCGCGGCGCATCCTCGAGCGGACGCCCATCGTCGGTTACCTGGACGTGAGCGTTCCCGAGCGACCGGTGGCCAGTCAGGAACCTCAAGTCTCAGGTTGAGGTTGAGCTGGACGCGAGCGAATCTTGTTGACAAGACAGACACCCGTCCGTACATTGAACCGTTGAACCAGCGCTCAACTGCCCTATCCTCCACTACAGCTTGAGGTCGAGGCGACTTGAGAATGAGAAATCAGACTGGCAACTACCTCGCAGTGATCAAGGTCGTCGGCATCGGCGGCGGCGGCACGAATGCCGTCACGCGAATGGTCGAGGCCAGCCTGTCGGGCGTCGAGTTCATCGCCGTGAACACCGACGCGCAGGCGCTCTTGATGGCGGAAGCGGACGTGAAGATTCAGATTGGTTCGCAGGGCACGCGCGGTCTCGGCGCGGGTGCCGACCCGGCGGTCGGGCTCGCTGCCGCGACCGAGAGCGGCGATGAGCTGAAAGAGGCGCTCAAGGGCGCCGACATGGTCTTCGTCACCGCCGGCGAAGGCGGGGGAACGGGCACCGGCGGTGCGCCGATCCTCGCCGAGCTCGCGAAGTCGGTCGGTGCGCTGACGGTCGGCGTCGTGACACGCCCCTTCTCGTTCGAAGGTCGCAGACGCGCCGAGCAGGCGGAGCGCGGACTGGACAGCCTGCGCGATCAGGTCGACACGCTGATCGTGATCGAGAACGACCGGCTGCTGCAGGTGGTCGAAAAGCGAACGTCGATCGTCGACGCGTTCCGAATGGCCGACGACGTGCTGCGTCAGGGCGTGCAGGGGATCACGGATCTGATCACCGTGCCCGGTCTCGTCAACCTCGACTTCGCAGACGTCCGCACGATCATGACCGACGCAGGCTCCGCGCTCATGGGAATCGGAAGCGCATCCGGCGAGAACCGGGCTGCCGAGGCGGCGCGCGCCGCGGTGTCTTCACCGCTGCTCGAGGCTTCGATCGAGGGCGCCACCGGGATCCTGCTCAACATCACGGGCGGGCCCGACATCGGCCTCTTCGAGGTGAACGAGGCGGCCGAGGTGGTGACGAGCGCCGCGGACGCGAATGCCAACGTCATCTTCGGCGCCGTGATCGACGAGGGCAAGGACGATGCAGTCACGGTGACCGTGATCGCGACCGGCTTTGGCGGTGAGCGCCGCCGCCGCCGGCGCGCCGAGACGCCGTCGATTCTGAGCGAGGAGCCGTTGGCCCCGCGCGAGGAGAAGTTCGAGGGCAGCGAAGAGATCCTGGACGTCCCGAGCTTCCTCAGGGACGAATAGGGCGGCACGGCTCTCGCAAACTGCAACAACTTTCAGCCGGATGTTTAGTTGTCGCCTTTCGCGGCCAAAACGATCCTGCCCTCATAGGGTCAACGCCGCAGTTGACCCAACGACCCGGTCCAACCGCCCCGGTCGTCTCCTGCGCTAAGCGGGGAATGGCTGGGGCGGTCCCCTGTTTGCTTGTCCCTCGCTTCGCTTCGCTCGCGCTCGGGGCTCGCGCCTGCGGCGCTCGCATTGGTTGGCGGCCCCGGGCGAGCTAGCGCGTGTGGGGGTTGGTTTCGGCGCGGCGGAGCCGCGCCTTCCTCGATCCGTGTTTGTCGGTTCTCGTAGCCGGCGCCTTCTCATTACCATCGCTCGCGTGGCGCAGACGCTTCAGCGGACTCCGCTCTTCGAGCGGCATGTCGCCCTCGGGGCGCGGATGGTCCCCTTCGCCGGCTGGGA
>DASVFB010000133.1:0-5596 GCA_036380275.1 Gaiellaceae bacterium | reverse complement strand
CACGTGCACGCGCGCCTGCCGCTACTGCTACGTCCACTCCGGCAAGCCCGAGTCGCCGCCCGATCCGCTCGAGCCGCTGCGGCTCGCACAGGTCGCTGCGCAGATGCAGCTGAAGCACGTCGTCGTCACGTCCGTCGACCGCGACGACGTGCCCGACCGCGGCGCAAGGCACTACGCGGCGACGATCCGCGCGCTGAAGCGCAAGGTTCCGAACGCGAGCGTAGAGGTGCTGACGCCCGACTTCCTCGGCGTCGAGGAGGAAGCGCTGCGCACGGTACTCGCCGCGCGACCCGACGTCTTCAACCACAACATCGAGACCGTGCGGCGCCTGCACAGGAGGATGCGTGGTGCCAAGGCGAGCTACGACACTGCGCTCTGGCTGCTGCGCCGCGCGAAGGAGCTCGCCGACTACCCCGTGCTTACGAAGAGCGGGATCATCGTCGGCCTCGGCGAGACGAACGACGAGGTCGTGGACACGATGCGCGACCTGCGCGCGAACGGCGTCGACGTCGTGACAATCGGCCAGTACTTGCAGCCGAGCTCGAAGCACGCGACGATCGACCGCTGGGTGCATCCCGACGAGTTCCGCTGGTTCCGCGAGCAGGGCGAGGCGCTCGGCTTCGGCTCCATCTTCTCCGGGCCGCTCGTCCGCAGCTCGTACCGCGCCGACGAGCAGCGGCACGCGGCCGAGACAGGCCGCGGCGCAGTCGCCTACTAGAAACAAGAGGGCCGCCCGAAGGCGGCCCTCTCGGTTCGTCCTGAAGCTACTGCGTTACTTCTTCAGGTCCATCTTCCAGATGCCCTGCGAGTGCGTCGCCGCGTACAGCCTCGGCGGGCACCCTGCGCACGTTGCGACGCGCGAGGACGGCTGCATCTCGAGGTGCATGACCTCGTAACGAGGCATGCCCTTCGTGACGTGCCAGTCCTTGCCGTCCTTGTCTCCGCGAAGCACGCCGAAGTCGGTCGACGCGTAGAGCGTCTGGTTCGCGTCGTCGCGGACGATGTCGCTCACCGGCAGGTCTCCATCGTCGAACGGGGTCGGGAACGTGCCCGTCCCCTGCTCCACGTTGAGGTTCGTGAAGATCCCCGACCCAGGCGTCACGGTGCCGTTCTCGTGGACATCGAAGACATGACCGGGCCGCGTGGGCGTAACCGCGTTGTAGCCGGAGTACGAGATCCACGCGTGGCTCGGGTCGGCCGGGTCGACGTAGATGCCGCTCGGGAACCGCGTGGGCGAGTTACCCGAGGTCGAGCTGTCGATCCGGTGCCAGACGACGGTTGCCGGATCGGATGCATCAGCGTTGTGCGTCACGAAGATGCGTCCGGCTCCCGTCGCCGCCCAGAGCGTGCCGTGGTCGGACTTGACGCGGGCGAGCCACGAGATGGAGCCGGTACCGCGGTCGCTGGCCGGCCCGTACGCCGTTCCGGTCAGGTCGCCGGGTGCGTTGACGCAAGCTGCCACGCCCTCGCAGTACGGCCCGCCGAGCGGCCTGTAGTCACCGCAGCCGAGCTGCGTGCTCGAGACGGTGAACTCCTGGCAGTTCGCCTCGTAGAACGCGATGGAAGGCGAGGTGTCCTGCGGCACGTGGCCGGCAACACCGCCGCCGAACGCCCACGTCCTCCAGACGTGCTTCGCGCCCGAGAAGATCGGGTGCGCGCCCGCGGGCGGATTCGGGTCGCCGATCTGCGGCCAGTAGAACGCCGCTCCCTCGCCGCTACGCACGACGGGAGCCGAGGTGATGACCCACTTCTCCGGATTGCCGTTCTGGAAGTTCGAATCACTGGCGCCGCTCGTGAACTCGTTGAAGCGCCAGGTCGGGTTGGTCTTGTCGTAGCCGGCGTTGCCGCCGTCGCCGTAGATCACCTGCAGCCACGTGTCGTTGTCGCACCCGTTCAGGTTCGACCACGTGCCGTTGTCCTGGGTTCCGCCCATGACCTCGCAGTCGCTGCCCGGGTTGATCGCGACGTTGATGAACTGCAGCGTGCTGCTGTAGTTCTCGTCGATGTGCGCGAGCGACGTCGGCACACGCGAGAGGAGCCGCATGCAGTTCGTCAGGCTCGCCGCGCCAAGCAGCGGGCGCTCGCCCGGGTTGCAGCGAGACGAGATGTCCGAGAACGTCCCGCTCGTGCGGATCAGGCCGCCGTCCGATCCCTCGAAGATTTGAGTCGGATTCGACGGGTTGACGCCGATCACGTGCTGATCCGGGTGGATGCCATTCGGCGCCCACAGGCACTGGAACGGAGCCGTCACGCCGCCGAACGTGAGCTGTGCGCTGCCGAGCCCGCACCACGTCGCCGGCGTGTTCTGCGCGTCGTACGTCAGGTCGGTGAACGTCCGGTTGACGCCTGGGCCGGTGGCAGCAGCGTCGGGATCGCCGGCCGTGTTCGAGTAGATGACCGCGCGGCCGTTCGAGCGGCCGTTCCCACAGCCGACGCCCTTCGTGTTGCACGGCAGTTCGCCGTACTGGAATGAGCCGATCACGTAGACCGTGTCCGGCAGACCGGCCGGCGTGTAGACGTTCTGGTCGTACCAGCACTGGCCGGTACAGAAGTCGTTCGTCGAGTAGTAGGGGCTGGCCGTCGTGTTCGACGTCAGCATCTGCCAGCCGTTGTAGGTCGCGGGGAACGGATTGCCGGGCCCTGGCGGGACCGTCGCACCGGCAGCCTGGGTCGCCAGCAGTGCCGCGGCGGACTGGTTCGCGTTGTCCGTGCGCCAGAAGTTGGCCGCGGTTGTCGTCGTGGAGCCGCCGCTCTGCGTGCCCTCGGTCAGATAGATCCGCGTGTGCCCGTTCTTGACGGTCGAGGCGATCATCGTGCGGTCGATTCCGAGGAACGCGCATGTCGGGCCTCCCGCCGCGACGGTGCATCCCGGCGGAACAAACTGCGGCGCGAACACCTGCTGGAACGCGGTGGCTGCTGCGCCGGCGTCGCGACGCCAGAGACCGGCGTCGAACCCGGAGGCATAGAGGGTGGAATGGTCGAGCGGGTCGAGCTCGACGTCGTTGATCCCGAAGGAGAAGTGGACGCCAGCGGCATCGACGTCGGGCTTCGCTCCGTCCCACACCTCGGTGAACGTCTTGCCGCCGTCGGTCGACTCGTAGACGCCCGGCTCGTTCGCGCCGGGCTCGAGGCGAGTCGTGCCGCCATTGCCGATCACGTGCGACAGCCCGCGTACGGCCTGAGCGGACCCGACGTAGATGTGCTTCTTGTCCTTCGGGTCGATCACGATCGCCCGGATCCCGCGGCCGAGGAATGCGTCCTTGCCGGGATTGACGCAGGCGTATGTCGCGTTGCTGACGCACTTGCTCTGGAGCGGCTTCCAGTGCATGCCGCCGTCCTTGGACTTGTAGATGCCGACGCCCGCCTCGCAGCCGGACGAGCAGCGGTTCGGCTCGCCCGTCCCGAGGTAGAGCGTGTTGTCGTGCTTGTCGGTCGGATCGAGCGTCAGGACGCCGACCGAGTTCTGGGCGAGCTTCTTCGTGCTCGTCTGCGTCCACTCGGGACTCGAAGCGAGCGCGTTGTCCGTCGTCCAGACGCCGCCGCCCGAGACGCCGGCCCAGACGCGGCAGACGTCGTCGTCGTCGTGGTCGTGGCCGTACTTCTTCTTCGGGTTCCCGCAGTCAGGCGAGACGACGAGCGCCGTCGTGCGGCTCGCCGTGTTGTTCGTCGCCCCCGAGAACGAGGTGACACCCGGCTGGGTCGCATTGACCTGCGGCCCGTACTGCACCCACTTGCTGTTCTTGCCCTTCGGGTCACCGGCGTGTGCGTCCTCTGCGGCGATGCTGTCGAAGGTCTCCGCCGCCTGCTCCGTGACCGCGAGCGGAATCTCTTTCGCCGGATACGTACGCTGAGCCGCGAGATAGGCCTCGACTCCCTGGCTGGGGCCTTCCCCCGGGGCGGCCGCGGCCGAATCCGGGTCGCCGCTCGAAAACTTCGTGTTGATGAATTGCTGAGGTCCCGCGCCTCCCGACGAAAAGGCAAGCGCGAACGCGGCGATCGCCGCCGCGGCGGCCACGCCGCCGGTAATGCCGTACATCCTTCGCATGTCGTCTCCCCACGGTCGAATGCGGTTGCCGCTACGCAACGCGACGGTCGCTCGGTCGCTCCGTCCCGCACGCAGCAATGGCGCTCTCCAACGCCTCGAGTGGGCGGAGCATATCGCCCCCTCGATCAGCCTGCTGAGCTAAGCCGGCCTTTGGCTCACTGTGCCGGGCACTCGGCGATCACCTTCATCGACGCCGTGCTGCCGCGGTTGCCCTTCGCCTGGGCCGAGTAGAACTGGCAGTAGCCGATCGAGAAGCCCCGGAACGTCACGCGGAAGGCACCGAGCCTGCTCGCGGTCACGACCTTCCTGTGCGTCGACTTTGCCGAGGCGCTGACGGTCACGCGCTCGCTCGGCAGGAAGCCGGTTCCGCGGACGACGACAGGCGCGCGTGAGGTGATCGTGATGTGCGCCGTGCGGCTCGAGGTCGAGGCGCTTGCCGTCGGAAGCATCAGGAACATGAGAGAGAGGACAAGAGCGAATTTCATGCTCGAGCGGTACCCGATCCGGCGAGTTGCAACCTCGCGCTATTCATGCGGCTTCGTCATCTTTCGGTAGTCAAGTGCTTTGTCCAGGACCTCGTCTTCGATCCCGTGGTCGCGCGCGACTTCGCGCAGAGACCGCCCAGACGCCGCGGCCTCCTTCACGATCTCGGTGGCCTTGTCGTAGCCGATGTACGGGTTGAGCGCCGTCGCGGCGGAGAGCGTCAGCTCCGCGTAGCGCTCGCACTGCGCGCGGTTCGCCTCGATGCCGTCGACGCACGTCTCAGCGAGGAGGCGTGACGCGCTCGCCAGGAGCTTGATCGAGTCGAGCAGGTTTCTCGCCATGAGCGGGACGAACACGTTGAGCTCGAAATGGCCTTGCATGCCGCCGACGGCGATCGCCGCATCGTTCCCGATCACCTGCGCGGCGACCTGCGTCACGACTTCGGGGATGACCGGGTTGACCTTTCCCGGCATGATCGAGCTGCCCTTCTGGAGCTCGGGCAGGAAGATCTCCGCCAGGCCGGCGCGCGGGCCCGAGCCCATGAAGCGGAGATCGTTCGCAATCTTCGTCAGTGAGACGGCGACCGTCTTCAGCGCGCCCGAGGTCTCGACGAGGCCGTCGCGCGCGGACTGCGCCTCGAACGGATCGGCAGGCGCGGCGATCGTCAGCCCGGTTTCCTCGGCAAGCCGCGACCGCACCCGCTCCGCAAACTCCGGATGCGTGTTCAACCCCGTCCCGACGGCCGTTCCTCCGAGCGGGATCTGTCCGAGCCGCGGCAGCGCGTCGCGCACGCGCGCAATGCCCTGGCGAACCTGCGCCGCGTACCCCGCGAACTCCTGGCCGAGCGTGACGGGGACCGCGTCCATCCAGTGGGTGCGTCCGGACTTGACGACGTCGTCGAACTCCCGGGCCTTCGCCTCGAGTGACGTCGCTAGCGTCTCGAGCGCGGGAAGCAGCTCGTTCACGAGCTCACCGAGCGCCGCGAGGTGCACGGCGGACGGGAACACGTCGTTCGACGACTGGCCCATGTTGACGTCGTCGTTCGCGTGAACATCGTCGCCCGCGAGC
>DASVFB010000132.1:0-8049 GCA_036380275.1 Gaiellaceae bacterium | reverse complement strand
CGCGCCTTGCGAATCGCGTTGATGGCGCTGCGCAGGAAGCTCGTCACCGTCACGCCGGGAACGGCGTGCGGGTACTGGAACGCGAGGAACAGCCCCCGTTGTGCCCGCTCGTCCGCGCCGAGCGGCACGAGGTCCTCACCGCCGAAGAGGATCTCGCCCTCGGTGATCGCGTACGCGGGATGTCCCATCAGCGCGTACGCGAGCGTCGACTTGCCCGAGCCGTTCGGGCCCATGATCGCGTGGATCTCGTTCTGGTCCACAGCAAGGTCGACGCCCTTGACGATCTCCGTCCCGTCCTCGAGCGCGACGTGCAGATTGTTGATCTCGAGCAATGCCATTGTGAGAGCGAATCCGGCCTAACGAAGCCGTTTTCCGGCCGGGTTCGTGACCCAGTCTAGCGGGACCCTATCTGGGCCAGCCGCTGACGTTCGTGGTCAGGCGCCGGGTATCGCTGCCGTCGGGGCGGATGCTGTAGACGTCGTACACAAGGCTCCCTAGCGAACCCGTGTTCACCTTTGCGGCAAAGAGAACGAGACGGCTTCCGTCCGCCAGCCAGACGAGATCGTCGATCCTGGCGAACGGGACCGATACTCGCCGTCCACCCACGACCAGGACTGCCTTTCGCCCTAGTTGCTGATCGACGTAGGCGAGCTCGCCTGCACGCGACCATGTCGGCAGATAGGCCGATTCGCCGCCCGCGATCTCGCGCTGACCCGTCCCGTCCGGCGCCACGCTCCAGACGGAACCGCCTTCGACAGGCGTGCCCTCTTCGACGTACGCGATCGCGCTTGGCCCCCAGGCCGGGCTCGCGCCGACCACTCCAAGATCGCGGGCCGATCCTCCTGCTGCACCGACAACGAACAGGTGGTAGCGGGCCGTGCCGGCGGCGTACCAACGTGAGAACACGATCTGCGTGCCGTCGGGCGACCAGCTCGGGTCGTAATCCCACTGGCCGGTCTGCGGCTGCGTGAGCGCGTGCTGGTTCGTCCCGTCGGCGTTCATGATCCAGATCGTCGCGGGGCAGCCCTTGCAGGAAAGGCCGCGCGCGTCGGCGCGCACGTACGCCACCTGCGTACCGTCCGGCGAAAGCGCAGGTTCCGTCTCCTCCGCGCTCGTGTGAGTGATCGCGCGCGCGATGCCGGCGTTCGGGTCGACGCCGTACAGATCGACGGGCGGTTCGGCACATCTGCTCTGGTAGACGACCGACCGCGCCGTCGCGAACTGGACCGACTGAACCGAGGACACGACCACGCCGTCGTCCGCGCAGCTCGGAACACGAATCAACGTGCGCGAATGACTCTGGTCGAGCCTCGCCACCCGAAGCGCGAACCCGTCGTCGACCCGAGTCGTGTCCGCGACGAGCGAGCCGTCAGGCGACGTGCAACCGCAGTAGTGCGCCGAGACGAGGCGCTCACTCGGCTTCCAGGTGCGCCCGCGCGAGACATCGATGCCGTCGTATTGCTCGTTGAGGCCGTTGACGAGGACGACGCGGTGGGCGTCGGCCCAGAAAAGCAGCTGTGCGGTCCCGGAGGCCTTCTTCTTGAAGCTCACGCGACCGACGCCGCCCGCGCCGCGAACCGCAAGCGTCTGCCCGGCCAGGCTCGCCAGCCGATCGCCGCTTGGCGACCAGGCGAACGCGCGGCCGGAAAACGAGGCGAGCCGCTTACCGTGCTCGCTCAGCACGCGCACGTGTTCGTCCGAGACCACCGCAAGGCGCCCTCGCGCGGACCACGCAGGTGCGTCGCCGATCACTCTGAACGCGGGCCTCCCTGTCGCAGCGACGACCCGGACGACGGGCTGGCTCTGGAACGGGCTGTCGAATTCGAACTCTTGACTGTCCGGCGACCACGCGCCTACGCCGATGCCGCCGTCGGCGGCCGACACGCGAGCAATCACGTGCTGCGGCCGGCGTGGCTGCAGGATGTAGATCCTCGACTCCTGCGCGGTGCCCGCAGTCACTGCGATCCGCGTGCTGTCGGGCGACCAGCCGAGAATCTGCGGCGGCCGCAGGGTCGGCAGACCCGACGAAACCGCACTCAGGCGCCGGCCGTCGGTGCCGACGACATAAATCCTGGAGCTTCCGCTTCGCACGCTAAGGAACGCGATGCGCTTGCCGTTTGGAGAGACGGTCTGCTGCGTGTCCGCGAAGGGACTGCGGCTGACGTCGACCCGCTTGCCGTCCATGTCGACGCGGTAGATCTCGCCGTCCAGCGCGGGCCGGCGATCCGCGGCGAATACGATCTGCGTCGCCGAACCGGCGCCGTGAGCACTGACGACCGCTGCAAAGGCGGCGCCGAGAAGCACCGCCCACGCCAGGCTTCGAAAAGGCACGGCAACAGGCTATAGACGCTCTGGCCCGGAGAGCACGGGCCGCTTTCTCCCGAACCCGCTACGCTTGATTCATGCCGGAGATCGGAATCTCGGGCCTCATCATCATCTTGATCGTGGCGTTGCTCGTATTCGGGCCGAAGCGGCTCCCCGAGATCGGACGTTCGCTCGGTCGCGGAATGCGCGAGTTCAAGGACTCGGTCACGGGCCATGACGAGAAGGCCGAGTTGCCGCCGAAGGCCGGCGACGAGACTCCGCCGCCCACGCCACCTACCTCGTAGCCGATGAGCCTGTTTCCGCGGCGCCTGCGCCACGGTGAGGAAGCCTCGCTCGTCGAACACCTCGGCGAGCTCCGCACGCGGCTGATCATCTGCCTGGTCGCGGTCGCGACGGCGTTCGCCGTGACGTACGCATTCCACGGACGGCTGCTCGAGTGGCTGAACCGGCCTCTCCCGGTGGACAAGCGGCCACCGACGACATTCGGCGTGCTCGAGCCGTTCACGACGTCGATCATGGTGAGCTTCTACGCGGCGCTGCTGATCGCGCTGCCGATCATCTTCTGGCAGCTGTGGGCGTTCCTCGCGCCCGCGTTCGAGGAGCGGTACCAGCGCTCGATGGCCGCGCTCGTCGCGTTCGCCACCGCCCTCGGTCTCGCGGGGCTCGCGTTCGGCTACTGGCTCATCCTCCCAGCGGCCGTGCACTTCCTGACGAGCTACGACTCATCGCACTTCAACATCATCGTGCGCGCGCGCGACTACTACGCGTTCACGTCGTTCCTGCTCCTCGCCGTCGCGCTCGCGTTCGAGGTGCCGGTGTTCGTGCTCGGTCTGGTGCGGCTGCGCATCCTCTCGGCGGCGCGCCTACGAGCCAGCTGGCGTATGGGGATCTTCGCCATGACCGCGCTCGGGGTGCTCCTGCCTGGGGTCGATCCGGTGTCGACGGCTCTCTCGGTCGTCACGCTGATCACGCTGTACGCCCTTTCGATCGGGCTCGCGTCGTTCTTCGAGCCGCGCTGGCTGCGGGCGCGTGCGCCCGAAGCGGCGACGGATGTCTGACACAGGCGTCTGGCTTCGCCTGACGGCCGCGCTCGGCGCGCTCGCGCTCGGCGTCGCCGCCGTCGTGATCGTCGCCGTGCTCGCGCACCGCACGCCCGGCCCAGCCGGCGCGACGAACACGCCGGCACCGAGCAGGACGGTATCGCCGGCGACGTCAGGGTTCCCTTCGCCGCCGCCTGGAGCAGTCACCTTCAGTCGTCCCGACGGCCATGACGTGCTCGCGCTCGGAGTCGTCCCCGGGCGGAAGCTGAAGCTGCAAGCGTCCGTCCTCGGCGGACAGGGCGAAGGCGTCAGCGGCCTGAACGTGTCGTTTCGCGTGGGCCGGCGCGAAGCGGCAGGCGTGCCGTGCGGCGCGGGCTGCTACGACGCAAGCGTGAAGTCGGTCTCGCCGCCGAAGATCGTCGAGGTCGCGATGAAACGCGACAGCGGGACGACGACGTGGCGAGTTCCGATGCCTCGAACGTGGCCGCCTGCCGATGCATCGGCGATCGTGGCACGCGCAACACGCGAGTTTCGAGGATTGCGAAGCGTCGCCGTGCGTGACTGGCTCGCGTCGGGACCGGGGCAATCGCTTTTCACCCGCTGGACGCTTGTTGCGCCGAACCGGCTGAAGTACCAGGTCAAGAACGGATCATCGGCAGTGATCATCGGCGACCGCCGCTGGGACAAGCTCCCGGGCGGCAAGTGGGAAGAGTCTGCGCAGACGCCGATCCACCAGCCGACGCCTTTCTGGCGGTCCTGGAGGAACGCGTATCTCCTCGACGACTCGAAGTCAGCCTGGCAAGTGTCGTTCTTCGACCCGAAGACGCCCGGCTGGTACGAGTTGCTGATCGACAAGGACACGACGCGCGTCCTCGAGCTACGGATGCACGCCACGGCGCACTTCATGCGCGAGGTCTACAGCCGATTCAACGCGCCTGTGACGGTCACACCACCTGACTAATCCGGGTCTATCCACCATTCGATTCCGAGGGTAGGATGGTCGCGGAATGAGCCGGGCTAGGGCGTCGTGGCCAGTTCTCATGGCGTTGGCGACCGCCGTGGCCTTGACGTTGGCAGCGGGCGGCAGCGGGGCGAGCGGCGACGTCGGCTGGAGCGGCTGGGGGAACACGCCTGACAACCAGCGCTACTCGTCGCTGACGCTGATCGACAAGAGCAACGTCGATCAGATGGGCCGGATCTTTACGCTGAACTTCCGCACGGTCGACCCGATCGCGCGGCTCGGCCAGCAGTCGTACCCCGTCGTCATCGGCGACCGCATGTACGTCACGACGGGTGAAGGGAAGACGTACGCGCTCGACGCGACTTCGGGGAAGGTGATCTGGAAGTGGTACCCGGAGCAGATCGCCGTGTTCAACAAGGCGGGCATCGTCGCGAACCGCGGCGTCGCGGTCTGCGACGGGAAGGTGTTCGTGCTGAACATCGACATGACGATCACGATGCTCAATCAACAGACAGGCGACGTGATCAAGCGCGTGCCGATCTCGAGTGCAGTCCCCGGCGCCGCGACGCGCTACGGCTACTCCGAGACCAGCGCCCCCATCTGCGCCAAGCACCGCGTGATCACGGGCGCCGCGGGCTCCGAGTACGGTGTGCGCGGCTTCGTCATGGCGTTCAAGACGAGCGACTTGTCGCCGGCGTGGGCGAACCCAGTGTGGTCGATCCCGCCCTCCGGGACGAGCTGGCGCAAGGTGAGCCGGATCGTCGGCGGCGGCGTGACATGGACGCCGGTGACGATCGACACCAAGACGAACACGGTCTATTACGGCACCGGCTCGGCGACGCCGCTGTACTTCCCCGCGTGGCGGCCCGGTTCGGCCCCCCGCACCGACTCGCTGATCGCCGTGGACCTGCGCACCGGGAAGCTGAAGTGGTGGCAGCAGCAGATGGCCCACAACGAATGGTCGTACGACACTGCGCAGCCGCCGCTCGTCTACGACGGCAAGGTCGGCGGCAAGAAGCGCCGCGTCGTCTCGGTCGCGACGATGGAAGGGGTCTGGTTTTGCTACGACGCCACGACCGGGCGGCCGATCTACCAGCGCGTGAAGGTGATCGACCGCACCGAGCACCCGCCGCTGCAGCCGGGCAAGCCCGTTGTCGTGTACCCCGGCTCGATCGGCGGCCTCAACTTCTCGCCGGCGGCATACGACCCGAAGACGAACTACATCTTCAACGCCGCGGCCGAGACGGCGAGCGTGATGATCCAGAAGAAGCTCACCCCGACGCAGAAGAAGCGCAAGCGGGCGCTCGGCGACATATTCCTCGGGCTCCAGAACGGCGACTTCGGCCAGTACCTCCCGGGCTGGCACGACCACGGCTCGATCAGCGCGATAGACGTGAACACAGGACGGCGCGTCTGGAAGTTCCTCACGCCTGAGCCCGAGCGCGGCGGTGTGTCGATCACCGCCAGCGGCATCGGCTTCGCCGGCGGTGGCGACGGCAACCTGCGCGCGTTCGACCTCAAGTCGGGCAAGCTGCTCTGGAAATTCCAGACTGGGCGGCAGATCGCAGCCGGGCCTTCGATCTACTCGGTCGCCGGCAAGGAGTACGTCGCGATCACTATCGGCGGCTCGCCGACCTCGTCGAACGGCGGCGTCCTGCCCGGGCTGATGGTCTTCGGTCTCGGCGGCGACAAGACCGAGTTCCCGCCGCCGAACAACCTGCCGCCTTCGTTTCGCAGTGTGCAGAGCACCGCCGGCGACGAGCAGACGTCGACGATGGAGTTCACGCCCGCGAGCCTCGCCGCTCCGCAGCGCGCGGCAGAGCAGAGCAATCGGTCGGTCGCGACAGCCGCCGGCCCGGCGCGGATCAAGGCGCCGCGCGCGCTCGTCGTCCGCCCGTGGAACCCGAACACGTCGAACTGGCAGTACGCGTTCGGCAAGGTCTTCCTCGGCAAGTCCCCGGTCGTCGGGGCGCGGCTCCGGGTGGACGGGTTCACGCTGCCTGCAGCGACAGGGCCCCAGGGCGGCTTCTCGTATCCGGCCGACATCACCGAGCCAGGGCGGCACGAGGTCCGCGTCATCGGCGTCGACCGCGCAAAGATCGGCGGCCGCAAGCTGACGACCGCGCAGCAGAATGCGCTGAAGGGCGCGCGCGCGGGAATCAACGTCGGCTATCGCCTGAGCTCGCTGCGCGCGAAGGTGCAGTCGAATGGAACCGTGCTGCTCGCGGGCCGGATCACCAACTCGGCGGGCACCGCGCCGCCGGTCGTCGGCCTCTACACCTACAAGCTCAGCGGCACGATCACCGACATCACGGGCAAGCCCGTGCAGGGCGCCGTGGTCGTCGGACGCACGAACGACCGTGACTTCTGGACGTTCTCGTCACCGACCGACGCGAACGGGCACTACACGTCGCTCTTCCACGCCTCGGACGAGACGGACACGGATCCGGTCCCCATCAACCTCGGGGTTGCGCTCGGGCAGATCTCCTACGGCGGCAACGTCGGGACGGTCGCCAACTTCAAGCGGAACCAGAGCGCGACGCTGGACATCCAGCTGCGCGCAGGCACCGCGTACACGCTCGCCAGGCCCAACTCGTACCCGGGTGCGATCTACGAAGGGCCTGCGGTGGGGGTGGCGGCCGGCGGCAGCGTCGTGAAGCCCGTCTCGGCGCGCTGGCCTGACGCGAAGGGCAACTTCTCGATGACGCTGCCGGCGTCGGTGCGCGGCAAGACGATCGGCTTCTGGCAGAACAAGCGCCTCTTCTTCTCGAGCTTCGCCGCGACGCCGGGCGGGAAAGTCGACCTCACGTCGTGGCCGTCGAAGCTCGGCAGCGGCACCGCGAGCCATCTGGCTTCGCTGCGCGTGCCGCGCAATTGAGCATCGCGCGCAGGCGGTACCGTTAACTCGATGGCGGAAGCTCCACGCATTGCGCAGGAGTCGGACAGCATTGCCTCTGCGCAGGCCGTTGCCGCGCGGCTGATCGGCAACATCGAGCAGGTCGTTCTGGGCAAGCACGACGAGATCGCACTCGTGCTCTCCGCCCTCGCGAGCGGCGGCCACGTGCTGCTCGAAGACGTGCCGGGGACCGCGAAGACGATCCTCGCGCGCTCGATCGCGCAGACGATCGACGGGACCGAGTTCGCGCGCATCCAGTGCACGCCCGACCTCCAGCCGACCGACGTCACCGGGCTCGCGATCTACAACCAGAAGACGCGCGAGTTCGAGTTCCGGGCCGGTCCGATCTTCGCGAACATCGTCCTCGTCGACGAGATCAACCGCGCGATGCCGCGCACGCAGTCGGCGCTACTCGAGGCAATGGCCGAGGGCCAGGTGACAGTCGACGGAGTCACGCGGCCGCTGCCGGCGCCGTTCCTCGTCATCGCGACGGAGAACCCGATCGAGCAGGAGGGAACGTTCCCACTTCCCGAGGCGCAGCTCGACCGCTTCGCGCTGCGCTCGGCGCTCGGTTATCCGTCCGGCGACGAAGAGGTGGAGATCGTCGTCGCGCAGCGCCACGGGCATCCGATCGCAAGCCTGCAGCCGCGGGTCGACGCGGACGACGTGGAGACGCTGAGAGCCGCTGTCGAGGACGTGTACGTCGACCAGCTCGTACTGCTCTGGATCGTCGACCTCGTGCGCGCCACGCGGCGCGTCGAGGGTGTCTCAACGGGCGCTTCGGTCCGCGGGAGCCTGACGCTCGAGCGCACCGCGCGCGCGTGGGC
>DASVFB010000131.1:0-9899 GCA_036380275.1 Gaiellaceae bacterium | reverse complement strand
CTGGCTCGCGCGTCTCGACCACGCCACCGTGTACGGGCTGATCGCGGCGACGTACACGCCCTTCGGCCTGCTCGTGCTGGACGGCGCGTGGCAGGTCACGATCCTCGCGATCGTCTGGAGCGGCGCGGCCGTCGCGATCCTCATCAAACTCTTCTGGGTCGGCGCACCGAAGTGGCTGTCGGCGTCGGTCGCGCTCGCGCTCGGTTGGGCGAGCGTCGTCGCGATGCCCGAGATCTCGGAGCGGATAGGCGTCGACGGACTTCTCTTCGTCGCTGCCGGTGGGCTGCTCTACACGGCCGGCGCCATCGTGTACGCGCTGCGCCGTCCGAATCCGTCGCCGGGCGTCTTCGGATACCACGAGCTGTTTCATGCACTCGTGATCGCCGCCGTCGGTCTGCAGTACGCGGCAATCGCGTTCTACGTGCTACCCGGGAGGTAAAGCGGCGGGGGTGGGATTCGAACCCACGGACGGCTTGCGCCGTCAACGGTTTTCAAGACCGCACCGTTCGGCCGCTCCGGCACCCCGCCGAACGACGATCGTAGCCAAGTGACGAAGTGTCACCTGGTCACGCGGGCCGGGGCGCCGAAACGCTGCAACGCGTCCGGCACCTCGCCCTGGAAGTTCTCGAGCAACGCGAGCAGCCACCGGTCCGTCGCCGCGGTTCCATTCAACGTGTGCGGCGTCTCGAGCGCCTTGTCACCCGCGCGGTAGCGAATCTTCGAACGTCTGGCCTGGTAGTCCGTCGTGTTCGAGCACGAGGTCAGCTCGCGATAACGATCTTGCGACGGGAACCAGCCTTCGATGTCGTAGCGCTTCGCCGCGGCGGTCGAGAGGTCGCCCGCCGCCGTGTTGACGACGCGATACGGGATCCCGAGCTCCTGCATGAGCGACTCCTCGATCGCGAGCATCCGGTCGTGCTCGTCCCACGACTTGTCCGGCTCGGTGTACACGACCATCTCGACCTTCTGGAACTGGTGCAAGCGGAACATCCCGCGCGTGTCGCGGCCGGCCGCGCCTGACTCGCGCCGGAAGCACGACGAGAACGCGCAGTACCGAATTGGAAGCTCGTCGAGGATCTCGTCCATGTGCATGGCGATGAGCGGCACCTCCGATGTGCCGACGAGGTAGAGGCCGTCCGCCGGGATCTCGTAGTAGTCGCTCTTTTCCGACGGGAAGAAGCCGGTGCCGTACATCGCCTCCTCGCGGACGAGCACCGGCGGGATGACGGTCGTGAAGCCTTCTCGCTGGAGTCGATCGAGCGCGAACCGGTACAGCGCGAGCGCGACGACCGCCGTGTCGCCGACGAGGAACCCGAAGCGCGACCCGGACACCTTCGCAGCGCGCTCCAACTCGAAGCGGCCGATTTCCGTGTGCTCCTTCGGCTCTGCGAGCTGCGGCGGCTCGCCCCAGCGCTTGATCTCGACTCCGTCCTCCTCGGTCATCCCGTCCGCGGCCGACTCGTGCGAGGGATTCGGCACCTTCGCGAGCGCGTCGTCGCGCTCCACCTCGGCGGCGGCGAGCTCGGTCTCGAGCTCGTTCAGCCGCGCCTTGCGCGCCTTCAGCTCCTCGAGCTGCTCCGGCGTTGGCTTTCCCTGCACTTTCTGTTGCGCACGCAGCTCGTCGACCTGCGGCACGAGCTCGCGCCAGCGCGCGTCCGCCGCCATCAGCGCATCGAAGGCCTCGGCCGCTCCGCGCCGCGCGAGCGCTGTGCGAAAGCCTTCGGGATCATGGCGTGCGGCGTGGATGTCGATCATCGCGCCAAGAATGCCTCAATCACCTGTGCGACACCTTCTTCTCGTGCGGACGGACACACGAAGTCGGCGCGCTTTTTGACGAGTGGATGTGCGTTCTCGACCGCGACGGCGTAGCCCGCCCAGTCGATCAACTCCAGGTCGTTCTCTCCGTCGCCGAACGCAACGGTGCCTGACGGCGCGAAGCCGAGCCGGTCGGCGACGAACTGCAGACCGGATCCCTTCGAGACATCCGGGTGCGCGAGCTCGAGGAAGAACGGCAGCGACTTTGCGATGAAGAGCCTGCCGTCGAACTGCGCGCGCAGTTGAGCGCCAAGCTCGTCCAACCGATCGGCGTCGCCGACGACCACCAGCTTCGTCGGCGGTCGTTCGAGCCAGTCGAGCAGCGGCCCCACGACGCGCAGCTCGATGTGCTGGAAGCTCGCGTACTGCTCTGCCTCCGGCGTGAGGCGCGCGACGTACAGCTCGTCGTCGACGTAACAGTTCAGCCCGTAGCCCGCGGTCTGGATCGCCTCGATCCCCTCGCGCGCGAGCTCGAGCGGGATCGGCACGTGGCGGAGGAACGCACCCGTTGCCGGATCCGCGACGACCGCGCCCTGGTAGCAGACGACCGGCTCGGGACCGGTCAGGTAGCGGCGCACGGCCTGGAACATGCGCCCGGTTACTACGATCACGTGCAGCCCGCGTTCGCGTGCCGCGGCGAGCGCGGCGCGAGTGCGCGGGCGTAGCACGTAGTCCTCCGCGATCAGCGTGCGGTCTAGGTCGCACGCGATCGTGTCCACGCGCGCGGGGAAGTCGCCGGGGAGCCTCAGGAGGACTTCGTCAGGAACGCGACAAGATCGTTGAGCTGCGCGTCCGTCAGCGTGCCCTTGAACGCCGGCATAACGCCCTTCGGGAATCCGGCCACGACGTACGCGTCCGGGGCCTCGATCGACTCATGCGTGTACTCCTCGAGCGACCCTCGGTTCGCCGTCGTCGCGTCGGCCGCGAGCTTGTCGAGATCCGGACCGACCTTGCCCGAGGATCCCGCGGGCTTGAACGTGTGGCAGCCGCCGCAGCCGTTCGCGTCGTAGATGGTCTTGCCCGCCGCAGCGCCGGCCGGCCCCTGCGCGACTGTGCCGACAATCGTCTCCGGGGTAGGAGTGACCACCGTGCCGCCGCCGCAGCCGGCGAGCGTCAACGCGAGCGCGGCAAAAGGAAGGAGACGGCGCATCCGCGGCGCGAGTCTAACGGACACGAGATCGCTCCAACGCGAGGAGCGAGATCGCGCCGAGCGCTCCCCAGAGCGCGACGTCCTGCGGCGTGTCGTTGACGATGAACGAGACGACGAGGGCGACGAGCATCGCATCGACGAGCGGAGGGCGGGGGCGAACGAGCGCGACGAGAACCAGCAGCGCCACTCCGGAGGCGAACATGATGAAGGCGCCAACGTTGCGCGTCGCGCCGTCGTAGGACACGCGCCAACGGTGGGCCAGGTCGCCTGGCAGGCCGCCGCCGATCGCATGCGTGACGTGGCTCGAGCCGCCCGTCGTGGCGTCGAGCGCGACGAGCAGCACGCCGCCTGCGAGGACGACCGCGACGGCGACCGCCATGCGCCGCGGCGTGATCCGCCCGAGCCTGCGGAGCGCGAGCATCGCGTAGCCGGCGGCGTAGGTGACGAGGCCTCCGCCGTCTGCCCCTGCCTTGCTCCAGCCCACCGCGATGAGCGCGAGCGGCGCGACGACCGGGCCTCCTGCCAGTGCGGGCGCGAGCAACATCGTCTCCACCTGATTCGTCACGCCGTAGAAGCGATGGCCGCCGTCGGGATGCGGGCCGATCGTCGCGAGCGCGTTCGTCACAGGCCACTGCCAGAGGACGAGCAGCGCACCGGCGAAGACGACGACGAGCAACGGGACGAAGGCACGTCGCGAGACGCCTGCGACGAGCGCGAGCGCGAGCGCGCCGAAACCGATCGCGAGCGACGAGCGCCAGGCGAGGCCGAGCGCGATCGCCGCCGGCGCGTACAGCACGGCGGCGCGTGCGAGCACCCGCGAGCGTATGACGGCGGCGAGCAGGGCCAGCAGGCCGAGGATGACGCCGACCGCGGCGCTGGCCCGTGCGCGTGCGTCGTGTGCCTCGCGTAGGTCGGCCTTCAACTCGGCGACATGCGCGGCCGCTCTCGGATCGGCTCTCACCCTCAATTCGCTCCGCGGCGTCTTCGCAGCGACCAGCCCAGGGACATGCGTGTTCGGGTCGATCACGATCCCCTCGCCCGGCAGCTGGATCGTCTGCAAGCCGGGCGCCACGAGGCCCACCGCGGCCGTTGCCCTGTCGTTAAGCGCCCAGAGCAGGAGCACCGGCGAAAGTACAATAAAGAGCGTCACCTTCAAGGAGAGCGATTTTCGATGAAACGCAAGGCTTATGGACGCGACCGCGGGCTCACGCTGCGGATGTTCGCCACGACGGCGATGCTCGGGCTGCTTTACGTCACGTTCGCCGTCGTGCTGTTCTCGGTCCTGAACGTCGGGCTCGTCCCGTTGATCCTGATCATCTTCGGCATCGCGTTCTTCCAGTACTTCACGTCCGACAAGCTCGCGCTTCGCGCCGCAGGTGCGAAGGTGATCGAGCGCGCCGACGCGCCGCAGCTCTTCGACACGGTCGAGCGGCTCGCCGCGATGGCCGAGCTGCCGATGCCGCGCGTCGCTATCGTCGACACGGACGTCCCCAACGCCTTCGCGACGGGGCGGAATCCCAAGCACGCCGTCGTCGCCGTGACGACCGGGCTGATGCGGCGGCTCGACCAGGGCGAGATCGAGGGCGTCATCGCGCACGAGCTCACGCATGTCAAGAACCGCGACGTGCGCACGATGACGTTCGCGAGCTTCTTCGCGATGCTCGCCGCGCTGATCACGCGCTTCGCGTTCTACGGCAGCCTCTTCGGCGGCGGCCGCGACCGCGACAGCAACGGACCGCCGATCTGGCTGATTCTGCTCGTCGTCTCATGGCTCACGTACATCATCAGCTGGGTCCTGATCCGCACGATCTCGCGTTACCGCGAGTACGCGGCCGACCGCGGCGCAGCGGTGATCACCGGGGCGCCCGAGTACCTGATGAGCGCCTTGCAGAAGATCTCGAGCCAGATCGCGCTGATCCCTCAGCGCGACCTGCGCGAGGTCTCCGGTATGAACGCGTTCTTCATCATCCCGGCGTCCGTGAAGGAGAAGACCTCCGAGTTGTTCATGGACCACCCGCCGCTCGAGAAGCGGCTCGCGGCGCTCGCGGAGATTGCCCGCGAGATGGGCCGGCCAGTCGCGTAGCGGGTGGCGCTGAAGAATCCTTTCGGGCGGCGGAAGCGCGCAGCCTCCGTCGCCCGAGATCGTCTGTTCGCGCTGTCGACTGCGCGGGTCACTCTCGAGGTCGAGCTTGGACTGCGTACCGCAGGCGTCGCCGCCGTCGTGTTCAAGCCGATGTCGGCCGGCGAGTTCGTCCGCGCTGCGAGCGATCTCGAGCAGCTGCTCGACGCGGTGAGCGCGGACGCGGGCTCGAGGATCGAGCGCAAGACCGACTCGTTCGGTTTCGAGTGGCTGATCGTTCGCGACGACGACCTCGAGGATCTCGTCAACGCGGCGAACCTCGTCGCGTCGGAGTTGGCCAACGCGGGTTTCGACAAGCAGCTACTCGCCGCGCCGTTCCGTTTCTCCGGCGGCAAGAATCCCGTCTACTTCGTCTACGGCTTCAAGACGTCGTCGTTCTGGCCGTTCGTCCCGTCGGGCGACGGGCAGGAGCGCGACAACGCGGAAGAGCTCGAGCTGAAGGCGAAGCTCGAGAAGGAGCTACCGATCGAGCCGGACCTGACGAAGTGGCTAGCCCTGTACAACGCGCCCATTTGATCGGCGTGAAAGGGCGGCTCGTCTAACTCCGGCGCGTGGAGCCGAGCGGCTCTTCGCTCCCGCCTCGTTGGGCCATTGGCTGGGCTCAGACCCCTGCCCATGTCGCGTCTGGGACCCTTAGGCTGCGCGAAGTCCGCGTGATTACTGATTCTCTGCCTTCTCCTCAGGGGGCACGGCGCGGATCGGCGGTGCGTCTTCTCCGCCGGCCAGTTGCTTCTGCTCCTCGCCTGGGCTGACCTCCTGCTTCAGCTGCGCGAGCTCGGACTCGACCTGTGATTGCGACGCCATCTGCGCGAGCTCGCGGTCGAGCTGCGTCTGGTCGGAGGTGAAGTCCTCGAGCGTGCCCGACGCGATCAGCTCGTCCATCGCGCCCGCACGCGCCTGCATCTCCTCCGTCTTCGTCCGCGCGCGCTCGATCGCCGCGCCTGCGTCGGCCATCTTGCCGCCGATTCCCGTCGAGGCCTCGCCGATCCGCACCTGAGCCTCGGCGGCCGAGTACTGCGCCTTCATCACTTCCTTCTGCGAGCGGAAAGACTCGATCCGCGCGGAAAGCTCCTTCTCGTTCGCGGAGAGCTTCTCTTGCTGCTCCTGGAGTTGCTGCACCTGGGTGTCGAGCCCCTGCAACTGCTGCTGCACGCCCGACTTCCGCTCGAGGGCCTGCCGCGCAAGATCCTCGCGCCCGGCGCCGAGCGCCTGCCGCGCCTGCGTCTCGAGCTTGACGACGCTCTGCTCGAGCGTCGCCTGCTGCATCTGCAGCCGCTTCTTCGCGGTGACGACGTCCGCGATCCCGCGCTTGACGTTCTGGAGCAGCGTCACCTGCTGCTCGTACGAGTAGTCGAGCGTCTCGGTCGGGTCCTCGGCCCGGTCGAGCGCCTTCGACACCTTCGCTCCGAAGATCATTCTGAATCGCTGCCACAAGCTCGCCATAGGAGGTCCTCCTCGCGCGGGTACTTGCCAAGTAGCCTAGCCCCCGTGCACACGGCACGCGCCCTGCCTCTGCTCGCGGCGCTGCTCGTCGTCCCTGCGGCCTCGGCGACGCCAAACGGGCCAGGCGGCACCACGCGAGCAGCCGTGACGATCCCCCTCGCGCCGGCCTTCGCGCCGCTGGACCTCGTCCCGCCCGCGGCAGCCGACTGGGCGACGAACGGCGGCGACTACGGCCAGACGCGCTACTCCAGCCTGAAGGAGATCACGAAGGCAAACGTGCGCGGGCTCAAGCTGAAGTGGCACGTCCACCTCAACGGCTCGGGCACGGGATCGAAGTACAAGGGCGAGGGGACGCCGCTCGTCTACAAGGGGATCATGTATACGGTCACCGGCGCCGGCGACGTATTCGCGCTCGACGCGACCGACGGGACAATCCTCTGGCAGTACGGCGCCGACATGCCGCAGGCGATGAACACGGTGTGCTGCGGCTGGGTGAACCGCGGGCTCGCGCTCGGCGATGGCAAGGTCTTCGTCGCCAGGCTCGACGCGACGCTCGTCGCGCTCGCTCAGGGGACAGGCCGGGTCGTCTGGAGCGTTTCGAACGGCAACTGGCAGGACGGATACACGATGACCATGGCGCCGCTGTACTACAACGGGCTCGTCATCGTCGGCGTCTCCGGCGGTGAGTTCGGCGCGCGAGGGTCCGTCACAGCGTACGACGCGCGCGACGGTCACCTGGTCTGGCGCTTCTTCACGGTTCCTGCGCCGGGTCAACCCGGGTCGGCGACGTGGCCGCCGAACGACGAGTGGAAGACCGGTGGCGCGCCCGTGTGGAACACCCCGAGCGTCGACCCGAAGACAGGGCTCTTGTACTTCACGACGGGGAACGCGTATCCGTGGTCCAGCCGTGGGCCCGGCGACAACCTGTTCACGGCGTCGTTCGTGGCGCTCAACCCGATGACGGGTGCGTATGCGTGGCACTACCAGGTCGTCCACCACGACATCTGGGACTACGACTGCTCCTCGAACACGGTGCTGTTCGCGCGCGGCATCGCGGGCCGCGTGCGGAAGGTCGTCGCCGAGCCGTGCAAGACCGGTTGGGTCTATGAGCTCGATCGTCGCAACGGGAATCCCGTTGTCCCGATCGAAGAGAAGCCGGTGCCGCAGAGCGCGTTCCAGCACACCTCGCCAACGCAGCCGATCCCGGCGGGAGACAGCTTCTCCGAGCAGTGCGCTCAGCCGAGCGCGTTCCCGCCGCGGGCCGCCGACGGCTGGCCTTTCCGCTTCGGCTGCGTCTTCATGCCGTTCGACCAGCGACGCTTTACCGCCACCGCACCCGGTGCGGGCGGCGGCAACACCTGGAGCCCGCCCTCGTACAACCCGAAGACGGGCAATCTCTACGTCTGCTCACGAGACATGCAATCCGCCTACAAGGCGGTCGGCACCATCTCGGGCTCGCCGCCAGGCGGCAGGTCCTATCTAGGGGTCGAGATGTCGTTTCCGAACGTCAAGGGAATCATCCCCGGCGCCCTGACCGCGATGAACATGTCGAGCAACAGGATCGCGTGGAGGCACCGCTATACGAAGACGGCGTTCAACCAGACGGACGCGTCGTGCGAAAGCGGGTCGCTGACCACAGCGGGCGGGCTCGTGTTCGCCGGCCTGCCGCAGGGCATGTACCACGGCATCGTCGGGTACAACGCCGCGACGGGCGCGAGGCTCTGGCGCTTTCACACCGACGCCGGCGTCGGGGCGCCGCCGATGACGTACAGCGTCGGCAGCGAGCAGTACGTCGCGGTCTATGCCGGCGGTCGCGCGACGCGCGGCATTCCCGTGGTGAAGGGCGACGATGTGTACGCCTTCACGCTTCGCTGAGCGGCGCTGCTCTAAGAGTTACCTAAACCTTCGCTCGTTCTCAGAAAGTTCACAGAAACGCGTGCGACGTTTGGTTCGTGACGTTGAACGGCAGCGCGAGCACGGAGCAGCGGATCCTCGTCGTCGACGACGAGCAGTCGATCGTCGACGCAGTCGCCACGGCGCTCCGTTACGAGGGCTACCGGGTCGAAGAGGCGTACAACGGACGCGATGCGCTCGACGCCGTCGCGCGCTTCGAGCCGGACCTCGTCGTGCTCGACTGGATGCTCCCGGACATCGAGGGCATCCAGGTCGGTCGCCGCCTGCGCGACCAGGGCTTCAAGACGGCCGTGCTCTTCCTCACGGCGAAGGACGCGACCGAGAACAAGGTGGAAGCGCTGCGGGCAGGCGGCGACGACTACGTCACGAAGCCGTTCAGCCTCGCCGAGATAGTCGCTCGCATCCAGGCGATCCTGCGGCGCACGGCCGGCGTTCTGCCTGGAGATGTCCTTCGCTTCGCCGACCTCGTCCTTGACGAGCGGCGCCACGAAGTGCAACGCGGCGAGACGCCGATCACGCTTACGGCGACCGAGTTCTCGCTCCTTCGCTACTTCATGCTCAACCCGCGCCGCGTTCTGTCGAAGGGACAGATCCTCCAGAACGTCTGGAGGTACGACTTCGGAGGTAACTCGAACGTCGTCGAGACGTATGTGAGCTACCTGCGCCGGAAGCTCCACAGTGCGGGGCCGCCGTTGATCAAGACCGTCAGGCAGGCGGGCTACATGCTCGAAGCTCAGGGGCGCTAGATGCTCGCGCGTCTGTCGCTGCGCACGCGACTCGTGCTCGGCGTGCTCGTCCTTGCCGCCGCGGGTCTGGCCGTCGCCGACGCGGCGACCTACACGTCGTTGCGTTCCTTCCTCACCCAGCGCGTGGACAACACGCTCGACGCGGACCATCCGGAGGGCGGCGGCCACGGTGGCCCGCACGACCGAGGGGGAGGACCCGGCGGCTTCAACCGCTCCAACACATTCACGCAGTACCGCACGCACGACGGCACGACGATCCTCGCGTCGTACGCGCCGCAAGGCCCTGGCGACTCGACGGCGGCCTCGCCGCCGCAACTTCCCGGCACGATCTCGATGAAAGGCGCGTCGCAGAAGGGCTTCGACATCGTGCGATATTTCACGGTCTCGGCGCAGGACGGCAGCGACCGCTACCGCGTTCGCGCGGCCTTCGAGCAAGACGACGACACAATGGTCGTCACGGCGCTCTCGATGCACGACGTGGACGGAACGCTGCACCGCTTGCTGATGATCGAGCTGCTCGTGACCGGCCTCGTGCTCGCCGCCCTGGGAACGATCGGCGTGTGGGTCGTCAGCCTCGGTC
Source organism: Gaiellaceae bacterium (assembly GCA_036380275.1). Classification (GTDB taxonomy): domain Bacteria; phylum Actinomycetota; class Thermoleophilia; order Gaiellales; family Gaiellaceae; genus DASVFB01. The sequence goes on along the minus strand of DASVFB010000131.1, from coordinate 111 downwards.
TTCGTCCACTGCGCGCGATCGAGAAAACCGCAGGCGCGATCGCGTCCGGCGACCTCTCCCAGCGCGTCGAGCGTGCGGAGGAGCGGACGGAGGTCGGACGTCTCGGCCTCG
>DASVFB010000130.1:0-9218 GCA_036380275.1 Gaiellaceae bacterium | reverse complement strand
CGTTCTCCTCGCGCTCGTCGGCTTCGGGCTGGACCTCGGCGCGTGGTACTGGCTCGGGGTCGCCGCGGTCGCGGTGCTCCTCGCCGTCGAGCATGCTCTCGTTTCCCCGGGCGATCTGCGACGGCTGAACGCAGCGTTCTTCACGATGAACGGCGTGATCAGCCTCGTGTTCCTGTTCTTCGTGCTCCTGGACGTCGCGTCGTGATCCGCGCGCGCGGGCTCGCGATGCGGTACGGTCCGAAACGGATCTTCGACGGGCTCGAGCTCGACGTCGAGCGCGGCGGGTTCGTCCTCGTCACTGGACCGAACGGCGCGGGAAAGACGACGCTGCTCCGGCTCGTCGCCGGCCTCGTCGCGCCGACCGGTGGTGAGATCGCGGTCGATGCGACTCGTGCGCAGCTCGGGTTTCTCGCGCACGAGCCGCTCGTCTACCGCGAGCTGACCCCGCTCGAGAACCTCGACATGTATGGGCGCCTGTATCGCGTGGCCGAGCGGCGCGAGCGGATCGGCATGCTGCTCGAGCGGTTCGATCTCTGGGACGCGCGCAACGAGCGCACGAGCTCGTTCTCGCACGGGATGTTGCAGCGGCTCGCGCTCTGTCGCGTACTGCTCCACGAACCGGAGCTGGTGCTTCTTGACGAGCCGTTCGCGGGTCTCGACAGCGAGGGCTCGGAGCTGCTCGACCGCGAACTTGCGTCGCGGCGCGGCAACGCGACCTTCCTCGTCGCGACCCACGAACCGGAACGGCTCGCGCACCTTTCAACCGGAAGCCTGGCGTTCGCGTGAGCGGCTACTTCGCTGACGTTGCCACACTGGCGCGTAAGGATCTGCTGCTCGAGCTTCGCGGCCGAGACACGTTGCCGGCGATGCTGCTCTTCGTCTCCGCTGCGCTCGTCATCTTCCACTTCGCGCTGCCGAGCGGCACGGGCGAGCTTGCCGGCCTCGGTTTGCTGTGGGTCGCGATCGTTTTCACCGCCCTCCTCGGCCTCTCCCGTGTGTTCGTCGCCGAGCGCGAGCAGAACGTCCTCGACGGGCTCGTGCTCGCGCCGTCCGACCGCAGTGCGATCTGGTTCGGCAAGGCTCTCGCTGCACTCGCGTTCCTCGCGCTGGCCGAGGTCATCGCGCTGCCGCTCTTCGCGCTGTTCTTCTCAGGGATGGACGCTGCGACCGTTGCCGCGGTCGCGCTCGCGGACATCGGAATCTGCGCAGTAGGCGTGTTCGTGGCGGCGATGTCGATTGCGACGCGCGCGCGGGAGCTGCTGCTGCCGGTGCTCTTCCTGCCCCTTGCGATTCCGGTGATCGTCGGCGGCGTCGGCGCGAGCGTCACGGACTCACCCGGGCGTTACTTCGCGTTTCTCGCGCTGTACGACGCCCTCTTTGCGACAATCTGCTGGGCCTCTTTTGAGTACGTCGTTACGGAATAACGCACTCGTTGCGTCGGCAGCGCTCGCCGCCGTGCTCCTCGGCACGGCGATCGCGCTGATCGCCTTTTATGCGCCGCTCGACGAGGACGGCCTGAACCAGAAGATCTTCTACTTCCACGTGCCGATAGCCCTGACGGCGTACGCGTGCTTCGGCTGGGGCGCGTGGAAGGCGCTTCTCCATCTCTGGAAAGGAAGGCCGGGAGCCGACCTCGAGAGCTACGTCTCGATTCACCTGGGCGTGATCTTCGCGGTGATGACGCTCGTGACCGGATCGATCTGGGGCAGGTTTCGCTGGGGTCAGTGGTGGCTCTGGAGCTCGAAGCAGTTGGTGCTCTTCCTCGTGCTCTTCCTCTTCTACTCGGCTTACTTCATGCTGCGCTTCTCTGTAGAGCCAGGCCCGCGCCGCGCGAACCTCTCCGCCGTGTACGCGATCTTCGGCGTCGTGCTGATCCCGATCAGCTTCCTGGCGATCAGACTCGCGAGCGACTACATCCACCCCGTTGCGTTCGACCGGCACGGGCCGCAGATGTCGGGCTCGCAGTTCCTGACTTTCTGTGTCAGCCTCGCAGCGATGCTGTCGCTCTTCGCCGCGCTGTACCACCTCGAGCTCGCCGGGAAGCGCATCGACGCACACTTGCGCGAGCTGCGGGAGCTGATTGGATGACCACTGAGGAGAAGTACGTCGCCGCTGCCTACCTCGTCGTGTTCGTCGTGCTCCTCGCCTACGTCGTGATCATGTCGGCGAAGGTCGCACGGCTGGAGCGCACGCTCGCGGAGCTCGTCGAGCGGGTGAAGGCCCGTGGCTGAGCTGCTCTTCTGGCCGGCGCTGCTCGCGTACGGCGAGGCGGCGTTCGCGTACTTCCGCGAGGCGCGCGCGCCCGGTCGGCCCGGGCGGCTAGCGACGTGGGGTGTACGCATCGGCTGGCTCGCACAGACCGCGCTGCTCATCGCGCAGGCGTCGCGCGCGAACGGATTCCCCTGGTCGACGTGGGCCGGCTCGCTGAACCTTTTCGTCTGGCTCGTCGTCACCACGTATCTGATCTGGGGCTGCCGCGCGCACTACCGGTTGCTCGGGCTGGCGGTCACGCCGCTCGTCGCCGCGCTGTTCGTCGTTGCACGGCTCGGCGGCGGAACCGAGCTCGGGACGCGCAGCCACTATTCGAACGTCTTTCTCGTCCTCCACGTCGGCCTCGTGCTCACGGCGTTCGCAGGCTTCACGCTCGCAGCCGCGCTCGCCGCCGTCTACCTGTTTCAGGAGCGGCGACTCAAGCGGCACGACGCCGGCATCCTCCGCCTCCCTGCGCCGGCGCTCGAGACGCTGGACGGGCTAGGCGGGCGGACGATCGCTGTGTCGCTGCCGGCGCTCACGCTCGGCATGGTCGTCGGGCTCATCAGGCTCGAGGAGAAGGGCGGGGGCCTCGATGCGTTGATGGCCGTGACGCTGGCGACGTGGCTCGCTTACGGGTCGTACCTCGCGCTCCGCTACGCGTACGGCTGGCAAGGCCGCAGGACCGCGTATCTCGCGCTCGCCGCGTTCGCGCTCGTCATAGTCGTCCGACTCGCGCTCCCTGAGACTCACTTCGCATGAGGCTCGTCTTGGTCGGCATCTCGCACCGTCACGCGCCTGTCGAAGTGCGCGAGCGCGTCGCGCTCGACGTGAGACAGTCTGCGGCCCTCGCGCGTGAGCTCGCGGAGGGCGGCGGCGAATGCGTGTGCCTCTCGACGTGCAACCGCACTGAGTTGTACGCCGTTGGCAACGACGCCGAGGGTCGGGCGCTCGAGGCGTTGCGCGCGCTCGGCGGCGACGAGGTCGCTGCGCTGTCGTATCGCCTCGCGGATCAGGCAGCTGCGTTGCATCTCTTTCGCGTCGCTGCGGGGCTCGATTCCCTCGTGCCCGGCGAGGGCGAGATCCTCGGCCAGGTTCGTGCTGCGTACGAAGCCGGTGCGCCGGGCTCGCTTCTGAACCGGCTCTTTCACGATGCACTGCACGCAGGCAAGAAGGCGCGCGCACAGACGACGATCGCGGAGAGCCCGGCATCGGTGTCTTCCGCAGGCGCGGCGCTCGCTCAGCAGGTGTTCGGCGACCTCAGCGGCCGGCGCGTGCTCATTGTCGGCGCCGGCAAGGTCGGCGAGCTCGTCGCCCGGGGTCTTGCCGCGCGCGGGGCGGAGTTCGTCGCCGTTGCGAACCGCTCCGACGAGCGTGGCCGCGAGCTCGCGAGCAAGATCGGCGCGACCGCTGTGCCGATCGAGCGGCTCGCGGACGAGCTTGTCTCTGCCGACGTCGCCGTCGCGTGCACGAGCGCTCCCGGGTTCTTGATCGGCCCCGACGACGTGCGCGAGCGCAAGGGGCGGCCGCTCTTCCTCATCGACCTTGCTGTCCCACGCGACATCGATCCTGCAGTGAACGAGATCGACGGCTGCTACCTGTACGACATCGACGATCTCGAGGCTGTGGTCGAAGCAAGTCTCTCGGGAAGGCGGCGCGAAGCCGAACGCGCCGAGGCGATTGTCGCGGGCGAGGCTGAGCGGTTCCGCGCGTGGCAGGCGTCGCTCGAAGTCGTGCCGACCATCGCCTCTCTGCGTGCGCGCGCGGAGGCGATCCGCTCCGCGGAGTTGTCGAAGGCGAAGCTGAGCGAGCGTGAACGTGCGGCCGTCGAGTCGATCACGTCGCAGATCGTGAACAAGCTCTTGCATCTGCCGACGGTGCGCATGAAAGAGGCAGCCGCGGCATCTGACGCGGTCCTCTATGCTGACGCGGTGCGGCATTTGTTCGGACTCGAGGACGAGCGATGACGCAGGCCGTACGCGGACTGACCGGTCGGCCGCTCCCTGTGCAAGTCCCGAGCGCGTTCGTGCGTGTTCGGCCGTGGCGCATCAAGTGCGGCCAGACGAGGCCCGGTTCTTCGAGCTGCCGTGCTCGTACGCATCGGCTCCCGCGGCAGTAGGCTCGCGCTCACCCAGGCCGGCCTCGCCGCCGAACGTCTGCGTCGCCCAGGCCTGGAGATCGCGCTCGTGCCGATCACAACCGCGGGCGATCGCGACCGCACGAAGCCGTTCGGCGAGATCGGTTCGCGCGGTGTGTTCGTCAAGGAGCTCGAGGAGGCGCTGCTCGAAGGGCGGGTCGACGTTGCAGTGCATTCCGCCAAGGACATGACGTCGACCGACGCGGACGGGCTCGCGGTCGGCGCCTACCTCGAACGCGAGGACCCGCGTGACGCGCTCTGCGGCGCCAGTGAGCTGCGGCCGGGCATGCGCGTCGGCACGGCGTCGGTGCGCCGACGCGCGCAACTGCTCGCACTCGTGCCCGATTTGTCGATCGAGCCGCTGCGCGGCAACATCGACACGCGGTTGCGCAAGCGCGGCGAGCGCGGCCTCGACGCGATCGTGCTCGCCGCGTGCGGCCTCGACCGACTTGGGCTCGGAGACGAGATCGGCAGGCGCTTCGCTCCCGCTGAGTTGTTGCCCGAGGCGGGACAGGGTGCGCTCGCCCTACAGGTGCGCATCGGCGAGAAGGACTTGGTGCAGCCGCTGGACCACGCCGAGACGCGGCGCCGCGTCGAGGCGGAGCGGCAGTGCGTCGCGGCGGTGGGCGGCGGCTGCCTCGCGCCGGTGGCTGCGTTCCACGACGGATCGACGCTCACCGGCCTGATCGCCGCCGAAGACGGATCGTGGGTTCGCCGAGTGACCGGTGGCGACCCGGAGGCGCTTGGTCGTGAGCTCGCCACGCTTGCTGCGGCGTCATGAAGGTGATCGTCACGCGACCGCGCGACCAGGCTGGGCCGCTTGTTACGCGACTCGAGCTCACGGGACACGAAGTGGTCGAGTGCCCGCTGATCGAGATCGAGCGCACGTCCGACGAGCCGATCGACGCGGAAGGGTACGACTGGGTCGTCGTGACCAGTCCCAACGGAGCGGACGAGATCGCGCGCCGGGGGCGCAACCTGCCGAAGCTCGCCGCCGTCGGCCCGGGCACCGCCGAGCGGTTGCGCGAGCACGGGCTCGAGCCGAGCTTCGTCGCGCGGGTCTCGTCACAAGACGGGCTGCTCGCCGAGTTTCCGCGGCCCGCAGGCCGCGTGCTCTTCGCGGCGGCCGAGAACTCGCGGCGCGGACCCATCGACGCGCTCGGAGCCGACTTCGTGCCGCTGTATGCGACGCGGCTTCTCGCACCGGATCCGCCCGACGGTGACGTCGTGGTGCTCGCCTCCGGTTCCGCCGCGCGCGCGTACGCGGGCATCGGCGGCCGCGCGCCTGCCGTGTCGATCGGCCCGCAAACGTCGCGCGTCGCCGCGAGCGTCGGCTTGACCGTCGTCGCAGAGGCGTTCACACACGATCTCGACGGGCTCGTCGCGGCCGTCGAGGCGTTAGCGTCGTCATCGTGAAACGCCGCTTCATCTCGTTTCTGTCCGACTTCGGCCTGACCGACGACTTCGTCGGGACGTGTCACGGCGTGATGAAGCGCATCGCGCCTGACGTCGGGGTCATCGATGTCACACACGGCATCGCGCCTCAGGCCGTCCTGCCGGGCGCGCTGATCCTGCGCAACACGCTTCGGTACCTGCCGTCCGGCGTCCACCTTGCCGTCGTCGATCCAGGAGTCGGCGGAACCAGGCGACCCGTGATCATTCGCGACGCCGACGGCGAGCTGTTCGTCGGCCCCGACAACGGGCTCCTCGTGCCTGCCGCTGAGCTCGGTGGAATCGAGAGCGCGCACGAGCTCGCAAATCCTGCCTACGCACTCGAACCGGTTTCGAGGACGTTCCACGGCCGGGATCTGTTCTCGCCCGCCGCCGCTCACCTCGCGCTCGGCGTCGAGCCCGCGGAGCTCGGACCTCCGCTGTCGCCGGACGCCCTCGTACGTCTCGACCTCCCGACTCCGGTCGTGGGCAGCGGCGTCGTCGACGCGACCGTGCTGTACGTCGATCGCTTCGGGAACATGCAGCTCAACATGACGCGCGACGACCTCGACCGGGTCGGTGTCGTCCCCGGTACGCGCTTCGAGCTCGAGCTCGCGGGTGAGCGCTACTACGCGACGGCGGCGCGGACGTACGCCGATGCGCGACCGGGCGAGATCGTCCTCTACGAAGACTCGTATCGCAACATCGCGATCGCGATCAACCGAGGAAGCGCGGCGGACATGTTCGCGGCGCAGCCCGGCCAGCACGTGCTTCTCCACCTGGAGCAGCCATGACGTTCGGCCAGCGCTTCGCACGCATCGTCACGGACGCCGTTGTCCGGTGGCCCGCGTTGTGGCGGATCCTCCGGCTGCCGATGCGCGCGCAGTTCGACAAGCTGGCGCCTGTCTGGGAGGGGATACGCATGTCGGACACGCTCGCGCCCGTCGAAGCGGGTCTCGACGCGCTCGCATCACCGCCGCATCGCGTGCTCGATCTCGGCACGGGCACGGGCGCGGTTGCGCGTCTTGTTGCCGAGCGGTTTCCCGAGGCGGAGGTCGTCGGCGCCGACATAGCGACGCAGATGATCGAGGAGGCGCGACGGATCACCGATTCGCCGCGGATCACATACCAGGTGGCGGATGCGCAGAAGCTTCCGTTCGGTGACGGCGCCTTCGACCTGGTTACGCTCGGAAACATGATCCCGTTCTTCGACGAGCTTGCCCGTATCGTTGCGCCGAGCGGGCACGTGTTGATCGCCTACTCGGCCGGCGACGAGACGCCGATCTACGTGCCTCCCGAGCGTTTGCGCGCCGAGCTCGGCCGCCGTGGATTCGCGGAATTTGCGGAGCTTTCTGCCGGGCGCGGGGCCTCTCTTTTGGCGGTCAAGAGTTAATCTCGACGAACACGGAACGTTCACGGAGCGGTTGCACCGTCCTGGACGTCCCGAGTCGGGGCGGAGAGATCCGCCCCGCCCTATGCTCGGCGCCGTGAAGCGCCCGAACCGGCTCGACCGCCTTCCCGAGCAGTACTTCATGCGCTTGCTCGCGCAGGTGCAGGACGCAGCCACGCAGGACGGCGAGCCGCTCGTCGATCTCGGCCGCGGTAATCCCGACGTGCCGCCGCCGCCGCACGTGATCGAGGCGCTCGTCGAGTCGGCGCGGGAGCAGACAGCGCGCGTGCACGGGTACGCGCCGTTCGCGGGCCTGGCCGAGCTGCGGCTCGCGATCGCCGACCGCTATGCGCAGCACTACGGCGTCGCGATCGATCCCGAAAGCGAGGTGGCGGTCATCCCGGGCACGAAATCGGCGCTCGTCGAGCTCGTCCTCTGCCTCGCCGAGCGCGGGGACACGGTCTTGCTGCCGGACCCGTATTACCCGGATTACCCGTCGGGGATCGCGCTAGCCGGAGCGGAGCTCGGGTTGCTGCCGCTCGACGCCGAACGCGGGTTCGCGCCGCGCTTCGATCTCGTTCCGCGCGAGCGCGTTGCCGCCGTCTTCCTCAACTATCCGTCGAACCCGACGGCCGCTGCCGTTCGTGACGGCGCGTTCGCGGAGGCGATCGCGTTCGCGGGTGAGACGGGCGCGGCGATCATCCACGACTTCGCGTACGGCGACCTCGTCTTCGACGGGCGGCGGCCGAGCAGTTTCCTTGCCGAGCCGGGCGCTCGCGAAGCCGGGGTCGAGCTCTTCTCGATGTCGAAGAGCTTCGGCATGGCCGGCTGGCGGCTCGGGTTCGTCGTCGGCAACGACGAGCTCGTCGCGCGCATGACGACGCTGCAGGACCACGTCCGCGCCGGAATCTTCACACCGATCCAGCAGGCGGGGATCGCAGCCCTCAAGGGCCCGCAGGAGACGGTCGCCGAGCGCGCGCACCTCTACGAGCGCCGGCGCGACCGAGTGCTGGCAACCGTGGGCGACCTCGCCGCGCCGTGTGAGGGCACGTTCTACGTATGGATTCGTCTGCCCGATGACCTGACGCCGTCGCGGCTGCTCGAGGAGCGGCGGCTCGTCGTCGCTCCCGGCGAAGGGTTCGGCCCCGCGGGTGCGGGGTGGGCTCGTCTGTCGCTTGCGACGCCTGACGAGGTCATCGATCTTGGGCTCGAGCGCCTCGCCGCCGCTCTGCGATAGCCCCATCGTGGGCTTGACCTCGTCCGGCGGACGCGCGAGGATCGATGCCTATACGCCGGGCCGGGGAGGGACCGGCCCTTGGAAGGGGGAGGCCGTCTTGCATCGCATCGTCAGACGTAGGCCGTCTTTGGCCACCATCATTTCGCTCGCCGCGTTGTTTCTGGCGCTCGGGGGGACGGGCTATGCCGCCGTTGCTCTCGCTCCGAAGAACAGCGTCAACTCCGCTTCGGTGATCAACGGGTCGCTCCAGAAGGCCGACCTGTCCAAGAAGGCGGTGAAGGCTCTGAAGGGCAATCGAGGCGCACGTGGCGCCGTCGGTGCGCCGGGCCCAGCAGGCGCCGCAGGCGCCGTCGGCGCGACCGGGCCTGCCGGCGCGGCCGGCGCGGCTGGCGCGGTGGGCGCAACCGGGCCCGCAGGTCCGTTTCCGGTTGTGCTTCCCGCAGGCCAGACGATCCGCGGCTGGTTCTGGGCAGGCGCTACTGCTCCGGCCGCCTTCGATCTGGCCACGAGCGAAATATCGTTCGTCTATCCGCTCGCCGCAGCACCAACGGCACACTTCATCAACGAGGGCGCAGCGACACCCGCTGGCTGCACCGGCAACGGAAGCAATCCTGGCGCAAGCCCAGGCAATCTGTGTGTGTTTGAAATCGACGGACTTAACGCTGGCGGTCGGAATGTCACCGGCCCGTCCGGTGATGGATCGACGAGCAAATGGGGGACCGGCATTTTCGTCCGGGCGACGGCGATTGGCACGTACTGGACGCGGGGGACCT
>DASVFB010000129.1:0-3025 GCA_036380275.1 Gaiellaceae bacterium | reverse complement strand
TTCAAGCTCTTCGATGCAGTCGGCTTCACGCTGCCCAACAACGGCATCACGGTCGAGACCCGCACGATCGTCGTCGCGCTCGTCGTCGGCATCCTCGTCACTCTGCTCGCCAGCCTTCGGCCGGCGCTTCGCGCCACGAGGGTGCCTCCGATCGCCGCCGTGCAGGAGGGAGCCACGCTGCCGGTCGGGCGATTCCACCGCTTCCGCGGCGTCGGCGCCGGGGCGACCGCGCTCCTCGGCTTCGCAGCGCTTCTCTACGGCCTCTTCGGCAAGAGCCTCGGAACGACGCAGGTGCTGCTTTGGATGGGAGTGGGCGCCCTGCTCATCTTCATCGGAGTCGCGCTCGTGTCAGCTTTTGTTGTCGCGCCACTCGCCCGCGTCCTCGGCTGGCCTGCAAAGGAGTTCGGCGGAGCGGCAGGGGTGCTTGCACGCGACAACGCGCAGCGCAACCCGCAGCGCACGGCTTCGACGGCTGCGGCCCTGATGATCGGCCTGGCGCTCGTCACCCTCGTGGCGACCTTGGCCGCCGCGATCATCGGCACGTTCAACAGCGCGGTGGACGACCTCGCTCGAGGCCAGTTCTACGCGATCACAGCGCAGAACAACTTCTCGCCGATTCCGATCAGCGCGTCGAAAGCCGCGGCGAAAACGTCGGGTCTCGAATCGATCTCGGACGTCCGGGCCGGCGACGCACTCGTCTACAGCAACACGAGGACGCTCACCGCCGTCGACCCGACGATCGGCAAGGTCATCAACCTCAACTGGAAGGAGGGCTCGCAGGCCGTCCTCTCCACGCTCGGCGCATCAGGCGCCTTCGTCGACAACGGCTTCGCCGACAACCACGACCTCAAGACCGGGTCGATGTTCCTGCTCCTGACGCCGACCGGCAAGACGTTGCCGCTGACCGTGAAGGGCATCTTCAAGCCGCCCGCCGGAGGATCGCCGTTCGGCCCCGTGACGATCTCGACCGCGACCTTCGACGCCAACTACACGCAGCCGAAGAACATCTTCACGTTCGTGACGATGGAGGGCGGCGTCACAGAAGCGAACACGACGGCGCTCGAGGCGAGCCTCAAGGGATTCCCGAACGCGAAGGTCGCGGACGGAGAGCAGTTCAAGAAAGACCAGGTCGCCGGGCTCAAAAGCGTCCTCAACGTTCTCTACGTTCTGCTTGCGCTCTCCGTGCTCGTGAGCATCTTCGGCATCGTGAACACCCTCGTGCTCACCGTTTTCGAACGGACACGGGAGCTGGGCATGCTGCGTGCGATCGGCATGACACGCCGACAAGTGCGCCGGATGATCCGCCACGAGAGCGTCATCACCTCTCTCATCGGCGCCGTCATCGGGCTCATTCTCGGAATCATCCTGGCCGCCCTCCTGATCGCCCGCGTCGACGAGATCAATTTCTTCATGCCGTGGACTCAGCTCGGCATCTTCATGGTCGCAGCGATCTTCGTCGGGATCGTGGCGGCGATCTTCCCCGCGCGCCGGGCTGCGAAGCTCAACCCGCTCAGGGCGCTCGAGTACGAGTGACGCTAGGCGATTGCCACCCGGATCGAGAGCTCGGGGCCTTCGCGGCGGATGTCGAGCGCGCCAGCAATGCGGCGGAGCAGCGCGACCGCCGCGGGGTTGTCGCTCGACACGAGAGCAGTGATCTCCGTGATGCCGGCCGCGCGGGCGTCCGTGACCAGCTCCGCGGCGAGGGCCGACCCTATCCCGCGCTCCTGGTACTCGTCGGCGACCGCGAAGGCGATCTCGGCGCTGCTGCCCTCGCGGACGAGACGTGCGATCGCGACAGCCTGCGGGTCGCCCTCGACGTAGGCGACGAGCACGTGGTGGGTCGAGTCGACCGAGGCGAGCTGCCGGAGCTCGGGCACGCTCAGACACGGCTTCGGCCCGTTGAAGCGGGTGCGGCGCGATTGCTCGCCCAGACGCTCGAAGAGGCCCATGACGGTGCGGACGTCGCCGTTGCGCAGGGGCCTCACGAGCAGGGTCGGGGCGTGTTTCGGCTTGAGAACTCGGGTTTGCATTAGTCCGTTGCTGGTCGCGGCTCGATGTTCTGGTTCAGCCGAAATACGTTCGTCGGGTCGTACTGGTTCTTGAGCTGGACGAGGCGCTTGTACGTCTCGGCGCCGTACGACGACTGTGCGGCGTCCGCATCGCCCAGGAAGTTGACGTACGCCCGGCCGGTCGAGGCTTCCGACGCGGCAGCGATCACCGCTCGTGCCCAGTTGATGTGCGCGTCTGCATCGTCCGGATCGTGCCAACCGGTGACGGCATTGAGCACGTAGGGCATCGAGCGTTCCGCGAACGCCGTGTCGCCGTCGCCCACGCGGGCGACCGCGCCGCCCATCTGGTGGACGTGGATCTCGCACTGCGGGCCGGGCGCTTGCCGGTGGAGCTCGCAGAGCCGGTCGATGAGCTCGTCGTCGAGCCGGGCGAGGTTCGTCGCCTTGAAGTACGCGTGGATGCCCGTCGTCCAGAGCGGGTCGATCAAGGTCTGGATCACCGTGTACGGCATCGGACCGAGTAGGTCGGCCACGGGCTCGGCAACTTCGCGAAACTCGCTCACGTGACCGTTTCCCTCCTCGACCGGTCCGGCCGAGGTCGCGATGAACGCAGCAACCTTCTTCCCGTGCCACGCCTCCGGGATCACCGGCAGGGGCGGTGCGGTCGTGAGGTCGATGACAGCGGTGACGTCGTCGGACGCGCCCGGCGCCCACTCGCGGAACAGGCGCAAGAGATCGCCGTCGGCGTCGGCCGAGTAGAAGATCGGCCCGGCGTAGACAGTCGGGCCAACCGAGTGGAGCTCGAACTCGAACTGCGTGACGATCCCAAAATTGCCGCCGCCGCCGCGCAGCCCCCAGAACAGATCGGCGTTCTCGCTCTCGCTCGCGTGCACGAGCCGGCCGTCGGCGGTGACGACGTCGGCGCTGACGAGGTTGTCACAGGCGAGGCCGTGCTTCCGCATCAGCCAGCCGATGCCGCCGCCGAGAGTGAACCCGGCCACGCCGGTCGACGAGAC
>DASVFB010000128.1:0-6390 GCA_036380275.1 Gaiellaceae bacterium | reverse complement strand
CGCGGCCCGCCCGGACCTCGACGACGTGGCTGTACCCGAACGGAGGCGGAAGCGTCTCCGGAGAGTGAAAGCGTCGCATGCCGTCATTCTGCATAGGCTGCCACTGTGGACGCCGACGCGGTCGAGTTGCGCGTGCTCGGGTGCCTGATCGAGAAGCAGCGGACGACGCCCGAGGCGTATCCCCTGTCGCTGAACTCACTCCGGCTGGCCTGTAACCAGTCGACCAACCGCGAGCCCGTCGTGGAGTACGACGATCCGACGATCCGCGCTGCGCTGGACCGCCTCTCGCGTAAGGGATGGACGCGGCTCGCGAGCGGGCCTGGCAGCCGAGCGGTCAAATTCCGGCACCTGTTCGACGAGGCGCTCGGCCTGTCGGACGAAGAGATCGCCGTGCTCTGCGTGCTCATGCTGCGCGGGCCGCAGACGCCCGGCGAGCTGAAGCAGCGAACGCCGCGGCTCCATGCTTTCGCCGGCCTCGACGACATCGAGCGCGTGCTCGACGGCCTGATCGAGCGCGAGCTCGTCGCGCGCCTGCCGCGGCGTCCAGGGCAGAAGGAGCAGCGTTACGAGCACCTGCTCGGCGGCGACGCTCCCGCTCCCAGCGAAGAGCCGGCACACGCGGTGGAGGACGACCGGCTAACCGAGGTCGAGCACGCGCTCACCGAGCTGAAGGACGAGGTCGCCACGCTCCGCAGCGAGCTCGCGTCCCTCCGCAGGCAGCGCGACTAGGCGGTCCATTCGCGCACGTCGGTGATGTCGACCGCGAGCACCGGGCCGTCCGGTGGCTCGGCGCGGTACTGCTCGTACTTGACGGTCAGCAACGCCAGCGCATGCGCGCGCTCGTTACCGTCGTCGAGAACCCTCGCGTGGCCGCGCACGCGGATCCACCAGAGCCGCGTCCAGTCCTCCTCGTAGTGGTCGACGAGGATCGTCACGTCGGGGCGGGCGCGCGCGTTCTCGATCCGGCGGAGCGTCCGCGAGCGCTTCGGCTTCCGGTCGACGGCCGAGTAGAGTGTGTCGCCCTCGACGGCGAACACGATCGGGACGAGATGGAGCCTCCCGTCCGGATCGGTTGTCGCCAACCTGGCGACGCGCGCCCCGGCTAGACGATTGGTTCCCAATTAGCGTGCTCGCGGGGAGGGCATGCACCAAGCAGCGTGGACGACTCGTCCGGCGGCAAGGCTAGCTGCCTTGGCGCCGGACGAGGCGGGTGCGATGCGCCGCGTGCAGGCCCCCAGCCGCGAGTGCGTTGAATTGGGAATCAATCGTCTAGTCTCGCGTGATGCACTTCGGCGTGATCCTGCCGAACTACGGCTCGGGCTCGTCGCCTCAGGGGATCCGCCGCACCACCGAACTGGCGGAGGAGCTCGGCTTTGATTCGGTGTGGACGACGGAGCACATCGTCGTCGGCCCCGAAGGAGTGGATCCGTACGGCCGCGTGTACGACTCCCTGGTCACGCTCGGCTGGATCGCGGGCTGGACAGAGCGCATCGCACTTGGAACATCCGTTGTGATCCTGCCGCTACACAACCCATTCCACCTCGCGAAGCAGGTGGTGACGCTGCAGGAGCTCGCCGGCCGCACGGTCACGCTCGGCGTCGGCATGGGTTGGCATCGAGACGAGTACGAGTTCATGCGCGTCGAGTTCGAGGGCCGCGGACGCCGGGGCAACGAGGCGATCCGCCTGGTCCGCGCGCTCTGGCGCGGCGAGCCCTCGTTCGACGGCCGCTTCTGGTCCTTTCGGGACGCGACGGCGCAGCCGCTCCCCGAGCCGCTACCCGAGGTCTGGGTCGGCGGCAGCTCGCCGCAGGCGCTGCGACGCGCGCGAGAGCTCGGCGACGCGTGGCACCCGTCGCGTGGGTCCGACGTCGCGCACGTGCGCAGCGTCAAGGAGGAGCATCCCGACCTTCGCGTGATCCCACGGACGACGCCGGACAACGTGGACGCGATGCTCGACGCCGGAGCCGAAGGCGCCGTCGTCACGTTCCCGAACGAGAGCGCGATGCGCGAGTTCGCTCGAGCGCACCTTGAGTAGCGACGAGTTCATCCTCGACACCACAACCGTCCAAAAGTTCGTCGCCGGTGTCCGCAACGCAATCTCGACGGCACGCTCGCCGGAGGAAGCCTGCGACACCATCCGGCCCGCCTTCACCGAGCTGCTCCGTGACACGGCCTGGCTTCCCGACGAGTACGCGTCGGATGCGCCGGAGAGCGGCATGGGCGGCGGGATCGGCCAGTGGTTGCTCTTCCGCGCCGGTGACGGCTCGCTCTCGCTGTTCTCGCTTGTCGTACCGCCAGGCGTCGAGACGCCCGTGCACGACCATCTCGCGTGGGGGTTGGTCGGGCTGTACCGCGGAACGCAGGACGAGGAGATCTACGCGACTCGCGACGGCGGGCTCGAGCTCGCCGAACGCCGCGCGCTCGCACCGGGCGACTTCTACGCGTTGCTTCCGCCGGCGAACGACATCCATCGCGTGCGCACGACGTCCTCCGAGACTTCCGTCTCGATCCACCTGCTGACGAACGACACCGGCTGCATCTGGCGCCATGCGTATGACTTGGAGACCGGGGAGCAGCGCGCGTTCCGCTCCGGCTACGTAAACGTCGACTGCTCCAATCCATGACGGCGCGGCGACCGTAGTCCTGCATACACGAAAGAAACGACAAGGGACCGAAGGAGGTGGCATTCGTGGCCACACTCGAGACACAGTGGGCCCGGAGAGACGGCATGAGGTCGTGGAGTCGCAAGCGCTGGATGGTGCTCGGCGCGATCTCGATCATCGCCGTCATCGCCGTCGCCCTGATCGTCACGTACGGCGGAGGCGGCTCCGGGGTCGGAGGCGGCTACTAGAACCGTCGAGATAGTGGACGAGGGGCGCAAGCCCTTCGTCCACATCGTTTTACCTCCGTCTTACGCAGGCTTCACCGGGAACTGACCGGCGCCGGGGACAGTGAGACTCGATCCCGATTACGGAGGTAGGCGATGAC
Source organism: Gaiellaceae bacterium (assembly GCA_036380275.1). Taxonomy (GTDB): domain Bacteria; phylum Actinomycetota; class Thermoleophilia; order Gaiellales; family Gaiellaceae; genus DASVFB01. Next base: position 3,402 of record DASVFB010000128.1, on the reverse strand, counting down.
GAGCAAGAGAACGATCGGACTTCTGGCGGCACTGTGCCTGGCACTCCTCGCCGTGAGTGCGGCGCAGGGCGCCGGCCCGGGAGCCCGCTACGTCTTTCGCGGGCATCTGCTCGCGGCTCCGCCCGCGAACGCGACGTCGGTCTCGATCTCGGTCGAGGGCGGAAACAGAATCGCCCTGCAGAAGATGCTCGGCGCGAGCGTCAACCAGACGTTCGCGGTCGGCACGGGCACTGAGTTCCTCAAGTGGTCGCACGGCGTGCCGACGGTCGTGCACTCGAACGATCTCACCGCAGGCGACTGGATCGTCATCCGTCTTCATGCGCCCTGGCGGGCCACGCTCGCGCAGGTCGAAGCCCGGCCCGCGAGCATCGTGTCCGACCGCGTCAGCGAGCCCACGCCCCCAACCCGGCCGTTGTTCCTCTACCGGGGAACCCTCGCTGCGCCGGCCGGCGCGAGCTCGCTGACGCTCAACGTCCGCGGGGGTAACCGACTGGCGCTCAGGACGTTGATCGGCCAGTCCAACCAGCAGACGTTCACCTACGGCCCGGAGACGATCTTCCTCCTCTGGCAAGGCAAGGTTCCGTCCGTGATCGCGCCCTCTCAGCTCACGGTCGGAGAGCGGGTCACGATCAGAATCCGCGCGCCCAGACACTCGACTCTCAGCCAGGTCGAGTCGACGCCCGCGCGGCACGTCGGCGAGCACGAGCCGGCGAACACGTCCGTCACGAGCTGATCGTGCCGCTACACAGCGTGGAGGCCGGCGTCGCACCGGCCTCCACGCTTTACGTGTTGCTTACACGGCCGAACGGCGAATGCTCATGATTCAGTTGGACAATGCGGGCATGCGACGCCTGATCGCACTTGCATCGGCCGCGACGGCGATCGTCGCGCTCGCGCTGGTCCAGGCGGGCGCCGCCGGGCCGGGCGCGTCGCTCGGCAACTTCTTCTTCGGCCCCAAGCTCGTACGCGCCGAGGTGGTGACGAACGAGGCAGGGACGATTCACGACTACCGCGTCGACCGTGGCCGCATCCGCGGGATCGCGCGGGCGACCATGAGCCTGACCCTGCTCGAGCGCGACGGGACGCTCGTCACCGTTGCCGTGTCGCCGAGCGCAAACATCACGCTCGGCGGCGGCAGCGTTCCCTTCACCCGGCTTCGCCGAGGCTTCACGGCGACGACGGTGCGAGACGGCGACACGGCCGCCTCAATCGTTCAGGCGACGCGTTAGCCCCGATGCAAGACCTCCCGCGCGCAGGCACCGCGCTCGTGGTCGAAGACGAAGACAGCATCGCCACGCTCGTCCGCTCTTACCTGGAACGCGACGGATTCACGATCGTTCGGGCGCGCAGCGGCGAGGAGGCACTCAAGGAGCTGGAGCGAAACCCCGTCCGCGTCGTCGTCCTCGACATCGGCCTGCCGGACATCGACGGCTTCGACGTCTGCAGCCGCATCCGCGAGCACTCCCGCGTGCCCGTCGTGATGCTCACCGCACGCGACGAGGAGCCCGACCGCATCACGGGCCTGGAGCTCGGCGCCGACGATTATGTGACCAAGCCCTTCTCTCCGCGCGAGCTGCTCGCACGCGTGAAGGCGGTGCTCCGCCGGACCGAGACGTGGCTGGACGAGCCCGAGCTTTCGCTCGCCGACGTCGTCGTCCGACGCGACGCGAGGGAGGCGACCGTCGCCGGCGTCCCCGTCGAGCTGACGACTAAGGAGTTCGACCTGCTCACGATTCTCCTCGGCAACCCAGACCGAGTGCTGACGCGCGAGCTGCTGCTCGACCGCGTCTGGGGCCTCGCGTTTCCAGGCGGGACGCGCACCGTTGACATGCACGTCGCGTCGCTTCGCCGCAAGCTCGGCCGCCCGGAGCTGATCCGGACCGTGCGCGGCGCCGGCTACAAGGCCGCGCGCGTATGAGTCGGGTTCTGAAGTTCTCCGCGCCGCGCAGCCTGCGGATGCAGCTCCTTGCAGCGATCGTCGTCGTCGTTCTAGTCGCCGCCGCGATCTCGCTCGTGGTCGGCGCCGTGCTCACGCGGCGAGCGGTCGACCGCTCCGTGCTCCAGGACGTCGCGCAACAGGCCGACCTCCTCGCCGAGCGCGAGCGCGTCGCGCTCCTCCCGCTCGGCCATCTCGAATCGATACGCACGTTTCTCGCGCGCCAGGACGAGCGCGCGATCGTGGCGCCACTCGGCCGGCCGTCGAAGTACCTGCCCGGCGACGCGGCATCGCGCGTCCGCACATCGGGCCGAAGTGACGGCACGATCTCGGTGGACGGCAAGGACTGGTTCTACGCCGCCCGCCCGGTCGCGGGACGCGCGCTTGTGCTGCTGCGTCCGCGCGTGGTCGGCGCGGCGGCTTGGCGCCCCTACCTCGAAGGACTGCTGCTCGCCGCGGCGATCAGCGTGGCGCTCGCGGCCGCGATCTCGTTCCTGCTCGCACGGAGGATCGCCAGGCCGGTTCGGCGTGTCGCCGACGCGAGCCGCAGCCTCGCGGCCGGCGTGAACCCAGGCGCGATTCCCGCAGAGGGCGCAGCCGAGCTCGCGTCGCTCGCGGAGTCCTTCAACGACATGGCGATCCAGCTCGAGCACGCGCGCGACGCCGAGCGCGCGTTCCTCCTCTCGGTCAGCCACGAGCTGAAGACGCCGCTCACCGCCGTCCTCGGGTACGCGGAAGGCCTTGCCGACGGCGCAGTCGACGTCGAGACGGCCTCCGCGACCATCGCCAGGGAGGGCCGGCGGCTCGACCGGCTCGTGCGCGACCTGCTCGATCTCGCGCGGATGAACCGCCACGAGTTCGCGGTTCGAAGCGAGCCGCTCGACCTCGGCGCGATCGCGACCGACTGCATCGGGCGCCACGAAGCTCAGGCTGAGTCTTACGGAATCGAGCTCTCGCTCGATGCAGCCGATACCGCCTTCGCGCGCGGCGACGCCGACCGAGTGCTCCAGGCACTCTCCAACCTCGTCGAGAACGCACTCCGCGTCTCACCGCCGGGCGGTTCCGTCCGGATCGTCGTCCGCCCGGGCTTGCTCGCGGTCGAGGACGAAGGCCCCGGTCTGAAACCCGACGAGGTGCCGCGCGCGTTCGAGCGCTTCTTCCTCCACTCTCGCTACGCGGGTACGCGCCCCGTCGGAACGGGGCTCGGCCTCGCGATCGTCGACGAGCTCGCGCGCGCGATGGGAGGCGTTGTGTCGGTGCGTAGCGAACCGGGCGGCACGCGCTTCTCCCTCCGGCTGCCGGCCGAAACCGGCAGCCGTCAGAACGAGACGGTCCACAGCAGCAACAGATAGCCCCCGTACCACGCCGATGCGAGCGCGAGCGCGGGTAGGACGACGGCGGCCACGCGCGCGCGCGCATGTGCAAGCGCAACGGCGATCGGCAGCAGGAGCGGGAACGCGGGCAGT
>DASVFB010000127.1:0-2029 GCA_036380275.1 Gaiellaceae bacterium | reverse complement strand
ACATCGCCAAAGTGTTCGACGGTCCGTCGTTGCCGATCCTCATCATCCCCGCGAAGCCAGAGCGGTCTTGGTCGATGGAGTGAAAGAAGGAGAGAAAAGATGCGTCGTTCGCGTCGACCAGAACCGAGACGTGGTCCGGCGGACTCGCGAACGAAGGCGATACGAGTGCGAACTCGTCGCTGAGCTTGCGTGGATTCTCGACGATGCCGACGACAGTCCACCGCGTACCGCCGAGCGCCAAGGTTGATCCGAGGTCGAGCCCCAGCAGCTTCGCCACTCCGTCCGTGACGGCGACCTCGCCGCGGCCGTCCGGGTAGCGACCGCTGTGAAGCGCGAGGAGCTCGCCGCCGTACGCGCCGTTCGGATCCTGTGCGCGGAAGTCAACCTTGTCGACGCTGCCGGGGACGGCAACCGAGCGGTGGCCGATGACGTCCGTCGTTCCGAACGACTTCTTGGCGGTGGCGAGCCCGGCTTCGAGCTTGGGCCTGTCAGTGCCGTCGAACTCGAGCACCGTATTGGCCGAGCCGAATTCGGAGTTGGTCGCAGCGTCCGTATTGTGGACGAGCGTGATGCTGCCGATCGCGGCCGCGACGGCGACGGTGAGGAGCGTCACGACCAGGAGCTGCTGCCGCCATTCCCGCCGGAACATGCGCCGGGCCCACCGGGTGACGGCACGGCGGGCGGCGACGCCGCCGTTTCTCGTTCCGCCTAGTGCCGGATGAGAGACCGCACTCATCGCGCTACGAGAAGTGACTCCGGGCCGCGAGGCGAGACGGTCTGGTCGACGACAAGGCCGTCGCGCAGGAAGACGACGCGGTCGGCCCAGGACGCGAGGTGCGCCTCATGAGTGACGACGACACCTGCAACGCCGCGATGCGCGGCCGTGCGCAGGAGGCGCATGACCGCCTCGCCGTTCACGGAATCGAGAGCGCCGGTCGGCTCGTCGGCCAGAAGCAGTCCGCGCTCGCCGACGATCGCACGCGCGATCGCGACGCGCTGGCGCTCGCCGCCCGATAGCTCGTCCGGGTAGCGATCGGCGCGCTCGTCGACGTCGAGCTCCTCCATCGCCTTCAGTCCCGTCGTTCGTGCGGCTTTGGCGCGGATGCCGTCGAGCTCGAGTGGCAGGGCGACGTTCTCGATCGCTGTCAGACCCGGGAGCAGATTGAAGTCCTGGAAGACGTAACCGATCGACTGCCGTCGCATCCTCGCCTGATCCGACCGAGAGACGCTTGCGAGGTCGACGCCCTCCACCAACACCTCGCCGCTGCTCGGCTGCTCGAGGCTGCCGGCGATCGTCAAGAGCGTGCTCTTTCCGGAACCGCTTGGCCCCATGATCGCAACGAGCTCGCCGCGCTCGACCGAGAGGTCGACGTCGCGGAGCGCGTGCACCTCGGTCGGCCCGGAGCCGTAGACCTTCGATACCTGGCGTAGTTCGAGTGCGCTGCTCATTGCGAGACCTCCATCGGCGGTGTTGGTTCGAAAGTCGGGTCGGCCACCTCGACCGGTGTGGGGGAGGGCCGCTGCTTCAGGCGGACGTCGGCGGCGTCGAGCCAGCGGACCATCGCCTCGAGCCGGAAGAGCTCGGCATCGGCGACGAGCGCGAGCGGCACGTCGTCCTCCGCAGCCGTCGCCTTCACCTGCGTATAGCGCTGCATGACCTCGATCGTGTGACGGCGGTGGTCCTGCAGGATCTCGTGGACGTCGATCCCCGGGATCTGCAACGCGACGAGCACCTTGATCACGAGCTCGTCGCGCGGAGGAGGCACGAGGTCGGGCGGCGTGCGGAGCCAATCGCGTAGCTCCTCGGCGCCGGCGGCGGTGATCCTGTACCGCTTTCGCGACCGCTCGCCCTCGCCGTCGTCCGTTTCGACGAGCCCGTCGCGCTCGAGGCGCTGCAGCGTCGTGTAGACCTGTCCGACGTTCAGCGGCCAGACCTCGCCCGTCCGCGACTCGAACTCGTTCTGCAGCCGGAGGCCGTACTTCGGGCCTTCGCTGAGCAGGGCGAGCAGGGCGTGTGGGACACTCATGA
>DASVFB010000126.1:0-15850 GCA_036380275.1 Gaiellaceae bacterium | reverse complement strand
AGCGGCTCGCCGAGAAAGGCGGCGCCTCGGCCGACGAGGTGCTCGCGCGCGTCACGCCGGCCGAAGACCTCGTCGAGGCCGACCTGCTGATCGAGGCCGTCGTGGAGGACGCTGAGACGAAGGAGGACGTTTTCCGCCGCGCCGACAGCGTGCTGCCTGCTCGTGCGATTCTCGCCTCGAACACGTCGTCGATCCCGATCACGTCGCTCGCCGCGGTCACGCAACGGCCCGAGCGCGTCATCGGCATGCACTTCTTCAACCCAGTCCCGATGCTGAAGCTCGTCGAGGTGATCCGGGCCGTGCAGACCTCCGACGAAACCGCAGCCGCGATCGTCCAGCTCGCGCGCGACCTCGGCAAGGAGCCGGCGGAAGCGCGCGATTTCCCCGGGGTCGTCTCGAACCGGATTCTGATGCCGTTCATCAACGAGGCCGCGTACGCGCTGATGGAGGGAGTCGCCGACGCGGAGGCGATCGACACGATTGCGCGGCTCGGCTTTGCGCACCCGATGGGTCCGCTCGCGCTCGCAGACCTGATCGGCCTCGACACGTGCGTCTCGATCATGGAGGTCCTCCACCAGGGCCTTGGCGACTCCAAGTATGCGCCGTGCCCGCTGCTCCGCCAGTACGTGCAGGCCGGGCGGCTCGGGCGGAAGAGCGGCCGCGGCTTCTATGCCTACTGAGGCAGCCTCCCCCGTTCGGGGGATTGACGAGAATCACGGCGAAGGGCAGACAACGGAGAGGGGGTGAATGCCGCATGCGCTTACTGTTAGTCGATGACGACCCAGGCCTAAGGGAACTACTCCGCACGACGTTCGAGATCTTCGACCTCGAGCTCGACGAGGCCGACAGCGCGGCGATGGCTGCTCGTCGCATCTCCGCCTGCAAGCCGGACGTGATCGTGCTCGACGTTCTCATGCCGGGGATCGACGGGCTCGAGTACGCGCGAGCGCTCCGGAGTGCGCCGCAGACGCGCGACATTCCGATCGTCCTCCTCACCGGCTCGGAGCTTGGGGATCTTCACGGCTCGCGCGCCGACGCACTGATCAAGAAGCCCTTCAGCCCGCTCGAGCTGCTGTCGGTCGTCGAGCGCCTCGCCGGCGGAATGAACGGCGTGCCGCTCCGGCCGCCGCGAAGCGTCGACTCGGAGGAACAGCTCCTGCTGTACGCGAACGACCTCCGGCACCTCCTCGAGATCGAGCGCCAGCAGCGGTCGCTGCTCAATGCCGCGTATCACGACACCGTCGCCGCGCTCGCCGGCGCGCTCGAGTCGAAGGACACGGGCACGCGCGCCCACTCGCAGCGCGTGCAGCTCTACGCCGTCGAGCTCGCAGGCGTGTGCGCCCCCGAGCTGCTGAACGATCCGAGCATCGAGTACGGCTTCCTGCTGCACGACCTCGGCAAGATCGGGATCCCTGACCGGGTGCTCCAGAAACCCGCGCCACTGTCGGTTGCCGAGCGACGTCTGATCGAGACGCACACCGTGCTCGGCGAGCAGATGCTCGAGGGAGTCTCCTTCATGAGCCCCGAATGCCTGTCGGTCATTCGTTCGCACCACGAGCGCTGGGACGGAGACGGCTACCCGGACGGGCTCGTCGGCGACCAGATCCCCCTCAGCGCGCGCGTCTTCGCGGTCGCGGACGCGCTCGACGCGATCACGAGCGATCGGCCGTACCGCAGGCAGCAGCCGTGGTCCTATGCCGTCGAGGAGATCGCCGACCAGTCCGGGAAGCAGTTCGACCCCGAGGTTGTCGACGCGTTCCGCGAGCGCGACGTCGCACTGCGCGAGATCCGCTCAGAAGTCGCTTAGCACGCTGTCGCGTGCTCGCTTCGCGCGAAATGCTGCGCATTTCGCGCGATGAAGACCGGGCAGGCGCGCCTTAGGCGCACGTGCCCAATTGTTGTCATTGAGGGCGCGCTGCGCCGATCGTCGTCAATGTGCAGCGCGGCGTAGCCGCGCTGCAGGCGAGAGGGTCAACTTCGAAAACTTAGACTGCAGGTGTGGATTTTGAGCTGACCTCTGAGCAGCGGGAGATTCAGGCGCTCGCTCGCGACTTCGCCCGTGAGCGGATCGAGCCGCACGCGGCGGAGTGGGATCGCGAACATCTCTTCCCGCGCGAGCTCTTCGGACAGCTTGCCGAGCTCGGGCTGATGGGCGCGTGCGTGCCCGAGGAGTACGGCGGCGCCGGCGCCGACTTCGTCTCGTACATCCTCGTCCTCGAGGAGCTGTCGCGAGCCGACGCTGGAGTCGGCGTGACGGTTGCCGTGCACACGAGCGCGACGACCCTACCGATCCTCGTCTTCGGCAGCGACGAGCAGAAGGCGCGCTTCGTCCCGCCGCTCGCTCGCGGAGAAGTGATCGGCGCCTTCGCCCTCACCGAGCCGGAAGCGGGCTCCGACGCCGGCTCGCTACGGACGAGGGCCGAGCCGACCGCGGACGGCTGGACGATCACCGGCGCGAAGCAGTGGATCACCAACGGCCGCTACGCGGGCACGTTCCTCCTCTTCGCGCGCACCGACGAGTCGACCGACGGCGCGCGAGGCGTGTCCGCCTTCATCCTCGACGCCGACCACGTTCGCGTCACGCGCGACGAGGAGAAGCTCGGACTCAACTCCTCGGCGACGAACGACATCGTCGTCGAAGGCGCGCACGTGGCCCGCGACCGCCTCCTGCACGAGGAGAACAAAGGCTTCACCGTCGCGATGGCGACTCTCGACGGCGGCAGGATCGGGATCGCCGCGCAGGCGCTCGGCATCGCGCAGGCGGCTTACGACGTGGCGCGCTCGTACGCGCAGGAGCGCCACGCCTTCGGGCAGCGGATCTCGAACTTCCAGGCGATCCAGTGGAAGCTCGCCGACATGTCCACCGAGATCGACGCCGCGCGCCTGCTCGTCTATCGCGCGGCGTGGCTCAAGGCAACCGGCGCGCCGCACACGGAGGAGGGCGCCAAGGCGAAGCTGTTCGCGTCCGAGATGGCGCGTCGTCAGACCGCGGAGGCGATCCAAATCCTCGGCGGCTACGGCTACACGAAAGAGTTTCCCGTCGAGCGCTACTACCGAGACGCAAAGATCACGGAGATCTACGAGGGGACGAGCGAGATCCAGCGTCTCGTGATCGCGCGCCAGATCCTCGGCCAGGCGGAGCGAGCGGCCGCCCCCGCCTCGCGCTGACCGCCGCCGCGCAGCGGACGACTGTGGCGCGAACGAGGCACACCTCCGTGACGGTGGCTGCCACCAGACATGTTCGGTCTGGGTCCGTGGCGCATTGCAATCGTAGAGCGGAACGCTGAGCGGCGTCACCAAGGCGTCACACTTCTGCGCGAGTGGCTGCCGCCAATTATGGGCTCGAGCTGCCGTCGTCATGGGTTCAGGCTGTGCGGCGAGCGAGCAGTCGGCGCGCCACCGGGCAACCCATCCGATTCGGCGGCCGTAACCTAGGGCCATGCGCAAACGTGACGAGCCCGTCCGGCTGACGCGGATCTACACGCGCACCGGCGACGCGGGCGAGACGAGCCTCGGCGACGGGTCGCGCATCTCCAAGACGGACGCGCGCGTCGAGGCGATCGGCGACGTCGACGAGCTGAACTCCGCGCTCGGCTGGGCGCTCGCTGTGGAGTCGAGCGCCTCGCTCGAGCACGTGCAGAACGAGCTCTTCGACCTGGGCGCCGACCTTTCGGTGCCGTTCGTCGAGGACGACGGCAGGCTCCGCGTCGCCCAGGATTCGATCGACCGCCTGGAGGCCGAGTGCGACGAGGCGAACGCGAAGCTCGAGCCGCTGAAGAGCTTCGTCCTCCCCGGAGGGAGCGAGTTCGCGGCGCGCCTCTTCTTCGCGCGCGCGATCTGCCGGCGCGCGGAGCGCCGGGCACTTGCGGTCGAGCGGGTCAATCCGCTCGTTCCGGTGTACCTGAACCGGCTCTCCGACCTCCTGTTCATCCTCGCGCGCGCCGCGAACGGCGGGGCCGAGATCCTCTGGAAACCAGGCGCTCCTACAATGGCTCCAGATGGCGACGACTGAGGATCCACGCTCGCTCTCCGGCACGGAGGCCTGGCGCAAGGAGCTGTACGAGGCCTCGCCCGAGCGGCAGGGCGAGCTCTTCTCGACGATCTCAGGGCTCGAGAACGAGCCCCTCTACTCCCCCGACAACGTCGAGATCGACCACGACCGCGACCTCGGCTACCCGGGCGTGTATCCCTTCACGCGCGGCGTGTACCCATCGATGTACCGCGGGCGCCTCTGGACAATGCGGCAATTCGCCGGCTTCGGTACCGCCGAGGAGACGAACGAGCGCTTCCGCTACCTGCTCGACCACGGCCAGACGGGCCTCTCGACGGCGTTCGACATGCCGACGCTCATGGGCCACGACTCCGACTCGCCGCGCTCGCTCGGCGAGGTCGGTCGCGAGGGCGTCGCGATCGACTCGCTGGCGGACACGGAGACGCTGTTCGACGGCATCCCCCTCGGCGAGGTCTCGACGTCTATGACGATCAACTCGCCCGCGGCGATGCTGCTCGCGTTCTACATCTGCGTCGCCGAGGAGCAGGGCGTCGCGCGTTCCGAGCTCCGCGGGACGATCCAGACGGACATCCTCAAGGAGTACATCGCGCAGAAGGAGTTCATCTTCCCGCCAGAGCCGAGCATGCGGCTCGTCACCGACATGATCGAGTTCTGCGCGCAGGAGATGCCGAAGTGGCAGCCGATCTCGATCTCCGGCTACCACATCCGCGAGGCGGGCTCGAACGCGGCTCAAGAGCTCGCGTTCACGCTTGCGAACGGCTTCACGTACGTCGACTGGGCGATCGAACGGGGATTGGACGTCGACGACTTCGCGCCGCGCCTCTCCTTCTTCTTCAACGCGCACCTCGACTTCTTCGAGGAGATCGCGAAGTACCGCGCGGCACGCAGGATCTGGGCGCGCGAGCTGCGCGAGCGCTACGGCGCGCGGAACCCGCGCTCGTGGCTGATGCGCTTCCACACCCAGACGGCCGGCGTCTCGCTGACAGCGCAGCAGCCGGAGGTCAACATCGTGCGCACGGCGCTCGAGGCGCTCGCCGCGGTTCTCGGCGGCACGCAGTCGCTGCACACGAACTCCTTCGACGAAGCGCTTGCGCTCCCGACCGAGGACGCCGTTCGGATCGCGCTGCGCACGCAGCAGGTGATCGCGCACGAGACCGGAGTCGTGAACACGATCGATCCGCTCGGTGGCTCGTACCACGTCGAGCATCTGACGAACACGCTCGAGGCCGAGGCGTACGAGTACTTCGACCGCATCGAGAAGCTCGGAGGAGTCGTCGCGGCGATCAAGGAGAACTTCTTCCAGCGTGAGATCGCGGAGGCGTCGTTCCGCTACCAGTCCGAGGTGGAGGCGAAACAGCGGATCGTCGTCGGTGTCAACCGCTACGAGCTCGAGAACGAACCGCCTCCCGACATCCTCCGGATCGACCCAGCGCTCGAGACGAAGCAGATCGAGCGGGTGCAGGCGCTCCGAGCCGGACGTGATGCGACCGCCGCGAGCGCCGCGCTGGCGCGCCTGAAGGAGGACGCCGCCCACGAGGATCGGAACCTGATGCCCCCGATCGTCGAAGCCGCCCGCGCCTACGTGACCATGGGCGAGATGTGCGACGCATTGCGGGAAGTGTGGGGCGTTTGGGTTGAAACTCCCGTCTTTTGACGGGAGTTTCTCCCTCGCGCGAAGTACTGCGTACTTCGCGCGATAAAACCGGACAGGCGCGCCTGCGGCGCGCGTGTCCGTTGGTGGCGGCCAAGGGGAGCCGCTTCAGCTTTGGAAATCGGCGGCGCGGCGGAGCCACGCCTAGGTCGGTTCGTCAATCGGTCTTGAGATTGCCCAAGGCGCGGCTTGGCCGCGCCGTCACAACCGCCACATCGAAGAAGCCCATCCCCTCGAAGGCCTCAAAAAGGTCACGCGCGCCGCAGGCGCGCCTGACGGTCTACTCGGGCGAAGTGCGCAGCACTTCGCCCGACGAGGCCTAACTTAGGCCGAGTGAATCGCGTCTACTATGTCCAAGTGGGTGAGTTCGCTGCGACCAAGCCTCAGCACACGTTCGGCCGTCGGGTTACGAAGGCTCTGCCGTACCTGGCTGCCCTCGTCTTGGTGGCGGGCGGAATCGCCTTCCTGATCGCCTACTTCGGCAATACCTCCGACGTGAAGCATCCGGGGACGCGCCCGGGCCAGCCGGTCGATGCGAGCAAGACTCCGGCGACTGTGCCTGTGCCGAAGAACGCCGAGAGCGTCGCGGCGAAATATGTCATCGCCACGATGACGCGGCAGAACCTGCCGCTCTCGTGGAAGCTCACCCATCCGGAGCTCAAAGCCGGCTACACGTACAAGCAGTGGCTGAGCGGAAATATCCCCGTGCAGTACTTCCCGCGGAAAGACTTCGGCGGCGCAAGCTACAAGGTGCAATGGTCGCACCCGAACGACGTGTTGCTGGACGTCTACGTCTTCGCCAAGCCGCACAAGGCGACGCTCTCACAGGCGTTCTTCATCGAGTTGAAGCCTGTCGGGACCGGAGACAACAAGCGCTGGCTCGTTTCCTACGTCGCTCCGAACGGCGGCGCAGTGAACACCCCGCAACTCGGGGCCGGGGGCTAAACCACACGTATCCTTGGTCGGCGTGAGGGGCTTCCTCTCTTCGCCGAGGCGCCGCCGTCGCGCCTTGACCGTGACCGTCCTGACGCTGGGCCTCGCCGGCGTGGTCTTCTCGATGGTGCACTGGTCGAACACGTCGCACGTCCACTATCCGAAGACGCGCCCTGGCAAGCCGACGATCGTGGCGGCGCCGGTGCCGGCCGACTTTTCGGTCGCGAAACACGAGGGAGTGCTCCGCGTTGCGGCCGAGTTCGTCAACACCGCAGTGCGGCGGCAACACGTCGACCTGTCGTACGACCTTGCAACACCGGACCTGCGCAGCGGCTACACGCGGAGGACATGGGCGACGCAGGACATTCCCGTCCAGCCGTACCCGCTCCAATCGGCGAGGTACAAGCTGAAGGGCTCGTTCAGCGACTCGGTGTGGCTACAGGTCGCGGTCTATCCCGACCGCAAGCACAAGAGCGTGCAGGCCACCGTGTTCGACCTGACGCTCAAGCCGTTCACCAGCGGGAAGACGCGCCACTGGCTCGTCGACTCGTGGGCGCCTGCCGGTTACTCGGGCGTGCCTTCCCCACCGGCCAGCGCCAGCGGGCGCGTTGCGACCCCCGAGTACAAGAGCGCGCTGTCCCAGAAGTGGCTTTTCCTCCCGTTGAGCGCGTTCGCGCTCGGTCTCGTCATGCTCGCCGCGATCGGCGTACGCGGCTGGTGGCGTGGCCATCGGGCGGTCAAGCGTTACAGGTCCCACTCGCTCTGATCGAACGGTGATGGGACTGCTCAAGTCATACCGGTGGCGGCGCCGCTTTGCGTGGACGGGAGGCTTCCTCGTCGTGCTCGCGGGATTCGCCGTCGGGGCGATTCTGCTCCCGAAGGATCACGGGAGAACGTACGCGCGCGTGCCCACGGGCACCACACCGGCCCAGACGGTCGAGGCTGTCGTGCACCAGGTGCGCCTCACGGCCTCGGACCGGCGCGACCTGAACCGGACGCTCGTCGCGTTCGTGCGGACAGGCGTGACGCGAGACGATCCCGCAGCGGCGTGGGCGCTCGCGACGCGGGCGATGCGCAGCGGGATCGCCCGCAAGCGCTGGAATGGCGGAGAGCTGCCGGTGCAGCCGTTCCCGGCGCGTATCCCCGACAAGCCTTCGTGGAACCTGCTGTCGGCGTATCCGGGCGACGTCACCATCGACCTCCTACTGCAGCCGCGCCCCACGAGCAAGCGCGGCCCGATCGCGTTCGCCGTCGAGCTCAAGAGGCAGGCCCGTACGGGGCAGTGGCTGGTGGACTCGATGATCCCCGAGCAGGCCTTCTCGCCGGTCGAGTCGGGGAAGCAGCCGAAGGCGGTCAACGTCCCGAACGGCAAGCCGCCGAAGGGCGCGTTGAGCACGTTGTGGTTCGTCGTCCCCGGAGCGCTGCTCGCGCTGATCGCGCTCGTCCCGATTCTCGTCCTGCTGAACACGTGGCGCCGCAACCGGGCGATCGAACGGCGCTACCGCGCGGAACGAGGGCTGTAGTCTCCGCGCAGTGGCGCGGAAGATCCGAGTCGTCATCGCAAAGCCCGGTCTCGACGGGCACGATCGCGGCGCCAAGATCATCGCGCGCGCGCTCCGCGACGCGGGCATGGAGGTGATCTACACCGGCCTGCATCAGACGCCGGAGCAGATCGTCGAGACGGCCGTGCAGGAGGACGCCGACGCGGTCGGTATCTCCATCCTCTCCGGCGCGCACATGACCCTCGTGCCGAAGATCCTCGACGGCCTGCGCGACAACGGCCGAGAGGACGTGCTCGTCGTCGTCGGAGGCACGATCCCGACCGAGGACGCGGCCGAGCTCAAGCAGCAGGGCGTGGCCGAGGTCTTCACGCCCGGTGCGCCGACGATGGAGATCGTCGACTTCCTGCGCGCGCGCGTCCCGGCGTGAACGTCCGGGTCGAGCGCGAGGAAACGGTCGCGACAGTCGTGGTCGACCGGCCGGACGCGATGAACGCGCTCGACGTCGCGACGCTCACGCAGCTCCGCGAGCAGCTGGCCGCGCAGCGCGACGACGGCGGCGTGCGCGCCGTCGTCCTCACAGGCGCCGGCGACCGCGCGTTCATCGCGGGCGCCGACATCAAGTACATGAGCGGGCTCGGGCCCGACGGCGCGAAGGAATGGGGTGCGCTCGGCCACGAGGTCGCGACGCTGCTCGAGACGATGCCGAAGCCGACGATCGCAGCGATCAACGGCTTCGCCCTCGGTGGCGGCTGCGAGCTCGCAATCGCCTGCGACATCCGCTACGCGTCGCCGCGGGCAAAGCTCGGCCAGCCGGAGATCAACCTCGGAATCATCCCGGGCTGGGGAGGGACGCAGCGCCTTGCGCGCGTGTGCGGGATCGGCTTCGCCAAAGAGCTCATCCTCACCGGCCGCGTGGTGGACGCGGAGGAGGCGCTGCAGCGCGGCCTCGTCAACGCCGTGCACGATCCCGTACTCGAGGCAGCGTTCGAGACGGCACGGCTGTTTGCCTCGAAGAGCCCGATCGCGCTCGCGGCCGCGAAGGCTGCGACGAACCGCGCGCTCCAGGGCGAGCACGCCCAGAACCTGAGGAGCGAGGCGGATCACTTCGGCGACCTGTTCGCGACCGAGGACGCGAAGGAGGGGCTGAACGCGTTCATCGAGAAGCGCGAGCCGAACTTCGCCGGCCATTAGTGCAATTCGCCGTCTGTCTTTCGAACTTCGGAACGTACGCCGACCCGCACGCGGTGGTTCGGGTCGCGCAGGCCGCCGAGGCCGCCGGCTGGGACGGCTTCCTCACGTGGGATCACCTCGCCTTGGTCTGGGGACCGCCGTCGGCCGATCCATGGGTGACGCTCGCGGCCGTCGCATGCTCGACCGAACAGCTCACGCTCGGGACAGCTGTCACGCCGCTGCCGCGCCGGCGCCCGCAGGTCGTCGCGCAACAGCTCACCACGCTCGAACGCCTGAACGGCGGACGCGTCGTCCTCGGCGCCGGCCTGGGCGGAAACGCGAAGGAGTTCACCGCGTTCGGCGAGGACTTCGATCCACATCGCCGCGCGAAGCTGCTCGACGATGGCTTGAAAGTCGTGCGTGAGTCCTGGCAAGGCCCGATCTGGATCGGTGGCAACAGTGGGCCCGCGCTGCGTCGCGCTGCACGCTGGGACGGCTGGGTCGCGAACAGCGTCGCGATCGAAGGGATGACGATGACGCCGGACGAGCTCGCAGAGAACGTGAAGGCGATCGGCCGCGGCGACGGCTTCGACGTTGCCTGCAACGGGTACTCGTCACCGGGAGACGATTCGCTCTGCGCCGTCTACGCCGAGGCCGGCGCGACGTGGTGGCTCGAGAACGTGCACGACCGGCGCTTCGCACCGGAGGAGCTGCTCGCTCGTGTAAGCGCGGGACCTAGCCGCCGAGCATGATGCGCGACGCCGTCAGCACGTTGGCGTCGCCGCGCTGAGCGGCGATCGTCGCCCGAATCGGCAGTGTTTGCACGGTGGCGTAGGCGCCGGAAAGCAACGCGTCCAGCCCGACTGCGACGCCTGGGAGATCCACTAAGACGCGCGCGTCGGCCGCGACGGAGAGGGTGAGCGGTCGCGAGACCTTGATCGGCTTGGCCGAGTTCATCTGCACCTGTGACGTCTTGAGCTCGAGTGCGCCGCCGAACGCGGAGAGGATCGTCCCGCCGATGCTGAGCGAGACCTTCGCTCCCGGCTTTGCGTAGAAGACGAGCTGCTGCGCCTTGCGCAGGTACGAGTACGGATCGACCGCACCGCCGTCGTTCGGATGCACCTCGAAGTGAAGATGCGGATGAATTCCGTTCGCGTCGCCCGAGTCGCCGACGAAGCCGATCAGCTGACCGGCCGTGACGCGCGCGCCGTCTTTCAGCCCCGGCGCGTACGAGGTGCCTTCGACGCACGTTCCCTGGTTGTCGTTGCGTCCCGTGAGGTCGTTGTTGAGATGGATGTAGAGGTACGTCGTACCGCTGTCGCCATGCAGGTAGAGCATGCAGCCCGCTTGAACCGATGTCGTCCAGAACTTGACCGTGCCGGCTTCGACCGCGACGGCGGGCGCACGACGCGCGGCGAGAATGTCGTTGCCCTGGTGCGCGCCGCCGGCGCGCGGCTCCCCGAAGTCGTCGTGGTACGACGTCGTGCCGACGACCGGGAAGATCAGCCGTGGGACGCGCTTAGTCGGCGTTGCGGCCGCGCTCGTGACGAGCGAGAGCGTAATTATGAGAACGACGACAATGCGCACGAGCCGAGGAGCAACGGACCCTAACTTAGAACCGCGTCGTTAGAGTCCTGCGCGATGAAGATCGCCGTATGCGTCAAGCAGGTGCCCGAAACGCAGGCGAAGCGCCTCGATCCAGCAACGAAGCGGCTTGACCGCTCGGGCGAAGGCGCGCTGAACGCGTTCGATGCGAACGCGATCGAGGAGGCGCTGCGCTTGAAAGATGCGACCGGCGACGGCGAGGTAGTGCTCGTATCGCTCGGGCCCGAGCAGGCACTCGACTCGCTGCGCAAGGGGCTCGCGATGGGTGCAGACCGCGCTGTGCTCGTGAGCGATCCCGCCGCAGCCGGCTCGGATCTCGTCGCCACGAGCCTTGCGCTCGCGAAGGCGGTGGAGCGCGAGCAGGCGGATCTGATCCTCTTCGGGCAGCAGGCGAGTGACTCCGACGGCGCCGTTCTCTGGGCGGCGGTCGCCGACCGCTTGCGCATGCCGCTCGTGTCGCAGGCCGCCGAGTTGACGGTCGCCGACGGAAAGGCGCGCGTGAAGCGGCAGACCGAGTTCGGCTACGACGTGATCGAAGCGCCGCTCCCCGCCGTCATCGCTGTCTCGGATGCGATCAACGAGCCCCGCTACCCGTCGCTCAAGGGAATCATGGGCGCAAAGAAGAAGCCGCAGGAAAGTGTCGGCGCCTCCGACCTAGGCGTCGACGCGGCGCAGCTCGGCGAGGCCGGCTCGAAGACCGAAGTGCTTGCGCTCGGCGACCCTCCCGCGCGCGGCGACACGGTCAAGATCGAGGATGACGGCAACGGAGCGCAGAAGATCGTCGACTTTCTTGCCGAGAAGCGGCTCCTGTGAGCACGCTCGTTTTTCTCGAGCATCACGGAGGCGAGCTCGTCAAGAACTCGCTCGCCGTAGTGTCAAAGGGCGCGGCGCTTGGCGGCGACGTCCACGGCGTCGCGATCGGATCGGGCGTGCGCGAGGCGGCGGGGAAGGCCGGCGCGTACGGCGCGACGAAGGTCTGGGTCGCCGACGACGCCGCGTTGGACGCGCCGCTGCCGCAACCGCGCGTCGACGTGCTGGAGCACCTGGTTCGCGAGCACGGTTACGACACCGTGCTGTTCGGGCAGAGCGTGCTTGCCGCTGACGTCGCTTCGGGTCTCGCAGCGCGGCTCGACGCTGGGCTGAACTGGGACCTCACAGACCTCGTGCAGCAGGACGGGACGCTGGTCGGCAAACGCCCGGCGCTGCAGGACTCCGTCGTCGTCGACGTCGGCTGGAAGTCGGAGCCGCGGCTCGCGCTGTTTCGCTCGGGCGCCTTCGATCCGCAAGAGAGCGGAGGCGACGCGCAGGTCGACGACGTCCAGGTCGAGCTGCAGGACTTCTCCACGAAGGCCGCGATGGTCGAACAGGCGCATGCGGAGAGCGAAGGCCCGTCGATCGAGGACGCGCAGGTGATCGTCGCCGGCGGCCGCGGGCTCGGCGCGCCGGAGAACTTCAAGCTCGTGGAGGAGCTCGCGCAGGCGCTTGGCGGCGCCGTTGCAGCAACGCGCGCGGTCGTGGACGCGGGCTGGTACCCGTATGCGGCGCAGGTCGGTCAAACGGGCAAGACCGTCTCGCCGAAGCTATACGTCGCGGTCGGCATCTCGGGCGCGATTCAACACAAGGTGGGAATGCAGAGCTCAGGGGTCGTCGTCGCGATCAACAAGGACGGCAACGCGCCGATATTCGAGTTCGCCGATCTCGGCGTCGTCGGCGACCTGCACGAGATCCTCCCCAAGCTGACCGAGCTCGTGAAGCAGCGCAGGTCGTGACGCGACCTTCGGACTACGCGCCGCCGTTCAGCGTGCGCGAGGTCATCGCCGAGCCGACGGACTCGGCGGACGAGCGGATCGAGGTCGGCGTCCTCATCGTCGGCGCAGGGCCCGCCGGTCTCGCGTGCGCGATTCGCCTCGGGCAGTTGCTCGAGGCCGAGCCGCACGTCGGCGAGCGGCTCGGTGACGTTGCCTTCGCGGTGCTCGAGAAGGGCAAGCAGGTCGGCTCGAATCTCCTCTCCGGCGCGGTCGTCAACCCGCGGGCGTTGCGCGCGCTCTTCGGCGACGGCAAGCGGATCGCGGACATGCCGTTCCACGGGGAAGTTCGCGCCGAGTCCGTGTACTACTTGACGCGCCACCAGGCCATGCGCATTCCCGCGCCGCCGACGATGAAGAACCACAACAACTACGTCGCGTCGGTGTCGGAGCTCGGCCGCTGGCTCGGTCAGGAGGCCGAGGATGTCGGCGCGACGATCCTGCCGGAGACAGCGGCGACGAAGCTCCTCGTCGAGCATGGCCGCGTTCGCGGCGTGCGCACCGGGGACAAGGGCCGCGGGCGTGACGGCGAGCCGCTGCTGAACTTCGAGCCCGGCTCCGACGTCGTCGCGCGCGTCACTGTCCTCTGCGAAGGGACGCAGGGCCACCTGACCGGCGCCGCGATTGAACGGTTCGGGCTGGCGGGCGAAAACCCGCAGGTGTGGGCGCTCGGCGTGAAGGAAGTCTGGAAGGTGCCGCGGCCGCTCGACCGCGTGATCCACACGATGGGGTGGCCGCTCCGAAACAACCCGCGCTACCGCGAGTTCGGCGGCTCGTTCATCTATCCGCTCGGGACCGACATGGTCACGCTCGGGATGGTCGTCGGGCTCGACTACCGCGACGCCGAGCTCTCCGTGCACGACCTGCTGCAGGAGCTGAAGACGCACCCGCTCGTCCATCACATCCTCGAGGGCGGCGAGCGCGTCGAATGGGGAGCGAAGACGATCCCCGAGGGCGGGTTCGTCGCGCTGCCGAAACACCTGCACGCGCCGGGGTTGCTGCTGTGCGGGGACGGCGCAGGGTTCGTCAACGTGCCGGCGCTGAAGGGCATCCACTACGCGATCGAGTCGGGACGGCTCGCGGCCGAGGCGGCGTTCGCCGCTGTGCGGCCGGGGTCGAGCCCGGCGACGGCGCTCGGCTCGTACGACGACGCGTTGCGCGAGAGCTTCATCTGGGAGGACTTGCAGGAGGTGCGCAACATCCGGCAGGCGTTCGGTCACGGCTTCTGGCTCGGCGGCGCGCTCGCGGGTGCGATGACCGCGACGAAGGGGCACTTCCCCCCGGGGAATACTCGGACGGAGCCCGACACGGCGCAGCCGATCATCTCGAGCCGCCGCTCGCGCCGTTATCCCGTGCCCGACGGAAAGCTGACGTTCGACAAGCTCTCGTCGGCGTTCGCGTCGGGCAACAAGACGCGGGACGACCAGCCGAACCACATTCGAGTGCAGACGCACGTCCCCGCCGAGATCGGGCGGCTGTGGGAGAACATGTGTCCAGCGCAGGTGTATGAGTGGGCTGACGGCGAGGTGCACGTGACGCCGTCGAACTGCGTGCAGTGCGGCGCGATCAGCGCCAAGGGCGGACGGCTGACGCCGCCCGAAGGCGGCTCGGGCCCCGAGTACAAGGTCACCTAACGCGGGTTTCCAGCTCACCTGACGCGGGTTCGTCACACTCCCGTGACGGTGGCTGCCACCCGGTGGCTCGCGGAGGCCGGTCTTTTCGGGACGATCGTGCCGCAGTACTCACGAAACCGCGCGACGGGGTCATCAGCGCCCGGTGCGACCATTTCGAGGAGATCCTTGAGGGCGAGGTTCGCCTCGGGCGCCGCCAATCCGAGGGTCGCGCGATAACTACTCCAGGCCCAGCCCTCGCATGAATTGCAGAGGCCGGCTCGCACTGGATTCTGGACGACATACCTGCACGTCGCGATGAAGTACGAGTCGGTCGTAATGAGCTCGCTCCAGAAGCGCCTTCCGAAGAGATGGTTGGTTCGGCCATGACGAGCGTTGTACGTAGCTGCATATCCGGTGTTGAGCTCGCACATTCCGCGTGACATTCCGGCTTCCGCGATTTGAATCACGAGGTGGTAGTGGTTCCCCATCAAGCAGTACGCGAAGAAGGACCACGAGTACCGTCTGGCGACGCGTCGTAGGAGCAACATGAACAGCTCTCGGTCGCGGTCGTCCGCGAAGATCGAGCGCTTGTTGTTGCCGCGCGCGGCGATGTGGTAGTAGCCGTACGGGACCTCGATTCGCGGAACGTATGCCACGCCCGCGAACCTAGTGCACGAGTCTGCTTTCGCTCTCGTCGGAGCGTTTCTTGGCACATCTTCGTCCCACTTCCGTGATGGTGGCTGCCGCCAGACAGGTGCGCCTGGGACAGCGGCCGCGCCAGTCAGGTCACGATTTGAAACGCCAGACGTCCGCGCCCGCGTAGCTCGTCACCCACATCGAGCCGAATGCACGGAGGGCGTTGTATGCGCCGTCGCCGCCGGCGAACGAGTCGATGACGCGCCCGGTCGCCGGATCGAGGCGGAAGATCGTGTCGATCTCCTTGTCCGGCAGCCAGATCGTTCCGTCGGGCGCGGAAGCCGGCTGGACGAGCGTGTGCCCAGCATGCGTTGTTCCGAGCACCGTTCCCGTGGCGGGGTCGAGCCGAAC
This sequence comes from Gaiellaceae bacterium, assembly GCA_036380275.1. Taxonomy (GTDB): domain Bacteria; phylum Actinomycetota; class Thermoleophilia; order Gaiellales; family Gaiellaceae; genus DASVFB01. The sequence continues at coordinate 512 of DASVFB010000126.1, read as the reverse complement.
GATCGCGTCGGCGTCGTTCACGATCCAAATCACGTTCGCGGCCGCCAGGAAATGCACAGGCGCCCTGACCCCGACCGCGACGCGCGCCACCTGTCCGGATGCCGGGTCGACGCGCGCGACGTCGGTCGCCTCGCGTCCGAAACCGACCCAGAGCACGCCGCTGCGGAAGAGCATGCCCGTGGGATACGCACCGACGGCGATCCGCCGGACGATGCGTCTCCTCGCGGGATCGACCTCGACGAGTTTGCCGTCGCGCCAGGTCGTCGTCCACACGCGGCCGGCCGCGACGACCACGTCGAACGGCGTGTCACCTAGGCGAATCGTGCGCACGCGGTAGGTGTGAAGATCGACGCGCAGGAGCGAGCCGGTGCGGTAGTTCGTCACCCAGACGGCGCCGAACCCGGCTGCGATCTCGCATGCACCGCGACCGACCTTGATCCGACGCGTCACGCGATTCTTCTTCGGGTCGATTCGCACCAGCGTGCCGCTGCCGTCGTTCGCAACCCACATCG
>DASVFB010000125.1:0-4901 GCA_036380275.1 Gaiellaceae bacterium | reverse complement strand
TCGACGGCGACCCACGTCCGGTCGCCCGATCGCTTGACGCTTCCGACGCGGTACAGCGTCACGCCGGCCTGGCCGACGAGCGAGCGCCCAGGCTCGAGGATCACCTGCGCCGACGCAGCCAGTCCGCCCACGAGCACGTCCACGAACTCCTCGATCGACGGGGCCTGCTGGCCCGACACCGTCGGCACGCCGAGCCCGCCGCCGAGGTCGACGACCTGCGGCGTCCAGCCGCTCTCGTCTAGGAAGCGGTTCAGCCATGCGATCGTCTCGCGCGCTGCGCCGAGCGCGAGCAGCTGCGAACCGACGTGGACGTGCAGCCCGTCGACGTACGGCGCGAGCCTCGTCGCTTCGCCCGGTGCGACGCCGAACTTCGAGCCGACGTGCCCGGTGCGGATCGATTCGTGCGTGTCGGCCTCGATCCCGGGCGTGATCCGGATCAGCATTCGCTCGACCCCGGCCGCGCGCGCGCGCTCCAACTCCTCCACCGAGTCGAGGACGACGTAGGCCGCGCGGGCGTCGACCGCGGCCACGAGCTCCGCGTCCGACTTGTTGTTGCCGTGCACGACGAGGCGCTCGCCCGGCACGCCGGCGCGCTGAGCGAAGCGGAGCTCGCCGAGCGTCGACACGTCGGCGCCGAGACCTTCCTCCCCGAGAACGCGCAGCAGCGCGACGTTCGGGAACGCCTTCGTTCCGTAGACGACGAGCGCCTCGGGCGCCGCCGAGCGGTAGGCGCGTGCCCGGGCCCGGATCGTCTCCTCGCAGTAGACGACGAGCGGCGTGCCGAATTCGTCCGCTAGCGCCGCGGCGCCGGCGCCTCCGACCGTCAGCTCGCCGCCGCCGACCTCCGCCGAGTCTGGGAAGAGCTCGAGCGCCGCGTCAGTCCTCCCACGTCCAGTTGGGATCGGGCGTGTCGCCGTCGCCGGGGCCGGTGTTCGGCGCGCCGACGGCGATCACTTCCGCGCCGTCCGGCCCGCTCTTGATCCCACGCATCACGTGCGGCGGGACGCGAACCGCGGTCCACGGCGTCAGTTCGATCACGTCGTCGCCGACCTTCATCGTGGCCGAGCCGTGGACGAGGATGTAGATCTCCTCCTGTCGCTTGTGCCGGTGCCCGTGCGCCTTCACGCCCGGCTGAAAGCGGAGGTAGCTCACGCCGCAGTGCTCGCAGTTGAGCGCAACGCGAGCGAAGCGGATGTTGAACTGCTCGGGGTCGATGCCGAGGTTCCGCGACTGGTCCTCGACCTCGAGGAGATTGACATGGCTGTACTCGCTCACTGCGCACCTCCTTCCAAGGGACCGTGCGACCGTATCAGCGTGCGGCGAGCAGGTCCGACACAGTGGCAAAGCGGTAACCGTCGGAGGAGAGGTGCTCGAGCAGCGTGGGAAGCGCGGCGAGCGTCGCCGCCCGTGGGCTCGCGTCGTTCGTCTCGCGCTGCCCGTCGTGGAGGAGCACGATCGCACCGGGCTCGACCTCGGCGAGCACCTGCGCGACGATCTCCCCGGGGTCATCGGGATCCATCCAGTCGAACGACTGCACCGACCAGAGCACGGTCGCTTCCAGACCGCACTGTGCGGCGACGCGTGCGAAGCGCCCGGGGTCGGAGCCGTACGGCGGCCGCAACAGCCGCGGCCGTCGGCCCACGACCTGCTCGATCACGTCGCTCGTCCGGGCGACCTCGTCGCGCAGCGTCTCCAACTCGCGCGTGCGATCCGCGTCGACGTGCGTCCACGTGTGGTTCTCGATCATGTGGCTGCGCGCGGCCGCATCGCGCACGATTTCGGGCAGGCGCTCGACCCACGAGCCGATCACGAAGAAGGTCGCCACCGCGCCGTGCGCGTCGAGCACGTCGAGTACCGCCGGCGTGGTTGTGCGCGACGGACCGTCGTCGAACGTCAGCGCGATCGTGCGGTCCGAGTCGGCGCCGCACGAAACGAGCCGCGGAGCTAGCTCAGTCAGTCCACCAGCCCTGGCTCATCTGCGCGTCCCCTGACCCCGCGTTCGGCGCGCCGAAGAGCAGGATCTCGGCGCCGTCGGGGCCCCCTTCGAGGTTGCGCATCGTCTCCTTCGAGATGCGGACCGCGTCCCAGGGCTTGAGCTCGAGAATCTCGTCGTCGACCTTCAGGCGCGCGCTGCCCTCGACGACGATGTAGATCTCCTCCTGCTCGTTGTGCGTGTGTCCGAACGGGACGCGGAAGTTCGGCTCGAGCCTGAAGAAGCTGACGCCCGAGTTCTCCAGGTCGAGCGGGACACGTGCCGGGCGGTATTCCATGTCGGGCGACATGTCGAACTTCGGAGCCTGATCCTCGACCTCGCCTCGCAGGTTGAGCTTCGTGTAGTCCTTCACCTTCGTGGAGTGCTCCATCAGTTTCCTCCTTGGCCAACGAGTTGCTAAAGTCAGTGCACATGTACCAGCAGGAGCTCCTTCTCTAACCCAGGAAGCCCACGCGACGCAGGTCGCGGCGAGCTTCCCACGGCCTCTCCGACGAGAGGCTTTTTTGTACCCGGGATTGCCATGAACACACCAAAATACGAGCCAAAGCCGATCGAAGAGAAGTGGCAGCGCGTCTGGGAGGACGAGCGGACCTTCCACACCCCGAATCCGCCGCCGGGCACCACAGACGACACGCACTGGTACCAACTCGAGATGCTGCCGTACCCGTCCGGCGACTCGATGCACATGGGCCACGTCCTCAATTACACGATGGGCGACGTCCTGACGCACTTCCGGCGCCGGAGCGGCTGGCGCGTCTTGCGGCCGATGGGCTGGGACGCGTTCGGGCTGCCGGCCGAGAACGCCGCGATCCGCGAGGGCAGCCACCCGCGCGAGACCGTCGAGCGCAACATCGTCGCGATCCGCGGACAGATGAAGCGGCTCGGCTGGGTGATCGACTGGGAGCGCGAGGTCTCGGCGCACCAGCCGACGTACTACCGCTGGACGCAGTGGCTGTTCCTGAAGTTCCTCGAGCGAGGCCTCGCGTACCGCAAGGAAGCACCGGTCAACTGGTGCCCGAACGACCAGACGGTGATCGCGAACGAGTACGTCGTCGACGGACGCTGCGAACGGTGTGGGGCGGAGGTCGAGCTGCGGAACATGACGCAGTGGTTCTTCAAGATCACTGCATACGCCGACGAGCTCCGTGAGTACGAGCTGCCCGAAGGCGGTTGGTGGCCCGAGCGCAGCAAGACGATCCAGCGCAACTGGATCGGCCGTTCGGAAGGCGCGGAGATCCTCTTTCGCGTCGAAGAGCTTGACATCGACATCCCTGTCTTCACGACGCGGCCGGACACGCTGTTCGGCGCGACGTTCTTCGTCGTCGCGCCCGAGCATGCGTTCGTCGAGCAACACGGGAACGAGGAGGTTCGCGAGTACGCGAAGCACGCCGGCGCGCGCCGCACGGAGGATCGTGCGGCCGCGGAGGCCAAGACGGGCGTCTTCACCGGCCACCACGTGATCAACCCGGTCAACGGCGAGCGCCTGCCCGTGTACGTCGCCGACTACGTGCTGATGGACTACGGCACCGGCGCGATCATGGCCGTCCCCGCGCACGATGAGCGCGACCACGAGTTTGCGGAGACGTTCGGCCTGCCGATCGTCGAGGTGATCAACGAGGACGACGTGCTGGTCAGCTCCGGTCAGTTCGACGGCCTGCCGGCGGAGGAGGCGAAGCGCGCGATCGTCGAGTGGCTACGCGAGCAGGGACGCGGCGCGCCGGCCGTTTCGTATCGCCTACGCGACTGGAGCATGTCGCGGCAGCGCTACTGGGGCTGCCCGATCCCTATCATCTACTGCGACGACTGCGGCATCGTCCCTGTGCCGGAGGACGATCTGCCGGTGCTGTTGCCGGACATCGACGACTACCTGCCGAAAGGGAAGGCGCCGCTCGCGTCCAACGAGGAGTGGATGCGCGTCCCGTGCCCGAGCTGCGGCAAAGAGGGCCGGCGCGAGGCCGACACGATGGACACCTTCGTCGACTCGTCGTGGTACTTCCTGCGCTACGTCGATCCGCACAACGACCAGGCGCCGTTCGACCGCGCCGCCGTCGACTACTGGCTGCCCGTTTCGCTGTACATCGGCGGAATCGACCACCTGACCGGCCACCTGCTCTACTCGCGCTTCTTCGTCAAGGCGCTGAACGACATGGGGATGGTCGGCTTCCGCGAGCCGTTCGCGCGCCTGTACCACCAGGGCTGGGTGCAGATGGGCGGCACGAAGATGTCGAAGACGAAGGGCAACGTCACGGGTCCCGCAGCGCTCGTCGACGAGTACGGCGCCGACGCGGTGCGACTGACGATCCTCTTCATGGGCCCGGCCGACCAGGACAAGGAGTGGACCGAGGAGGGGATCGAGGGCGTCGTCCGTTTTCTACGCCGGCTCTGGCGCGTCGTGCACGAGGTTGCCGAGCGCGCGCCGTCCGATTGGAGGGAGGGCCCGCTGACGCAGCGAGCCCACGAGACGATCGCCAAGGTGAGTGACGATGTCGAGCGCCGCATCCAGTTCCACACGCCGATCTCGGCGGTGATGGTGCTGGTGAACGAGTTGTCGGACGACCCCGCCGCGCCGGACGCGCGCTTCGCCGCCGAGACCGCCGTCAGCCTGATCCAGCCGTACGCGCCTCACATCGCCGAGGAGCTGTGGCAGCGGTTGGGGCACGAGCGCCTGTGGGAGCATCCGTGGCCGGTAGCTGACCCCGCGTACCTGAAGCGCGACACCTTCGAGCTCGTCGTGCAGGTCAACGGGAAGGTGCGGGACAGGCTCCAGGTCGACGCGACGCTGCCCGAACCGGAGTTGGTCGAGCTCGCGCTGCAGTCCGAGAAGGTGCGTCCGCACCTCGACGGCATGCAGGTCCAGAAGACGATCGTCGTCCCGGGCCGGCTCGTGAACCTCGTCGTCGGCTAGCGG
>DASVFB010000124.1:0-11030 GCA_036380275.1 Gaiellaceae bacterium | reverse complement strand
GCAGGTAGACGTCGTCCATCAGGCTGGCCTTCTTCAGCCATTCGCGCGGGAGGTCGTACCACCACGCGAGTCGGTCGATCACGAGCGAGTAGCGTGGCTTCGCGCGTAGGTCGAAGGGCTCGTTCATGATCCGCTCGGTCGTCAGGGTCCGGCCGGCGACCGGTCCGAGCCTCGAGACGAGCGCCTCGAACGCGCCCGGCCAGTCCTCCTCGGTGCCGAGCAGCAGGCCGATCAGCGGTGGGGGTCCTTTAGACAAAGCGCGCCAGATGATGCGCGATCTGGGCCCGCCACGACGGCCAGTCGTGCGGCACGTCGTGCCCCCAGAGGTCGAGCTCGTGGCGGAGGCCCTTCCCCCCGAGCAGCGACGCGAACCGCTTCGTCGAATCGAGCGCGCCTGTCGTGTCCTCCCACTGCCCTTGGCCGCAAACGAGCAGCAGCGAGACGTGCGACCGCAGCCATTCGAGGTGGTCGCCATGCAGGTGCTGCACGTAGTCGATCGGGTTGTTGAAGTAGACGGCGTCGCCGCGCTCGCCCCAGCCGACGACGGAGACGTCGTAGACGCCGCTCATGCAGATCGCGAGCGGGAAGAGATCGGCCCGTTTGAGCGCGAAGTTCGCGGCGTGGTAGGCGCCGAAGCTGGCTCCGGTGACGATGATCTCGCCGCCGTCCGTGTCCTCGTGGATGAAAGGCGCCACGACCTCGCAGATCCACCGCTCGTAGTCGGCGTGACGGCGCGCGCGCTCCTCGATCGGCACGTCGTCGGCGCGCCACGACCACTCGTCCGCGCCGTCTGCGCAATAGACCTTCACGCGGCCGTCGTCGATCAACCCGCCGAGCGCGCCGACCATCCCCGAGTCCTCCCAGTCCCAGCGCTTGCCGAGCTCGGACGGGAAGGCGAGCAGTGGCCGCCCCCAGTGGCCGTACGCGAGCACGCGCGCCGGCCCGAGCTCGAGGTCGTGCCTCGTCACGTCCACGCGCGAAGCAGCAGCTCCGCAAGGTTGGGATGGAGCGAGTCGCGCCAGGAGATCCAGTTGTGCGCGTCGCGATTCCACAACGTCTGCACGTCCCAGCCGCGCCGGTGCAGCCCGTCGACGAGCGTTCGGTTGTTGTCGAGGTTCTCCTCGGCGGTGCCGCACGTCATCGCCGTGGGGATCGCAGGCGCGAACCCGCCGCGTCCGTGCACCTGCCCGACGAAGCGCGCGATGCGGGCGAAGCGGCCGAACCCGGCCTCGTGCGCGTCGAAGCGCCTGCGGAAGAAGGAGCCCGACTGGAGGAACAGCCCGCCGAACACGCTCGGGTTGCGGAAGTGCGCGTGGAGCGCCGCGAGCGCGCCGAGGCTCGCGCCGGCGAGCACGGGCGGCCGGTCGGTCGGCGCCTGCGCGGTCACTGCCGGCACGACCTCGGCCGCGAGAGCGTTCGCGTAGCGCGCCGACGCCGAATACGACTCGTTGCGATCGCCGGGCGGGGGCAGGAGCGCTGCGCGACACTCCGGCACTTCGCCGAAGTCCACGAGGTGGTCGAGCAGGCGGACGAGCGACGAGTAATCCGCATATTCCGGGCCGTCGTGGACGATGAGCAGCGGTAGCGGCCGCCCGGGATCGGTATCCGCGGCCGACCAGAGCAGCGCCGGGAGCGTGCCGTGGAGGCGGAGGCTCTCGAGCTCCAGCACCTGGAGCGAGCCGCGCGCGGCGTCCTCGTCGTCGACCCATTCCGGCCGCTCGTAGCCGGGGAACTCGATCACGCTCTTCTCGCCGAACGGCCCGGGGGCGCGCAGGGGGTTGGCCGGATCGGGCCCGTACGTCCGCCGGCCGGTTCGATAGACGAGCTCGAGCAGGTACTCGAACCGGTCCGCGTCCGGGCGCGGGAACGTCAGCTGCCAGGTCCGCCCACGGCGCTCGAACTCGACGCGCCGCGGACCGTCGCGCAAGTCGTGCAACAGGGCCACGCCCCGGAGCGCCGGGTCGGCGAGGGTGAACTCGACCGAGTCGACAGCGACCGCCGGGCCGATCGTGCCGTGGGCGCTCATCGCGGGCGAGGATAGTCAGGGCGTCCGCTAGGATATTGACTGACTAGTCAGTCAACCTTGACTTTCAGTCAGCAGATCATGGCGACGATCGAAGAAACCGCAGCTGGGATCTCGTTCGCCCTCAGCGACGAGCAGCGTGCCCTGCGTGAGCTCGCGCGCGAGTTCGCGGAGAAGGAGATCCGTCCCAAGGCGGCCGAATACGACGAGCACGCGACGCACCCTGCCGATCTGATCGCGAAGGCGCACGACCTCGGGCTGATGAACGTCCACGTGCCGGAGGAGCACGGCGGGCCTGAGCTCTCCGCATTCGGGAGCATGCTCGTCGGCGAGGAGCTGTCGTGGGGCTGCGCTGGGATCGCCGTCTCGATCATCGCGAACACGCTCGGCTCGGCGCCGGTGCTGATCGCGGGCGATGACGAGCAGAAGCGCAAGTGGCTGCCGCCGCTCCTGGACTCGCCGCTGCTCTGCTCATTCGGTTTGTCGGAGCCCGACGCGGGCTCCGACGTCGCGCGCATCAAGACCTCGGCGGAGCGCCGCGGCGACGAGTATGTGCTCAACGGCTCCAAGACCTTCATCACGAACGCGGGCCACGCGGCGTGGACTGTCGTGTTCGCAAAGACCGACGCGACGAAGGGTCACCGAGGCCTCTCGGCGTTCATCGTGTCGATGGACGCACCGGGCGTCACCGTCGAAAAGCACCTCGACAAGATGGGGCAGCGGGCCACCGACACGTCCGCCTTCTCGCTCCAGGACGTCGTTCTCCCGGCCGCCAACCGGCTAGGCGAGGAAGGCGACGGCTTCAAGATCGCGATGCAGACGCTGGACTCGACGCGCCCAGGCACGGCCGCGGGCGCTGTCGGCGTCGCGCAGGCCGCCTACGAGCTCTCGGTCGACTACGCGAAGGAGCGAGTCACCTTCGACGTGCCGATCGCGATGCACCAGGGCGTGAACTTCCTCATCGCGGACATGGCGACCGAGATCGAGGCCGCGCGGCTCCTCACGTGGCAGGCAGCGTGGATGCTCGACCAGGGCAAACGGGCGACCTTGCACTCGTCCTTCGCGAAGCGCTTCGCGGCCGACACCGCGATGAAGGTCACGACCGACGCCGTGCAGGTCTTCGGCGGTTACGGGTACATCAAGGAGTACCCGGTCGAAAAGCTCATGCGAGACGCGAAGCTGTTCCAGATTTACGAGGGCACCTCGCAGATCCAGCGGCTCGTGATCGCCAAGGAAATCTTCCTACCGCGGGGTTGATTCGCAGCGCCCGCGGTGCGGCTTTGCCGCACCGCTCGCCAGCCGATCGCCGAAGCAGAGCTCCTCAAGTCGCCAACCGATGCGAGCGCCGAACGGCGCGAGCCCCGAGCGCGAGCGAAGCGAAGCGAGGGACAAACAGGCGTAGAGTCCCGGCGTGCCGCTCGAGATCGATCTCACAGGGCGCGTCGCGCTCGTCACGGGAGGCTCGCGCGGGCTCGGCCGCGCTGACGCGTTGACGCTCGCGCGCGCCGGCGCAGACGTGGCGATTGCGGACATCCAGGTCGAATCCGATTCAGGGGAGGACGCCGAGCGCTACGGCGTGCTCGCCCAGGCGGCGCGGGCGCAGGGGATGGTCTACACCGAATCGACCGTCGCGGAGATCGGCGAGCTGGGAGGGCGCGCGCTCGCGCTCATGTGCGACGTGACCGATCGTGCACAGGTCGACGCGGCGGTGGCGCGGGTCGTGGCGGAGCTCGGCTCCGTCGACATCCTCGTCAACAACGCCGGCACGCTCGACCATGTCGCCCAGTTCCACCAGCAGAGCCCGGAGTTGTGGGAACGCGATCTGCGCGTCAACCTCACAGGTGGCTTCAACTGCGCGCAGGCCGTGTGGCCGCACATGAAGGAGCGCGGCTGGGGCCGGATCGTGAACATGGCCTCCGTCGCGGGCACGCTCGGCGGCTTCGGTCAGGCGTCGTATTCGACGACGAAGGCAGGCATCCTCGGTCTCACGCGCACGCTGGCGCTCGAGGGCGGGCGTCACGGGATCACGTGCAACGCGATCGTGCCGGGAGTGATCGGAACTGAGGCTTTCGGCATGGGAAACCCGGAGATGAACGAGCGGATGGTCAAGCGGACGGCGATGCGCCGGGCAGGAGAGCCGCAGGAGATCGCGAGCGCGGTCGCGTTCCTCTGCTCCGATCTGGCCTCCTACATCACGGGCGTCGGGCTCGTCGTCGGCGGCGGCATCGACCTCTTCGTCTTCTAGCCTTGGAAAGCGCCGAGACCGGCGCTATTCTGCGAGAGAACCGAGGACAGGGGCAGGGCAGGAATGGTCGGACATATGCGGCGGATACGCATGCTTGCGGCAGCTCTCGCGGTGCTGGGCTTCGCGCTGCTCCTTCCCGGCCGCGCGGCGCCGATGCACGACCGGACGTCCGACACGGTCACGGTGACTATGAGCGCGCCCGCGCACGTACTGCACGGCAATCACTACGACTACACGATCACGTTCACCTACAGCGGTGTGATCGTTGGCGATCACACCCCCGATTACTCCGTCACTGACGCTCTGCCGGGCGAAGTCCTCTTCCTCGGCGCCGGCATGAGTCCGCAAGGTCTCTGCCCGACCTTGCCGCCGTCGGGCCAAAACGGCTCGGTCGGGTGCAGCTTCAATTTCTCGGCGAACGCGAGAACGATCACGCTCACGATCACCGTCCTGGCGGCTATGACCGGCTCGGTGACGAACACCGCCCAGGTCGCGTCTGTCGGGACGGCGAGCGCTACCACCTCCATCGCCCCCGCGCCGGCGGGCTCCATCACGGCCACGCTAACTGGGCCGGAGACGATTCAGCTCAGTAGCACGACGGCGCCGCCGCGCTTCAACTACAAGCTTGTTCTCGGCTATACCGGTCCACCCATCCGCGGGGCGGTGTTCGCGAGGTTAGTCGAGCGACTGCCCGAGCAGATGAGCAGCCCAGGCGTCGCGCTCGGAGCGGAGGGGATTCGCGACCAGTGCCAGGGTGACAGTCTTCCCAAGCGCCTAGGCGGCACGCTGACGTGCAACATCTTGTTCGAAGAGGATCACCGCACCAACACGATCCAGCTGTCCGTGAGACCGACCGGCGTCGTCGGCTCCGCCACGAACACAATCGAGCTCTCGACGGGCGATACCGCGACCTGGACGACGACGGTGCTCGCTCCGCCTGCGGAGCCGCCGCCCTCGGCGCCACCGTCGGTCGCCGGCCCTTCGGCGGCGCCGACGGCCACCAAGACCGAGACCTTTACGACCGCGGGCGACGCAGAGCCCGAGACGGTGACGATCTCGCCGACGGCGGAGACCGTGCAGGTCGCGCTCACCTGGCCGAGCGGCAGCTCCTTCGACGCGACCGGCTTCACGCTGACCTCGGGATCGCGGACACTGGCGGTCTCGGAGAAGCTGAGGATCACGAAGAAGCGCGGCGCGAGATGGCTCGACGTCCGGATCAAGGGCGTCCACAAGGGCAAGCTGAAGTTCAAGATCGTGGCCAAGCGGGTTCACGGACGTACGCGCGTCGTCGCGAAGATCCGCCAGAGCAAGCGCTGAGTCCGGACTAACCAGACCGACAGATTTGGTCGCCGGGAAGGCGGCTACACTGGCTTGCTTGGCCAGGAGGGCTGTAACAAGGCGCGCTCGCAGGCGGCGACCTGCAAGACGGCTGCTCTGGCAGCGCACGGCGATCGCGGTCGGAGCCATCGCACTGATCGTCGGTGCGCTCGGGCTCGCGTTCGCAGGCTCGCCGACGAAGCTGCCCGCCGGGGTCGAGATCGCGGGCGTCTCCGTCGGCGGCATGACCATGACCGAGGCGCGGCGCACCCTCGAGGCGCGCTCGCGGGCGGTCGCCGACCGGCCCGTGCTCTTCCGCGCCGGAAACGGCCGGTGGAAGCTCACGGCACGAACGCTCGAGATCTCTGTCAACTGGCGCGGCGCCGTCTCGGCTGCCTTGCGCCAGGGCGAGGGGCCTGCGCCGGTTCGTGGGTTCCGCCGCATCGGGGTGCGCCTGTTCGGCGCCAACGTGACGCCGGCGGCGCAGGCGTACGACGCGGCGCTCCAGTACGAGCTCGACCAGATCTCGGCGCGGGTCAATCGGAGCCACCGCGACGCCTCGCTGCACCTCGCGCGCCGCACGCCGGTAGTCCTGGCGGGCCGAACGGGATTACGGCTCGACCGTGACGCAGCCGCCCGCGCGATCGTGCAGGCGCTTGCGTCGCTCGAGCGTCCGCTCACCGTCGATCTGCCGGTGAAGGTCGATCCGCCGCGGGTCACGGCTGCCGAGCTGCAACCGGCCGCCGCGCACGTGCGGACTGCCCTCTCCGCTCCGGTCCAGCTCGCCGTTGGTGCAGCGCGCTTCGAGCTCCGGCCGTACCGGCTGGCGCGGCTGCTCCGTCTCCCCGCCGATGGGCGCGCCGACGTCAGCATCGGCCGGCTCGACACCGATTCGTTCTTCGTGCGCCTGGGCCGGTCGTTCGAGCACGCGCCACAGGATGCGCATTTCGAACCGGTCGCGGGAGGCATCCGGCTGCGGCGGAGCCACTTCGGCCGCTCGGTCGACGAGCCCGCAACTTCCGCGGCGATCCTGCGCGCCGCGCTTTCGCCGACGCGGCGTTTCGCGCGGCTCGTCTCAGTGCGGACGCCGCCGAAGCTCACGACCGCCGAGGCGAAGAAGCTCGGAATCAAGCAGATCGTCGGCACCTACACGACGATCTACGGCGGCATCGCGAACCGCATCCACAACGTGCAGCTCGTCGCGCACCTGATCGACCAGCACTTCATCCGGCCGGGCGAGGAGTTCTCGTTCAACAGGACCACGGGCGTCCGCGATGCGTCGAAGGGCTTCCTCGAGGCGCCGGTGATCATCAACGGCGAGCTGCAGACCGGTCTCGGCGGCGGTGTCTGCCAGGTGTCGACGACCGTCTTCAACGCCGCTTACGAAGCCGGGTTGAAGATCACGTCGCGAACGAACCACGCGCTCTACATCTCCCACTATCCGCTCGGTCGCGACGCGACGGTCAACTATCCCGATACGGACCTCCGCTTCGTCAACGACACCGCCCACTGGCTGCTGCTACGGACGTTCGTCGGTGCGTCGTCGCTGACGGTGACCCTCTACGGGACGAGCCCGCACCGCCGGGTAGAGAGCGAGGCTGCGCCGCTGACCGTCGCCGGGCCGGTGCCGGTGAGGACGACGACGGACGCGGCGCTGCTCGTCGGCAGGACCGTGGTCGACGTCGCCGGTTCACCTGCGCTCCAGACGAGCGTTGAGCGAAAGGTGTACGGCCGGAACGGCAAGTTGCTCTACGACGACCACTGGTCGTCGCACTACCGCGGCGAGTACCGGCTCGTTCGGGTCGGCTCGAAGAAGCCGCCGAAGAAGAAGCCTCCCGTGACGACGACGACGACCACGGGGACGACGACGGGGACGACGACAACAGCCGCAACGACGACCGCGACTACGACTCTGCCTTAGCGATCGCGTCCACGATCCACCTAGGCAGACGCGTCGGGCGCAGCGTGTGCGCGTCCACGCAGGCGTGAGTTGTCCACCCCTCGGCGATGCGCGCGCCGTCGCCGTCCCGCGTCAGCACGTAGTCGTAGCGAAAGCGCGCTCCGCGCACGTCGACGCAACGAGTCCAGATCGTGATCACGTCGTCGAACACAGCCGGCGTCAGGTAGCGGACGTGGGTCTCGACGACCGTCGCCTCGAATCCTGCGTCCTGGAACGCGCGGTAACCCGCGGTGTACTCGTCGAGATATGCGACACGCGCCACCTCGAACCAGACGAGATACGTCGCGTTGTGCGCGATGCGTTGCGCGTCGGTCTCCGCGAAGCGGACGCGCACGTCCGTCGAGAAGCGGAAGCCCTCCACAGGCGCACTCTACGATGCACCAATGATCAAGGCGTTGCTTTTCGACTTCGACGGCACGCTCGTAGACACGGAATCGATCGACCTTCGCGTGTGGCAGGAGGTGTTCGAGGCGCACGGCGTCTCGGTGCCGGTCGACCGTTTCGCTCTGCGGATCGGAACGCTGACGGGGCCTGACGAGCTCGACGAGCTAGATGCGCTGCTCGACGCTCCGTGCGAGCGCGACGCGATCATCGCGACGCGGCGGCGGCGCGAGCGCGAGCTGCTCGAGCTGGAACCGCTCCGACCGGGCATCCGCGAGTATCTCGACCGAGCCAGGTCACTCGGACTAGGCGTCGCCATCGTCTCGAGCAGCTCGCGGTCCTGGATCGACGGCAACCTGCAACGGCTCGGACTGCTGGACGGCTGGGCAGCAGTCGTCTCCGCCGACGGGGACACCACGCGCTGCAAGCCGAGCCCGGCTCTCTACCTCGAGGCGTTGGAGATTCTCGGAGTCGAGGCTGCGGAGACGGTCGCGTTCGAGGACTCGCCGAACGGCATCACCGCAGCCCGTGCTGCGGGGATCTTCTGCGTCGCCTTCCCGAACGACGTCACGAGCGCACTCGACCTGTCGAACGCCGACCTGGTGCTCGAGTCGCTCGAGGACGCGCCGCTCGACGACCTGCTCGCGCGCGTTGGCTGATCCGGCCGAGCTCGCTCGGCTGCTTCGCGCGGCCGGCCGCTGCGTCGCGCTCACCGGCGCGGGCGTGTCGACGGAGAGCGGCATCCCCGACTTTCGCTCGCCCACCGGGATCTGGGCCCAGTACGACCCGATGGAGTACGCGACGATCGAGGCGTTTGAACGAGATCCCGAGAAGGTGTGGAGCTTCTACGCGCTGCGCTACCGCAAGTTGACCGAGGCGGAGCCGAACGACGCGCACCGTGCCCTCGCCGAACTGGAGCGCCGCGGCTTCGTCTCGGCGGTGATCACGCAGAACATCGACCTGCTACACGAACGCGCCGGCAGTCGCGACGTGATCGAAGTCCACGGCTCGATCCGCGACTGCGTTTGCCTCGCGTGCGGAGCGCGCTACGCGCTGGCCGAGGTGCTGCGGATGCTCGAGACTACCGCCGTGCCGCGCTGCACCTGCGGTCAGGTCGTGAAGCCCGGAGTGGTCATGTTCGGCGAGCTGCTGGAGGCGAATGCAATCGACCGGGCGTTCCGGCTGGCGCGCGAGACGAAGCTGTTGCTGGTGGTCGGCTCGACGCTCGAGGTTCAGCCCGTCGCCGGCCTACCGTGGGAGACAGTGACCGCGGGTGGCGACGTCGCGATCGTCAACCTCGGCCCGACTGCGTTCGACGGCCGCGCAACGTTGAAGGTCGACGCGAAGGCCGGGGAAGCCCTCCGCGCCGTAGTGGAGCAGCTCTGACTAAGCAGCGGCGCGCTTGAGCGGTCGCTCGTCGAGGACGCGAGCGCAGGCGCTGCAGACCCTCCGCTCGACCTCGTACGGGATGCCCGCGCGCTGCCGCAGCGCGTGCTGCACGACGGCGGTGTGCCGGTGACGCTGGTGTGACCCTCTCATCTGCACTGTGAGTAATGACGACCGCGGGCGGCACAAGTTAAAAGGCTGTGAAAATCCGGCGGCGGATTTCGCGCGGCGCGGGGGGTCGACGGCTCCGCCGCCAGGGCCGGCCGCTGCTTCGTTAGAGTGCCCGCAATGGCGAAGCAAGGCGACAACGAGAAAGACCTCCTCACACGGCTCGCGGACGCCGGCGAAGTGGCGCTCCGACGCCTCGGCGAGGCGCCGGGAATGGACCGCGCGCTGGCGTACGCGCGTACGACTCGCAAGC
The DNA here is from genome assembly GCA_036380275.1 of Gaiellaceae bacterium. GTDB lineage: Bacteria > Actinomycetota > Thermoleophilia > Gaiellales > Gaiellaceae > DASVFB01. The sequence goes on along the minus strand of DASVFB010000124.1, from coordinate 1,297 downwards.
AAATCGACGAGCTGACGAGGCGCGTTCAGGGGATCAGCGCGCTCGAGGCCCGGATCGCGAAGCTCGAGAAGCAGGTCGCCGCCATGTCGAAAGACTCCGGCTCGAGCAAACGCAGTCCCGCGCGCAAAGCGCCTCCTACCGCGGCGCCTTAGTCCCTCGCCCGCTTCGCTTTCCGCTCGGGGCTCGCGCCGTACGGCGCTCGCATTGGTCGGCTGTCCGGGGAACTCTGCTTCGATGTTCGCCGATGAGCAGCGCGGCGGAGCCGCGCTGAGCCCGAGAGGTTCCCGTTCAGCGAGGTACGCGAATGCGTAGCGCCGCCGGTACAAGCTCGAAGCGGACCGGGGTAGTGCCCGGTTGCTCGCCGTCCAGCTCGACCGGCAGTGGAGACGGCGCATCCACGGTGACGGTCGCTCCGCGGAGCAGTTCCGCTTTCGGGTGAGGCAGGTGCTTGCCGCGGTACGTCTTCGGCAGGGTCAGCAACAGGTCGCGCTTCGTCAGGTCTCCGATCAAGAGCACGTCGAAGAGGCCGTCGTCGGGCTGCGCTTCCGGGCAGATCATCATCCCGCCGCCGAGGTATCGGCCGTTGGCGACGATCACGTCGTGCATGCGGCCGCCGCGGACGTTCTCGTCCACTGACACGCGGACGTCCCCGACCTTCCAGCGCGCGAACACGCTGAGCGTTGCGAGCAGGTACGACATCCGTCCACCGAGAGCCTTTGTCGTCTCGTTGGCGCGCTGGGCGATCGCGCCGCTCATGCCGACGCTCGCGACGTTCGCGAACCAGCGCGCCTCGTCAGCGCCGGCCCACGAGCGGTAGAGGGCGCGGCCCAGATCTATCTCGCGCGTCGCGCCGTTCAACGCGACGTCGACCGCTTCCTCGATGCGTCGCGGGATCTGGTACGTGCGGACGCAGTCCCACCCGGTGCCGCGTGCGATCACGGCGATCTCGACGTTCCGCTCCGCGATGCCGTTCACCACTTCGTTCACCGATCCGTCCCCGCCGACGACGACGAGCAGCTCGGCGCCCGCGTCCGCCGCATCCCGCGCAAGCTGGCCCAGGTGCCCCGGCCGCTCCGAGAAGAGCGTGTCGCCGGTCAGGCCGCGGCTTGCCGCGACGTTCGCGAGCTGAGGCCAGCGCCGACCGGTCGCGCCGTTGTCCGACGCGGGATTGACAAGGAAGACCGCGTTAATGAGTCGCCGTCGCGGTCGCCAGTGCGACGAGGGTCACCCGGTCGACCGCCGCGCGGAGCTCGTCGTCGGTGATCCGCTTGAACTCTCCCTCGACGACGACGTCGCT
>DASVFB010000123.1:0-7372 GCA_036380275.1 Gaiellaceae bacterium | reverse complement strand
TCAGGATTCCGACCTCGTACGCCGTGGGCAGGATGTCCGCGAGGAACAGCACCTGCTCGTCGCTGAGCGACTCCGGCACCTTGTGCACGGACGTGTCCGCGAACGGCACGCGCGCGAACTCCGCCTGGAGCCCATCGATGAGGTGCCCGAAGATCCAGCCGCCTCCGCCGGTGCAGAGGCCGTAGTGGCCCTCACGGCAGAACCGGCAGCGGCCGCACGACGTGATGCAGGACACGAGTACGCGATCGCCCTCCTTGAGCGTCGCGACGCCCGCACCCGTCTGGACGACCGTGCCGACGGCCTCGTGGCCGAGCACCGTCCCCGGATTCACTTCGGGGACATCGCCCTTGAGGATGTGCAGGTCGGTCCCACAGATCGTCGAAGAACCGATCTGGACGACGACGTCGGTCGGGTCCATGACAGTCGGATCGGGGACTGTCTCCCAGGCTCTCAGGCCTGGCCCGTGGTACACGAGAGCTTTCATGGCAATACGCCTCCTCTCTGGATACGACCTGAGTCTCCGCAAGGGACGGCCGAGCGCCATCGGCGGAAGCGCGGAAGTGCATGCGGGGAAACCGCAACACCGTTCCGCGGCCTGCCTGATGCTGCCACGGCGTGTCCGGGACAACCTGTGGCCGTGCGTTCGACCGGTTACGCAGCGGTGTGGCAGGACGGCGGCCCGGCAATGGCCGGCCGCATCGTGCTCGACGCGAGCGCGCTCACGTTCGAGGGCCGTCAGGCCTCGCGCTGCATCGCCTTCACGTCGATCGCCTCCATACGCCTCGGACGCGGCCCGGCCGACCGCGTGGGCGGCCGCCCCGCACTCGTCATCGAGCTGAGCGACGGAGAGACGATCCGCGTCGCGACACCCGAGCTCGGCGCGCTGCACGAGCTCGCGGAGGCGCTCAGCTCAGGGGAGGAGCCGCAGCGGAATCTCCCGCTGGTGGATGACCGAGCCGTCCTCGGCTGAGAGCTCGAACACAACCAGCTTGCCGTCCTGCGCGGAGTCGACCGTGAACGGCACCGTGAAGTCGAACGTTCCGCGCGTCCCCGAGCCAGACGTCGCCGTGACGAAATCCTTCGCGAGCTCGTCGCCTTGGGCGTTCTCTAGCCGGTAGTTGAACGTCGCCTCGAAGGTGTTCGCGCTACCGGTCACGTGGATCGGGCTCGTCACGGCCTCGCCCGGCGATGGATTCTCGACGAGGATCGCCGGCGCAAAGTCCTCGACTTCGGCGCGCGTCTTGCCGTTCACCGACTGGACGGTCGGAAACGACGTCAACGAGTAAACGATCTGCGCGAGCGCAGCGTCGTCGAGCGACGCGCCCGTGACGTGCGCCTTCCCCTCGTCGATCGTCAACTGCAAACCGTTGGGCACGCTCGTCGTCGTCCCCTCTTCGGGCGCGGTCAGTTCCCGCAAGGTCGCCGCGCCTGGGGCCTGAGTCCGAGCGACGTCCCGCGATGCCGCGACGAGCTTCCCGTCCTGCGCGAGGAAGAACAGCGTGACGGACTGCGTCTGCCCGGTCGTCGTGGTCGCCGCGGTCATGGTCGACGGCGCCGCGTTCGTCTCGGTCGTCGGTTGTGCGACGTCGGCGGTTCCCCCGCCGCAGCCGGCGGCGAGGAGGCCGAGCACAGAGAGGACCAGGGCTCGCTTCATGGGCTAGGAGTTTCTCAGCGAACCGCACGAACCCTGCGCGCAGCGTTGGTAGCCTGGCCGGTCCCGCATGGAGACGCCGCAATGGGGAGTCGAGCCGGTGCCCGAGCGCCTGCGGGTGCTGGGCCTGTTCGACACCTTTCTGCTCTGGACGAACCTCGGCATCTCGATCCTCGTCCTCGTCTCGGCGGCGTTCCTCGACCTGTCGCTGAAGCAGGCGCTGCTCGCAACGCTCGTCGGCGGCCTGATCGGAAACGCGATGCTCGGCGTCGCGGCCCTGATCGGCGCCGACGCGCGGGTGCCGGCGATGGTGCTGCAGCGCGCGCCGCTCGGTCGGCGTGGCTCGTACATCGCGACGTCGCTCAACGTCCTTCAGTGCCTCGGCTGGGCGACGTTCGAGTTGATCATCATCGCGAGCGCCGCGTCCGCACTTTCCGACCGCGCCTTCGGCTTCGAGGCGCTGTGGTTCTGGAAGCTTCTCTTCGGGGCACTCGCGACGGCGCTCGCGCTGCTCGGGCCGATCGGCTTCGTGCGCCGGTTCGTGCGCAAGTTCGCGATCTGGGCGGTGGCCGCGTCGATCGCCTACCTGGCATGGTGGATCCCGGCGCACAGCGACCTGCACGGCCTCTGGTCGTCGAGCGGCAGCCACGACGGCTCGTTCTTCGCAGGGATGGATCTGATCATCGCGCTGAGCGTCTCGTGGATTCCGCTCGTCGCGGATTACACGCGCTTCTCGACCGGCCGCCGCGCCGCATTCTGGGGCGCGGGGCTCGGCTACCTGTTCCCCACGCTCTTCCAGTTCGGCTTCGGCGCGATCCTCGTCCTCTCGCACCCGTCGATCAGCGATCCCGTCGACGTCCTGACGACGATCGCCGCGGGCGGCGTCGCGAGCTTCCTGGCGCTGCTCGCGCTGACCGTCGACGAGACGGACGAGGCGTTCGCGAACGTCTATTCGACCGCCATGTCGTTGCAGAACTTCGCCCCGGCGTTCTCCCAGCGCGCGCTGATCGTCGGCTGCGCGGTCCTTTCGACGGTCGGTGCCTTGTCGTTCAACCTGACGCAGTACCCGCAGTTCCTCTACCTGCTCGGCGCGTTCTTCGTCCCGCTGTTCGGCGTCCTGCTGGCCGACTGGATCCAGCGCGGAATGAGCTACACGCGCGAGGACGTGTTCGGCGGCCCGGCGTTTCGGCCGGCGATGATCGGCTCGTGGCTGTGCGGCTTCGCGCTGTACGAGTGGCTCGCGCAGTCGCAGGGTCTCGGCTTCTGGACGAACTTCCTCGGCAAGCTGCATCCGTTGGATTCGCAGATCGGCGCATCGCTGCCGAGCTTCGCCCTCTCCTTCGCGCTCGCGTCGATCGTCGGGCTGGTGGCGCGTCGCGGCGTCGTCGCCGCCGCCGAGGGCTGAGAATGGACGGCCGTGCTCGCAGTCGTGGGGAATCTCTCGATCGACCGAGTCGACGGTGGGCCGCCGCGCATCGGCGGAGGCCCGTACTACGCGGCCCGTGCGCTCCGCCTCCTCGCGGCGCGCGGTGAGGTCGTCGCCCGCTGCGGAGACGCCGACCGGCGCTTCCTCGGACCGCGCCTCGCAGCGCTCGGACTGCCGACGACGCTCCTGCACGCCGAACGCACGACGACGTTCTCGTTCCACTACGACGGGGACAAGCGAAGTATGAACGTCGACGCGATCGGCGATCCGTGGACTCCGCATGATGCGCGCGCGGTCGACAGCCGCGTTCGCTGGCTGCAGGTCGCGCCGCTCCTCCGCTCCGACTTCCCCGTGGAGACGCTGGCCGTGCTCGCGCGAGGACGGCGGCTGCTTTTCGACGGGCAGGGGCTCGTGCGCCGGGCGGAGGCCGGGGCGCTCGAGCTCGACGGGGACTTCGATCCCGACGTCCTCCGTTACGTGACGGTCCTCAAGCTCGACGAGGAAGAAGCAGCGATCGTCGGCGACGTCGGCGTCCCGGAGCGCATCGTCACCCTCGGCTCGCGCGGCGCGCTGTTGTACGCGGACGGTCGGGAGACGGTCGTCAAGGCGCAGCCGCTCGCGCGCGACCCGACGGGCGCCGGCGACGCGTTCTCGGCCGCGTATCTCGTCTCGCGCGCGGCGGGCCACTCTCCGGCGGCGTCCGCGCGGCGGGCGACCTCTGTCGTGGGAGCGGCACTGTGACGAAGGCGGTCGTGCAGACGGACCTCGGCGCGTTCGCCGTCGACCTCGAAACGGAGGAGCTCGAGCCCGCCGACGAGAGCCCTGAGCCGAAGAGTTTCACCGCGGACCTTCCGCGTGTCGTCGGCGGTGACGCGGTCGGCTCGACGGTCGTCGCGGTCGTCGACCGGAAGCCGCCGCTGATGATCTCGCACGACGCCGGGATCACCTGGCGAGAGGCCGGAGCGGGGCTGCCGCAGGGCCGCGCCGTCGCGATCGACGAGGACGACCCGGACCTGATCGTCTACGCGTCGCGCAACCGCCTGCACGTCTCCACGAACGGAGGCGTCTTCTGGCGCGCGCTCGCCGTGGAGCTGCCGGAGATCGAGGCGGTCTCGCTCAGTCCCTAGGCATGTGGAAAGACCGCAACATGTCTGCGGAACTCGCCGAATCGGTCATCAAGCTTCGTGTCTTACCTTGGACGAAAGACGTCGAGAAGGAGACACCGGCCATGAGCAGCGCACCCTTTGCATCACCTCCCACGACCATGAGGCACGACAACGGCCCCGGCTCGGGTGCCCTCGTCGCAGTCGTCGCGATCATGCTCGGCATCCTCGTGGGCGTGCTCGGCATCTTCGCGCTGCTGATGTGGATCGATGCGCGCAATGCCCGGGACGACGCCAGCAGCTCGAATTCCATGGCGGACATGCCGGGAATGACCGCGACGACTACGGGCACGGGCGCCATGACGAGCTACGCAGGGGCATCGCCGGCCAACGCGGACGCGCTCGCCGCGGCCCACAAGGCGTACCCGGCCGCGCTCCCCGCCGTGCCCGCCGGCGCGGTCGCCGACGTCAACCTCGTGCTGAAAGACATCACCGTCGACATCGCTCCCGGTGTCAAGTACGCAGCCTGGGCATGGGCAGGCGGCGCACCCGGCCCCGTTATTCACGTTCGCCAGGGCCAGCTCGTCAAGATCACGTTGACGAACTCCGGTGCGATCCCGCATTCGGTCGACTTCCACGCGGCGCGCGTCGCGCCGGACAAGGCGTTCGCGGACGTGATGCCGGGGAAGTCCGTCAGCTACACCTTCCGCGCAAACGACCCCGGCGTCTTCATGTACCACTGCGGGACGAAGCCCGTGCTCATGCACATCGCCAACGGCATGTACGGCGCGATCGTCGTCGAGCCGCCAGCAGGCGTGCTGCCGAAGGTCGACAAGAACTACGTCCTCGTCGCGAGCGAGTGGTACCTGAGCTCGGACGGGCTGAAGGAGCCCGCGCAGTTCAACATGGACAAGGCGCACGCGCGTGTCCCCGACTGGATGACCTTCAACGGCTACGCCGGCCAGTACGTCAAGCGTCCGCTGACCGCGAAGCCGGGTGAGACGGTTCGCTTCTGGGTCGTGGACGCCGGCCCCTCGCTCGACACCGACTTCCACATCGTCGGCACGTTGCTCGATCGCGCGTGGGTCGACTCCGGCCTGACGAACAAGCCGCTCGAGAACGTTCAGACGGTCGCAGTTCCGGCGGGAGGCGGCGGCGTCTTCGACGTCAAGATCGACACGCCCGGCCTCTACCCGTTCGTGTCACACGCCTTCGCGGCCGTGGACCAGGGCCAGGTCGGGCTGCTGAACGTCGGCGGCGTCCACGGAACGATGACGCACTAGAACTCGTTTCACGATGACCCTTCGTCGACGGGGTGCGATGGGCGCCGCGAGGCAAGGACGCAGGGAGCCCCGATAGCAGCGCTATCGGGGCGACCGAGGACGCCGCATCGCGGCGTCCAGCGCGGCCCGGCGGCTCAAGGCTCATCGTGAAACGGGTTCTATCTAGGGCAAGCGGAACTCGCCGCGCGCGACGACGACCGCGCTGCCGCCGACCTCGACGCGCTCGATCTCGTCGGGCGTGCCGACGGCACGTGCGTAGAGTCGCGACGGGCGCTTCAGCTCGACGCCCTGCTCGATCTCGATTTCGGCGCCCGAATCGATGCGGCCGTGGCGGAGCAGATGCACGGCGAACGGCCCGGCCGCCGACCCGGTGGCCGGGTCCTCGGCCACGCCGCTTCCCGGCGCGAACATGCGTGACTTCCAGCGGCCGTCGAGCGGCGCGAAGCAGTAGATGCCGGGCTCGAAGGCGAGCAGCTCCTGGAAGTTGGGCGCCAGCGCCGCGACCTCGTCCGCGGACTGCAGTGCGACGTAGACGAACGAGGGCCCGAGGTCGTACCAGTCCACCGGCAGCTGCGACTCGACGCCGAGCACGGAGAGAAGCTCGTCCGCGCGCTCGTACGGGCGCCAGTTCGGAACCGGCTGGGTCATCCAGCCGAAGGTGATCTGCGCACCCTCGCGCTCGAGGCGCACGGGCACGGTGCCGGAGCCGGTCTCGAGCCGGATCTCCTCGAGCTGGAGCGGCTGTCCGAGGACGAATGCCGAGCCGAGCGTCGGGTGCCCTGCGAACGGAAGCTCAGTAGCCGGCGTGAAAATGCGGATACGCGCGTGGCCGTCCGCCTCGGGCGGCAGCACGAAGACCGACTCGGAGTAGTTCATCTCGCGCGTCAGCGACTGCATCATCTCGCCGTCGATCTCGCGCGCGTCCGTGAACACGGCGAGCTGGTTGCCCGTCAGCGGCGTGTCGGTGAAGACGTCGGCGACCACGTAGCGGAGCGTCAACGGCACAGCGTCATCCTGACACGCCTAGGCTTCACCCGAATGCGCGTCTACCTCGTTCGCCACGCGGAGGCTGAGCCCGGCGAGCCGGACGAGCTTCGGACGCTGACTCCGCACGGCCGGCGGCAGGCGAAGGAGTTGGGTGAGCGCTTCGCGCGTCGCGGCATCCGTCCCGAGGTCGTGCTGTCGAGCCCGTTACTGCGCGCACGCCAGACGGCCGAGGCGATCGCGGCCGAAGCGGACGTCGCCGCCGAACCGGAAGAACGACTCGCGCCGGGCGCGACGGCGGACGACATGCGCGCCGTGGTCGCCGGGCGTGGCGACACCGTCGTCGTGGTCGGTCACCAGCCCGACTGCGGACAGATCGCCGCAGCGATCAGCGGCGAGCCAGCGCCTGCGTTTCCGGCCGCAGGCGTGTGCGAGCTCGACCTGTGACCGCCGTAGCCGTCGGCGACCTGCGCAAGAGCTACGGCGGGCACGAGGCGTTGCGCGGCATCAGCTTCGAGATTCGCCAAGGCGAGGTCTTCTCGCTGCTCGGGCCGAACGGCGCAGGCAAGACGACGACGATCGAGATCCTCGAGGGCTACCGCGAACGGGACGGAGGCGACGTCTCGGTGCTCGGCGTCGATCCCGCGCACGCGGCGAGCGCATGGCGCGGGCGGATCGGCGTCGTGCTGCAGTCCTCGGCGATGTACGAGACCCTGACCGTGCGCGAGAGCCTCGCGCTCTTCGCCGGCTACTACAAGCGGCCGCGGCCGGTCGACGAGGTTGTTTCCGTCGTCGGTCTCGAGGAGAAGAGCGACTCGCTCGTCCGCAGGCTGTCCGGCGGGCAGCGGCGGCGGCTCGATTTCGGGCTCGCGCTCGTCGGCGACCCGGAGCTGATCTTCCTCGACGAGCCGACGACCGGCTTCGA
>DASVFB010000122.1:0-3370 GCA_036380275.1 Gaiellaceae bacterium | reverse complement strand
CGCGCGCTGATCGTCGACCGGTCGCTGCTGCCGCTCGTCGAGCTGTTCAAGGACAGCACCGACATCGAGCACGTCTTCGTCGTCGAGGACTCGTACGAGGATCTGCTCGCGGGCGCGAATGCCGACGAATGGAGCGATCCCGAGCTCGACGAGGACGCCGCGGCGGCGATGTGCTACACGAGCGGCACCACGGGGATGCCGAAGGGCGTCGTCTACTCGCACCGCTCGACGGTGCTGCACACGCTCGGCGTCGCGGCAGGCAATCCACTCGGCCTCGGTATCTCCGAGCAGGACGTGATCCTGCCCGTCGTGCCGATGTTCCACGCAAACGCGTGGGGCTACCCGTACCTCGCGGCGATGCTCGGCTCGAAGATCGTGTACCCAGGACAGTGCCTCGATCCGCAATCGCTGCTCGAGGACTTCGTCCAGGAGGGCGTGACGTGGACAGCGGGCGTGCCGACGATCTGGATGGGCATCCTTCAGATGCTCGACGCGGATCCTGGCAAGTGGGATCTGTCGCGGATGAAGGGCATGCTCGTGGGCGGCTCTGCTGCGCCGCGCGCGATGATCGCCGGCTTCAAGCAGCGGCACGGCATGAACGTCGTGCACGGCTGGGGGATGACGGAGACGTCGCCGGTCGCGTCCGTGGCGATGCTTCCGGGAGAGCTCGCGGAGGCAGACGAGGAGACGCAATTCGACTACATCGCGATGCAGGGCGTTCCGCTTCCGTTCGTCGAGCTGCGCGTGCGCGACGAGGCGACCGGCGGCTTCCTCCCCTGGGACGGCGAGTCGATGGGCGAGCTCGAGATCCGTGGCCCGTGGGTTGCGGCGGGGTACTACGACACGCCCGAGCAGGCCGACCGCTGGACCGAGGACGGCTGGTTCAGGACGGGCGACATCGTCGCGATGCACCCCAAGGGATTCGTGATGATCAAAGACCGCTCGAAGGACGTGATCAAGTCCGGAGGCGAGTGGATCTCGTCGGTCGAGCTCGAGAATGCGCTGATGGCACACCCGGCTGTCGCGGAGGCGGCGGTGATCGCGATCCCGGACGAGAAGTGGGCCGAACGGCCACTCGCGGTTGTGGTGTTGAAGGAAGGCGCGAGCGCGACGGGCGACGAGCTGCGGGAGTTCCTCGCGCCGAACTTTGCGAAGTGGTGGCTACCGGATCGCTTCGAGTTCGTGCCCGAGATTCCGAAGACGGCGGTCGGCAAGTTCCGCAAAACCGCGCTGCGCGAGCAGTTCGTCCAGGCGCCCGTTGCCACGACTTAGAACCGCGCTCGTCACAGGCGGGCGTTCCGGAATCGGCGCCGCGATCGTCGCGGCGCTGGAGCGCGACGGCGTCCATGTGGACGTCCTCGATATCGCGGACGGCTTCGACGTGTCGGACGCGAGCGCGTGGGACACGGTCGGCGCGGTCGACCTCGCCTGCCTCAATGCCGGAGTCGTGACAGCCGAGCCGGACATGGGACGCATCAGCGACGAGCAGTACCGCCGCATCGTCGGGGTCAACGTCGACGGGGTCGTGTTCGGCGTACGCCGCATGGCCCAGGTGATGGACGGCGGCTCGATTGTCGTCACCGCCTCGCTTGCAGGCCTCATCTCGACCGAGCCGGACCCGCTGTACGCGCTGACGAAGCACGCGGTGGTCGGCTTCGTCCGCTCCGCCGCGCCGCAGCTGCTGGCGGAGCGCGGGATCAGGCTGAACATGGTCAACCCCGGGTTCGTCGACACGCCGTTGCTCGGCGACGAGGGCCGCGAGGCGCTCACGGCCGCAGGCTTCCCGCTGCTTCAGCCGGACGACGTCGCCGTGGCCGTGCTTCGCGCGGCCGACGACGACGAGGTCGGGCAGGCGTGGATCGTGCAGCCGGGCCGAGAGCCTGAGAAGTTTCGCTTCCCGAATCTCCCCGGGCCGCGCGTGCCGGGCAAGGAAGGAATGCGGCCGCCGCTGTGACGGCGGAGCGCCGACCGTGGGAGGACGATGAGCCGGCGGAGCCGCACGTTTGGCGCACGCTCGGCTACCGGCGGGTGAGGCAGGGCGGGGGAGAGTCGGTGCTCGAGTGGGACGCGCCGCGCGCGTATGCGTTCTCGGCGCCGTCCGGGCCGATCATCCACGGCGGTCTCGTCGCGACGCTCCTCGATACGGCAATGGGCGGCGCGTGTTGGTCGACGCTCGAGGAAGGCGAGACGTTTCTCACGGCGGACCTGCACGTCGAGTTCCTCCGCTCGGCGCGCCCGGGCACGCTGCGCGCCGAAGCGAAGATCGTGCACCGCACGAAGCGCGTCGTCTTCTGTGCGGGCGAGCTTTACGACACCGCGGGCGAGCATCTCGCGAGCGCGCGCTGCACGCAGGTGCTCAGGTCGCAGCGCTAGTTCTGCTCGTACGGCTTGTAGCGGTTGTGGACGAGGATGGAGTTGCCCGCAGGGTCGCGAAAGCTTGCCCCCTTGCAGACGCCCGTGTCCCAGATGTCGTTGACCTGCACGCCGGCGGCCTCGAGCTTCGCCTTCGCCTCGGCGACGTCGGTCACGCGGAACGCGATCGTCCCGGGCGGCAACGGCGTGAACTCGTAGTCGTGGGTGTGAGGCGTCATAACCGCGAGCGTCACGTTGGCGGTCTCGTACTCGACCCAGTCGTCGTCGGCTGAGTTCGGGTTCCGCTCGAGCCCGAGCACCTCGCCGTAGAAGTGGTTCGCCTTCTCCATGTCCGTCACCGGGACGCGGATGAAGTCGACTCGCTGCACGTCGATCACGGGACGCGTACCTCCTTCGTGAAGAGTAGGCGGGGAGCCTAGCGCTGCTCGTCGCCGCGGGCTCGCAGGATGCGCAGCGCACGCAGCGTGTTCCAGCGGCTCTCTCCGCCGGGACGTTCCATCTCGACGAGGAGCGTCCCCGGGATGCGCTTCTGCAGCGGCCAGCGCCCGTTCGGCTTGCGCTGGTCGCGGAGCAACTGCATCGGATCGTCGAGGCGCGGGTCGTCGATCTCCGGCGTCAGGCGCATGTAGTCGAGGCCGCGGAGCACGGTGTAGTGCCAGTGCCACGGATAGGTCAGATGCGTGAAGCGCTCCGTGATGACCTCGCCGGTCTTGTCGGAGCGGTAGAGCCGGTGCGCGAGCATGAACTCGAGCGCTCGCACCTCGGCGTCTCGGAACGCTCGCTCGGGCACGACTCCTCGCGCGCGCGCAATCCGCAGGTTCTCGAGCACGTTGAAGGTGGTGTGGAAGGAGCTGTGGTGGGTGCCGGGATGGTTGCGCATCTGGCAGTTCCAGCCTCCGTCGTCGAACTGCGCCGAGAGCACGGCCTCTGCCAGCTGCGGCAGTCGCGAATCGCCGTTCAGGAAGTGCGCGCCGAGCCCGAGCCAGAACCCGAGGTG
>DASVFB010000121.1:0-5278 GCA_036380275.1 Gaiellaceae bacterium | reverse complement strand
CAGCCTCGCCCAGCGCTCCTGCCAGTCCACGTACGTCTCCTCGAAGCCGAGCAGCTCGCGGTAGAACGCGCGCCCCGCGTCGAAGTCGCGGACGCGGTACCACACGGTCACAGCGCGAGAGCTGGGCTTTCGACGAGCTGCTTCAGCGTGCGCAGGAAGTCCGCGCCTACGGCGCCGTCGATTGCGCGGTGGTCGCACGTCAGCGTCATGGTCATCATCGGGAGCGCGACGAAGTCGCCGTCCTTGACGACGACGCGGTCCTCGCTTGCGCCGACCGCCAAGATCGCAACCTGCGGCGGGTTGAGCACGGCGACGAACTGCTCGATGCCGAACATGCCGAGGTTCGAGATCGTGAATGTCCCGCCGTCGAGGTCGTCCTGCTTGAGCTTGTTGTCACGGGCGCGCTGCACGACGTCGGCGCGTGCCCGCGCGATCTCGGCGACGCTGAGGCGCTCGGCGCGCGGAATCACCGGCACGACGAGGCCTTGCGGAGCGGCGACGGCGATGCCGACGTTGGCGCTCGGGTGGATGTGAATCGCACCCTCGACGAAGTGGGCGTTCACGTCGCGGTGGCGCATCAGCGCAGCGGCGGTTACGCGGGTGAGCACGTCCGTCACGGTTGGGCGCTCGTCCGGGTGCAACTCGCGCAGGCGGTCGACGAGCGCGAGCGACTGCGTCATGTCGGCCGAGACGACGAGCTGGAACACGGGCGCCTCCCACGCCTGTGTGAGCCGGCGCGCGATCGTCTGGCGCACCTTCGAGAGCTGTCTCACTTCCACCTGTCCCGAGTCCTGGACTCGGGACACGGCCGCTGCCGACCGTTCCACGTCTTCGGCGACGATGCGCCCGTCCGGGCCCGTCCCGCGCAGCTGCGCCAGGTCGAGCCCGCGCTCGCGCGCGATTCGGCGCGCGAGCGGCGACGCCTTGATCCGACCCCGGCGTTCCTGCCGGACAGGTCCCGAGTCCTGGACTGGGGACACGGCCGGAGCGGGCGCCTCGGTGGCCCGATCAGGGGCCTTCGCGCCATTTTCTGAGATTGAGACTTCTTCGCCCTGCTCGCCGATCACCGCGATCGTCTTGCCGACTTCGACCTCTCCTTCGGCGACGGCGATCTTCAGCAGGACGCCGGACGCGTCGGCCTCGACCTCCTGCGTGACCTTGTCGGTGTCGAGCTCGTAGAGCGGCTCGCCCTTCTCGACCGGCTCGCCCTCGGACTTGAGCCACTTGACGATCGTCCCCGACTCCATGCCCTGCCCGAGCCGCGGAAGCTTGATCTCAGTTGCCATTCCGTCCGACGGTGCGCATGACCGCCTCCAACACGTCGTCGGCGTGCGGCACGCACCACTCCTCCATCACGGGCGCAAACGGCAGCGGCGTGAACTTCGCGCCGACGCGCTCGATCGGCGCATCGAGCCAGTCGAACGCCGCGTGCTGGACGACGGCCGCGACCTCCGCGCCGAAACCCATCCGCGTCACCGCCTCGTGCGCGACGACGCAGCGGTTCGTCTTCTTCACGGACTCGACGAGCGCCTCCTCGTCGAGCGGCTGCAGCGTGCGCGGGTCGACGATCTCGACCGAGACGCCCTGCTCCTCCGCCTGCTGCGCTGCAGCGAGCGCCTCGTGCACGAGCCGCCCGGTCGCGATCACCGTCACGTCCTCCCCTTCACGATGCACGCGCGCCTTGCCGAGCGGGATCGGCTCCAGCTCGTCGGGCACCTCCTCCTTGATCCCGTACAGCGTGCGGTGCTCGAAGAACACCACCGGGTTGTCGTCGTAGATCGACGACCAGAGCAGCCCACGCACGTCCGCCGGCGTCGACGCGAACACGACCTTCAGCCCAGGGATGTGGACGAACCACGCCTCGAGCTGCTGCGCGTGCTGCGCGCCGGGGCTCCAACCCGCGCCGCCCTGCGTGCGCACGGTGAGCGGAACCTTGAGCTGCCCGCCCGACATGTAGCGGTGTTTCGCCGCCTGGTTGATGATCTGCTCGGTCGCGAGCGTGAGGAAGTCCTCGTACATGACCTCGACGACCGGGCGCATGCCCTGCATCGCCGCGCCGATGCCCGTGCCGACGAGAGCCATCTCGGAGATCGGCGTGTTTCGCACGCGCGTCGGCCCGAACTCGTCGAGCATCCCCTGCGTGACGCCCATCGAGCCGCCCATCTCCGCGATGTCCTCGCCCATGACGAAAACGTCGTCGTCCTCGCGCATCGCCCGCACGAGCGCGTCGCGCACAGCCTCGCGATAGGAGAGCTCAGGCATAGACGTTCTTCAGCGCGTCCTCGGGAGCGGGGTCGGTTCCGTTCTTCGCGAACTCGACCGACTCCTCGACGACCTTCGTCAGCTCGGCGTCGAGCCGCTCCCACTCCTCGCTCGAGAGCTCGAGCTTGTCGCGCAGCTTGTCCAACGGATCCTGCGTCTCGCGCGTCTCGCGGAACTCGTCCTTATCGCGATAGACCTGCGGGTCGCCCACGTAGTGCCCGGTGAGGCGATACGTGTTCGCGAGCAGGAACACGGGCCCCGCGCCGGAGCGCGCGTGCTCGAGCGCATCGTGTGCGCCGCTCCAGACCTCCTCGACATCCTGCCCGTCGACCGTGATCGAGTGCATGCCGTACGCCTCCGCGCGGAGCGCGAGATCCTCGATCGGAAGATGCTGCGACGCAGGGGTCGACTCGGCCCAGTGGTTGTTCTCGCACACGAACACGGCCGGAACGCCCCAGAGCTGGGCGAGGTTCAGCGACTCGTGGAACGTTCCGATGTTCGTCGCGCCGTCGCCGAAGAACGCGAGCGCGACGCGCGGCTCACCTCGCATCTGAAACGCGAGTGCGGCGCCTGTGATCGCCGGGAGCCCGCCGCCGACGACGGCGTTCGCACCCAGATTCCCGCGCTCGACGTCGTACAGGTGCATGGAACCGCCGTACCCGTGCGAGCAGCCTTCGAGCTTGCCGTAGAGCTCGGCCATGAGCGCGTTCGGGCTCGTACCGCGTGCAAGCGTGTGTCCGTGCGCGCGGTGAGTCGAGGCGAAGACGTCGCCGTCCTCCATCGCGCGGCAGACGCCGACGCACACGGCCTCCTGGCCGATCGCCACGTGCAGGAACCCCGGAAGCTCACCCGCGCGGAAGCGCTCCTCCACCTTTTCCTCGAAACGGCGGATGAGCAGCATGTCGCGGAGGAATTCCGTCAGCTGCTCCTGCGAAAGGTCGGCCCTGTCTACGGCCTTGGCCACGCCTTGATCTTACGTATCCTCTGGCCGCATGAGGCTCGTCTGGCAGTGGGTGACACTCGAGCGCGACCTGCCGCCGGACTGGTCGGAGGTGCAGCTCGTTCTCAAGGTTCGCGAGCAGGACGTCGCCCAAGCTGCAGCGCTCCTCGGAGGTGCCAACCCGCTGCGGGGCAAAGAGTCGATGCGGCTGTTCGTGTCGCGCACGGGCGGCCTGGGGCCGGAAGCTCTCAAGCGTGCGCTGCTCCGCCTCGATCGGAAGGACATCGCAGGAACACTCGAGCTCGCCGGCGTCGAAGAGGCCGAGCGTCCACCCGAGGAAGAACGCAGGACGCTCGCCCAGCAGTGGGACGAGGCGGTCGCAACCCTGCCTCCGGACTGGTCCGACATGCTCGCCGAGGTCCGCCTGCGGTCGAGTGACCACCTCGAATACGCCGCGCTCCTCATGGCGCCGGCGAACCCGACGCGTCCGGGCAAGGCGCTCGCGCTTCAGTTCCGCGTCGCGCGCCGGTTCGGCTACGGCGTGTCGCCGGGGATGGCACGGCGCTGCTTCGAGCGGCTGGACGAAGAAGAGATCGGCGGCGAGCTCAGGGTCCTCCGCGTGCTCTCCGACACGGACGCGGTCGCGACGCAGGGCCCCGTCTGGCGCGTAGGCGGCAGAGCGGTCTAATGCCGGACCCGGTCAGCTGGATGGTGATCGAGCAGGGCTGGTCCGTGGTCGACTCGGAAGGCGTCGACGTCGGACGGATCGACGAAGTTCTCGGCGACGAGGAGGCCGACATCTTCAACGGCCTCAATATCCTCAAGGGAGCGATCGGCACGAAGACTTACGTGCCGGCCGAGGTGGTCGGCGAGATCGTTGAGGGACGCGTTCAGCTCACGCTGACGAAGGACGACGTTTAGAGCTCGTTTCACAATGAGGCTTGAGCCGCCGGGGCGCGATTGTGAAACGAGTTCTTAGCCGGCTACGCCGTCGACATCGAGAGCGTCACGGTCGTCCTCGTCTTCTTGTTGACCTTGCCTGGAAGGGTCACGCGCAGCCTGTACGCGCGCTCCCCGCACACCGTCGTCGAGAGCGACGCGCCCGATGCGCGCGTGAAGCTGCTTTCGTCGACCTTGCTGCCGCGCGCGAGGAGCGACACGCCGACCTTCACACGACCTGACTGGCGCGGCGCGATCGTCAGCGTGCCGTCGTACGGCGTGCTGAGCGCGAAGTTCAAGGTGCGAACCTTCCCGGTCAGCCTCGCGGTAATGCGCCGAGTTGTGTTCGCGGTCCACGGCGTAAGGATGTCCTGCTCGATGAGACTCAGCGCGGCGGCATCGGGGAAGAGCGACTGCGTGACGATGTCCCACGACTCCTGCGGAAGCACGAGCCGCTGCTCGTTGAGCACACGGTAACTCTCGGCGAACGCCTCACCGGGATTGAGCATGTAATGACGGGAATCCTCCGCACCCGGATAGAGGTCGCCCGCAGACGCCTTCGCGCACACGTCCTCGTATGTCGCCCAACGCTTCGTGCCGTAGTCGACGCTGGAGAACGGCGGATTCAGGCGGCTCGCGGCGATGTGGTGACCGAACTCGTGCGCGAGCACTCCCTTTGCCGAGATACCGGCCTTGGGATCTTCGGCGGGTGCGTAGATCGCCGCCTCGCGCGGGAAGTAACACGCAAGCGCCTGTCCCCCGCACGTCCTCTGGACCTCGTCCAGTGGCGCCAGATGGATCGACACGGTCGCAAGCTCCGGCCCGTGAATCAAGGTCGTCATGAAGTCCGCCCACTGCTTGGCGAGCGCGGGATCGACCGGATATGTCGACGAGAGGTAGATCGTCACGATCTCGCCGTCCGTCGCAGCCGTCGAGCCTCCCCACTCGGCTAGAGCCTTGGTCGCCGTGGCCGAGCCCACGATGTCTCTGAACTCCGGTGTCGCGGACGCGGTCGAGGCAAAGCCCAGGCATGCAAGAACCGCCGCCAGGAGAGGGAGTCGCCTCACCCGCAGGAGCTTGCACGAACGATCTAAGAAAGGCCTGAGAGTCACCCGCGACGTTTCCCGACGCCGCCGA
>DASVFB010000120.1:0-28756 GCA_036380275.1 Gaiellaceae bacterium | reverse complement strand
GTTTGTGCGTGGCGGCCCGCTCCACGAGCGCACGAGGCGCTGTGTGAGCGCGTTCGTTCTCGTCGCGAGATTGACGTTTCCTTGTCGCCTTCGTGAGCGACGGCAGCCGGCGAAGGAGAACGGACGCCGGAGGTTCAAGTCGAAGCGGCGGTGCTCGGCTCTCAGGGCGAAGCGGCTGTTTGCCGAGAGGTTAAGAAAGTGCGGCTCGACAACAAGCCGCATAACTCCGACGTCGGACTAATCCTGAGGACCCGCTACCGCCTGATACCCGCCGCAGTCGCCTTGACGGTCGCGCTGCTCGCCGTGGTGTTCGTGCCTTCGCTGCTCGGCTCGGAGGTGCGGCGCGCGCTGGCAGGGCTCTCGAGCGCGCGGCCGATCTGGCTGTGGCTCGCTGGCCTCTGTTTCCTCTGCTCGCTCGCCGGAACCGCGGGCGCGTGGCGGTCGGCGATCGGGCTCGTCGGCGGTCGCATCGGCTGGCTGGACGCGGGCGCACGCTACGGGATCGGCTCGCTGATCAACTCTTTCGCTCCGGCACGGCTCGGCGACGCCGCGCGGCTGACGCTGTTCTCGCGCGCGCTCGACAGCGAGGAACGGCTCTGGCGGGCGGGCGGCTCCTTCGCTGTGATCGGCGTTGCGCGCGCGCTCGCGCTTGCCGTGCTGATCGTCGCCGGCTCGATCGTCGGTGCGCTGCCGCTCTGGCCGGTGCTCGTCCTGCTCGGGATGGCGGGCGTCGCGGCGGTCGTGGCCGTGACAACGCGCAACCGGACTGCGCGCACCCACGTCGCGCACCTCCTCGACGCATTCCGCGCGCTCGGGCGGGAGCCGAAGCGCGGGGCACGGGTGGCGGCGTGGATCGGCATTGCGACCCTGGCGCGGGTCGGCGCCGCGACCTCGGTCGCCGCTGCGCTCGGCGTCCGCTCGCCGTTCGTGGCCGCGGTGCTCGTGGTGCCGGCGCTCGACCTCAGCGGCACGATGCCCCTCACCCCGGGCAACGTCGGCTTCACGAGCGGCGCGGTCGCGATGGCCTTGCGCGCACAGGGCGTCGGGATGACCACCGCGCTGACGACGGGATCGCCTTCCACGCTGTGGAGACCTGCGCCGGAGTGGTGTTCGGACTGGCGAGCGCGCTCTTCCTGGCGCCGTTCCCCTCCGCAGTTGCCCGCCGGCGCACGACGCTGGCTCTCGCAGCCGCCGCCTCGGCAGCGCTCATGGCCGCCTTCGGCGCGACCGTCGTCGTCGACCTCGTGTAACTCCCGCCGCAGTGAGTTGGCGGTTTAGGGGCGCGCGTCTTACCCTTGCTGGGTGGACGTCACTTTCGAGGTTTCCAGTGACCTGTTCACGCTTCCCGAGGGTCAAGCGACGGTCCTGGCCGAGAAGCTTCGCCTGTTCGCGGCCGGCCAGTTCCGCGATGACGTGCGCAAGCTCGAGGAGCTGGGCACGAGTCGAGCTTGGCTCGCCGGTACGCGCGAGGCTGCTGACCGAATTGAGATGGCTCTGGTTGATGAGCGCAGCGGTCCGGTCCGGCTGGTGAGGGGCAACAGGGCCGATGCGGTCTTTCAGGTGTTGCGCCTCAGCTATATGGATGCCTCTGGTCGTGGAGGGGCTGCCGGCCTGGTCGAGGCGCTCGATGCGCTCTCCGAGCCCGGCGGTTGAGGCCTGTCACCGCTGTGCCGGCGGTTGCTCTCGTGGGTTTTGCGATGCCGGGAGGCGCTCGCCGGCCGGGTTGCCTTAAGCTGGCGCGTGCTCGACGAACGGTTCCCGCGGAGTTCATCTACTGGACGCCCGATTGGTTCGATTCGCGTGACTTGGGCGCGCATATAGCCGCTCGCAGCGATGTGTCAGTCGCTCGTTGAGCGGCCGCGCCCGCGACGCTGACGGCGCTTGGCCGCAGCGAGGACGATCTCCACGAGGTCTGGGTCGAGCCGGCCTTTGCGGACGAAATCGACGGCGCCAGCCTCGCGCACCTCGAGCGCACGCTCTTCGTACTCCCAGCCGGTGATCGCGACAACAGGCGTCGTCGGCTGCCTGCGCCGGATCTCGCGCGTCGCCTCGACGCCGTCCATCACCGGGAGCACGATGTCCATCAACACGACGTCGGGACGAAGCGCGTCCGCGAGCTCGACGCCCTCGCGCCCGTCGGATGCCCTGCCCGCGACCTTCGCGCGCCCGCCCGCCTCCAGGAGCTCCGTCAGCGCCGCGGCGAAGGCATCGTCGTCCTCAACCAGAAGCACCCGGCAAGGCCGCGAGCTGGCGCGCTGTCGTGTCCTCGCGCGCGGCATCGAGCCCAAGGTAGCCAGGAGGGCCTCTCCACGCGCCCAGCCCGAGGGCCTGATAGCCCTGCCACACCTCGACTCCCTGCGAATGGCTGCTTAGCCGAGAATCATCCAGGGATGGACGAGCGATAGGACATCGTGACGCCGGCCCGCAATCGTGTAACGCCAACGGGTGACATCGAAGCGATCGCGCTTCGGGGCGCGTGGACGGGCAACCGCGGCATCCTTCACTCCGGCCACGAGATCGTCCGCTTCCACGCAAGCGATCTCTGGATCACCTGCGCACTCGAGTTCCGAGGCCGCTGGCATCAGCAGTGGCAGCCGCATCACTACACGTTTCTGTACTTCCACGACGAAGCCGTCTCCTTTGCCGCCGGACATCGCCCGTGCGCGGAATGTCGGCGCGAGAGCTACAACGCCTACCGCGCCGCCTGGTCTGAGGGGCTCGAGGTCGATCTGCCGTCTGCGCATCAGATGAACCAGCAACTCCATGCTGAGCGGATCGTCCGCGGGACCCACCGCCGATGCATTCACCAGCTGCCTTGGCTCGATCTGCCTGACGGCGCCTTCGTTCTGCTCGACACCTCGCCCGCCGTCGTTATCGGCGACCAACTAACAGAGTGGACGCGCGAGGGATACCAGAACCGACGGGCGCGGCCGACGCAGGGAGCTGCGGACGCTATTACACCGCCCTCGACCGTCGCTGCGTTCCGCGCCGGCTACCCGGTCCAGATCGACGATTCTGCGTCTGGGTGAGCCGCGCGCGGCGATGTGATTTAGCACGGCGGAGCCCATCGCAGGATGCTCGACGAGCGCAGCCACGGGAACAACCCCGGATTGAGTCGTTCCCGGCCGAGTAGCTAGAGGGTCATCCGCTAACTGCGGGGTCCTCGTACGTGAGCGTGCCGCGCACCGTGAAGGCATTGACGGAGACGCGATACTCGCGCCCGTCCCTTCGGCGCCTTCACGTCGCCGGAGCGCCACCGGCAAATGCGAGCTCGACGCCTGGATCGACCCGCGACGAGAGCAAAGTACTCGTTCGGCGACCTGGTCGGTGGGGCTGTACGCTTTGCCGCGGCTGGCTTCTTGGTACCGGCAACAAGGAAGCCAAAGGAGGTCCCGCTGGCTTCCACGGTCGAGATCGCTCCGCGGACGGAGGCCGATCTTCCGCTGCTGTTCGGGCTGGCGAAGGTCGCGTTTGTCGACCTGCCCGGATGGAGCGACGAGCGCGTGCTCGAGGTGCTGAGGCGCGATGTGACGTTCGTCGCCCGCGAGCAGGGCCAACCCGCCGGCTACGTCGCTTTGCGCCGCAAGGAAAACGGGGCGATCCTGATCGAGCAGCTGTTCGTTGCATCCGGCCACGAGCGGCGAGGCATCGGACGCCGACTGCTCGCCCACGCAGAGGGTTACGCGATCGCGGAGCGCGCGCGGTCGCTCCAGATCGTCGTCGAGGAGGGCAACCAGCGGGCCCGGAGCTTCTACCGCCGCTCGGGCTTCGTGCCGGTCGAGCCAGAGTTGCTTGAACTCGTCCTCCCTCGCGCTGACTGAGTTGCTGGGCGCTTCTCGCCGAGTTCACGGTGCGCTCCACCCCGCGGTCACGACGGTCTCTGCTCTTCCTCCTCGCGTTTAACCCGCTCGCTGTCCTTCACCAGCGCCCGGATAGGTCTGACTGGCGGTGAAGCTCTCGATGATCCCGTCGCGGAAGTTCGTGTTCGGGCGGAAGCGCGGCGCCGGGCAGCAGAGCAGCTCGTCGCCGCGAGTCGCCCCGCGGAGGCGGACCAGCAGCTCAACCAGGCGCGACGGCAGCTACCAGCTGATCCCGGGCGCACTACACGGGATCGCGCTGCGCGCGCCGTGGGGCACGCCGGTTCGCCTGCCGCGTGCGCGCGCCTGGGCGCGTCTCGTCTCGGACGAGCGAGCGGTTCTCCTAGGCCGCCGCGTCGGGCGCGATCGCACGCCGAGCCATCTGCTCCTGGCCCGGGGTGTGCACGTCCCAGACGAGCCCGAGCCGCTCGAGCCCGTGGATGACCCACCAGGACGGGTCGAGCTGCCAGCGGAGGAGTCCGTGGCGCGCCGACGCCGGGAACGCGTGGTGGTTGTTGTGCCACCCCTCGCCGAAGACGAGCAGGGCGACAAGCCAGTTGTTTCGCGCCTCGTCGCGGGAGCGGAAGTCCTGGCGCCCGAACATGTGACAGATCGAGTTCACGCTGAAGGTCGCGTGCTGGTACGCGAACACGCGCAGGAGCCCGCCCCAGACGAGCGCCTCGACGCCGTAGCGCCAGTCGCCGCCGATCCAGTAGCCGATCGCGAACGGGATCCCGAAGGTGAGGACGACCCAGACGCCGTAGAGGCGGTCGATCCAACGCACCATCCGATCCTCGTAGAGGTCCTTGCCGTAGTCGCGCCCCTGCTCCATCCCGAGGTTGGAGAAGAGCCAGCCGACGTGCGCATGGCCGAAGCCCTTCAGCGCTCCCCACGCGCCGTCGCCGTGACCGACGTGCGGCGAGTGCGGGTCGCCCGGCTGATCCGAGAGGGCGTGGTGTTTGCGGTGGTCGGTGACCCACTGCGTGATCGGCCCCTGCATCGTCATGCAGCCGAGCACGCCGAGCACGGCTTTCACGGCCGGGTGAGCGGTGAAGCCGCGGTGAGTGAAGTAGCGGTGGAAGCCGATCGTCGTGCCGAACGCGCAGATGACGTACAGCGAGACGAGCAACGCGACATCGAACCAGTGGAACGCGACGCCCCAGAGCAGGCCCATCGCGAGCAGGAGCCCGAGCGGCGGAACGACGACTGCGACGAGGGTGACGACCTGGCTGGTGCGGCTTGTGCCGGCGCGGACAGTGCCGACGGGAACGGCGGGCGTTGCGATCTCAGTTACCTCCGTAAGTCTGGACGAGCCGACGGTAAGCGTACGACGAATGCTGACCCGATGAGTGATTCGAGGACGTCACAGGCGCGGACGGGCCGTCGTCGGCGCGGGATCGCGGAGCTGGGTGCCGCGAGGCGCCCTCGTCCACAACGTCCCGAACTCGCTGTTGCGGCCCACCCCCGGATCGCGTACCACTACGACGTTGGCAACGAGCGCTACCGCCTGATGCTGTACGAGACGAAGAGCGAGGCCGGCTTCCGGACGCGATGGCTGCGCGACGCGCAGCTGGTGCTCGCGTGATCCTCTGGGAGCTCTCCGAGCGGCTGCGCCTGCGCGAGACGTTGACGCGGCTCTATCGCGTGCGCGTCAGGGGCGCCGAGAACGTCCCGACCGGTGCGTGCATCCTCGTCGCCAACCACGAGTCGTTGATCGACCCTTGGTTCCTCTCGCTCTCGACGCACCGCCGCGTGCGCTTCATGGCCAAGGCGGAGCTGTGGCGTTACCCCCTCGTGCGCTGGGGGATGGAGGCGTACGGCACCTTCCCTGTCGAGCGCGGCAACGGGGACACAGGCGCAATGGCACGCGCCGGCGAGCTGCTCGACGAGGGGGAGATCCTCGGCATGTTCCCGCGCGGCACGTCGAAGCCGGACGGCAACCGGCACTGGCACCGCGGGGCGGCGCGGCTCGCGCTCGCGTACGGTGCGCCCCTCGTGCCGGTGCGGCTCGAGCACACGCGACAGCTCGCGCCGCGCCGCCCGGTCGAGGTGCGCGTCGGCGAACCGATCGTCGTCGAGCAGCGCCGGCCGACGATCGCCGCCGCGCGCGAGTTGACCGCGCGAACCGAATCGGCCGTGCAGGAACTGTGACTACCGCCAAAGCGCTTGTCGACCCGATCGTGCGCGCAGGGATCCGCGTCGCGTCATCAACGGCCAATTTGTGGCAGGGGTCGACGCGGTCCGCACCTTCTCGGTGACACGAAGGAAAGCAGTCGATCTACAGCGAGAGGGCCGCGTCCGCGGCCCTCTCGACCCGAGGCACGACAGAAGGTTGCCGGCACCCGCTCGGCGCGCGCGGGAGCGCGCTGCGGAGGTCTCTTCGCGAGCTTATGTCGATTGCGGCACTCGCCGAATCTGTCTGACTACGGCAACGGCTTGAGGCCTCGCGTGTCGACCTTCTCGGCGTGTCCTTCCGTGTCGGTCACCTCGTAGACCGGCGCGACGGTCTTGCCCCGTCCTCCGACATCTTCGTCGGACCGATCGTCGGTCGTTCCGGCGCGCGACGCAATCTCGACCTCCGTCCCTCCGGTTATCTCGCCGGCGTCGCGCGATAGCTCCCGTCATCAGGCTCCCATTCTCGTTTTTCGTTTCGCGGCGTCTACCCCGTGAATGCCTGGCTCAACCGAGCCGGCACCGGCTGCGGGAGGTCCGTCGTGCTGGGCGAGAGGAGCCCGACGGCGGACTGAACAGCGACCAGCGGAGCGAGTGAACCGGGAGGGAGCCGCGACAAGGGAGAATCCCTCGCAATGGCAGAAGCGACCGGGTCGGAGGTGAAGTTGGCGGTGGAGGACGGGCCGGTGGCGCTCGCGCTCGCTGCGTCCGAGCAGCGGCGTGTCCCCGGCGCGCCAATCGCCGCTGTGATCCTCGCGGCCGGGGAGGGATCGCGGCTGGGGCGGCCGTCGAAACCGCTGACGCGGGTTGCCGGCGTGACGCTGCTCGAACGCGCGGTATCGGCGGCGCGCGAAGCTGGCGTCGGCCGCGTCGTCGTCGTCATCGGCCACGCGAAGCAGGACGTCGCGCGCTTCGCGACCGAGCACGACCTCGACGTCGAAATAATCGAGAACGACGACTTTTCGGCCGGCAACGGCAGCTCGGCCGTGGTCGGTGCGCAACTCGCGGGCGAACGGTTCCTACTGATGATGTGCGACCACATCGTCGAACCGGGGGCGCTCGCGCGAATGATCGTCTGCGAGGCGCCGTTCGCTGTCGCAATCGATACACGCCCCGCCCACGCGAACGAGGACGAGGCGACGAAGATTCGGGTAGCTGACGGCGCTGTGGTCGGCGTCGGCCGCGACCTCGACGAGTGGAACGCCGTGGACGCCGGAGTGTTCATCTGTACCCGCTCCGTCGTTGAGACAGCGGAAGAGGCGCTCGCCCGCGGCGAAGGTACCTGGAACGCCGTCAAGCGCCGCTGGATCGAGGAAGGTCGGCGACTGGAGGCAGTCGATATCGCCGGCTCGTTCTGGTTCGACGTCGACACTCCCCACGATGCGCGCCGCGCCGAACGCCTGCTCCTCGCCCGAGCCGCCGAGAAGCCACTCGACGGCGTCGTCGCTCGCCGGCTAAACCGCCCGCTGTCACGGCGGATCTCGGCGCTCCTGCTGCGTCTCCAGGTATCACCGACGTCGGCGAGCGTCGCAACCTTCGCGCTCGGGCTTGCTGCGGCTGCACTCGTCGCGGTCGGCGCGGTCCTCCCGGCCGCGCTCGTGATCGGTGGTCTGTTCGTCCAACTCGCCTCCGTCGTCGACGGCTGCGACGGTGAGATCGCTCGCGTGACGCTACGCACGTCTCGCTTCGGTGCGCTGCTCGACACGTTGCTCGACCGGATCGTGGACGTAGCGCTCCTCGCCGCGCTTGCCATCTCAGCGGGCTTTCGCTCGACCACCTGGACGGTGCTTGCGGTCGCCGTCTTCGTCTCAATGTTCGTCCCGTACGTCAAGGCAGCTTTCGAGTCAGCCGCTCGGACGCCGCTTCCGTCCGCGCGAGCGGCGTTCGGGCGCGACGCGCGGATGCTCGTGATTGCCGTCGGCGCAATCGCGCTCCAGCCGCTCGCGGCGCTCGTGGTCGTAGCGGCCCTGTCCGTGGCCGAGGGCGTCGCGCGGACAGCGCGTGCGCTCCGCGCCGCCCGCGTCAGCGATGCACGCCGCTGACGAGGGTAAGGAGAATGACTGTCAAAGGTCAGCGACCTACTCGCAAGCGGATCGGCCGAGCATCTCCTCAAGCTCCAAGGCGGAACCGCAGATCGACCGTCGCCGCTTTCGACCGAACCTCTTCGTCAACGCCGCTCCGGATACCGACCGCTTCGTCGAGGATGACTGGCTCGGCGGCACGCTCGTCGTCGGCGAAACGCTCGCGCTCGACGAGGTCCAACCAACACACTGGTGCGTTACTTCGACGCTCGCTCAGGAAGAGCTACCGCGCGACCTCAGCATCCTCCGGACAACCGCGAAAGAACACAAAGGTTGTCTGGGCGTTTACGCATCCGTAAGTTCACCCGAGCTATTGCGCGTCGGCGACCCGACAGTCGATTCCGACCACGTTGCCTCGGCAGCGGCGCTCGGTGCGACAATGCGCCGGTAGACGCCAACACGACCACCCTCACCAAAAGCAATCAGCACCGACAGGCTCACACTCGTCCGTAACGCGACGCTGCTGCTCGAGACCAGCCTCGGCCGCATCCTCGTCGATCCGATGCTGCGCCACGCAGGTACCACGCCGCCGATCGAGAACACACCCAACCCCCTTCCCAACCCGCTCGTCGAATTGCCGATGCCAGCGTCGGAGGTCGTGCGCGATGTCGATCTGTGCATCGTCACGCATTTGCACGGCGACCACTTCGACGACGCGGCGGACGCGCTACTGCCGCGCGACCTGCCGATCCTCACCCAGCCAGAGAGCGCCGAGCCGCTGCGGGCGCGCGGGTTCAGGAACGTCGCGACGACGAATCGGCAGATCGCGATGACACGCGGTCGCCACGGCACGGGAGAGATCGGTGCGGCAATGGGGCCCGTCTCCGGCTGGGTCGTCGACGGTGTGTACGTCGCCGGCGACACGATCTGGTGCGCGGAGGTCGCCTCGGCGCTCGCCGAGCACGAGCCGCACACCGTTGTCGTCAACGGCAGCGGCGCACGCTTCCTCGTCGGCGGGCCGATCGTGATGAACGCGGGCGACGTCGGCCGCGTCCGCGAGGCGACCGACGCACGGGTGGTCGTCGTCCACCTCGAGGCGATCAACCACTGCATCGAGCCGCGCTCGACGTACCGCGCGCTCGAAGACGTCGTCGTCCCAGACGACGGCGAGACGCTGGACTGACGCGCGACGCGGTCCGCCACGGCATCCATGCGAGGCCGGGAACCCTATGGTGCGGTTGTCCATACAGCCGACGCAGCGTGCGTACGGTATGCGTCCAGGTCGAGCAACGTGCCCGCGTTCTCCAAGGATTGCCTGTTTTGAGAATTGACAACATGACGCGGGTACGAGACGGGTACATCAGCTCGAGCACATGCGGTCACCGGCGGGCATCGCCGACACAGACGAGAGCGCCGATTTCCAGGGAAAACGTGGCCGCGAATGCACGCTCGTGTACGCACGTGACGCACGGTAAGGAGGGGGTCGACGGTTCGAGTCCGTCAGAGGGCTTTCCGAAGTTCCTGCTAATCAGCCCTTTTGGCAGCGCTGGTCGTGAGGGCTTCTGGCCTCGATGTCCACCGAGCGTCCACCGCCCGCCGCGAACGCCTTCCGCGGGGCCTGGAAACCGTGTCGCTGTGCGGCTTTGCGTGCATCCGCGGTGGCGTCCACCCAGCGTCCACGGCCCGTTCGAGCGCGAGCGCGTCGAGGAGCCAGACGGCGTGCTGGTAGCTGTCGACTGCGAGGTGGCCGTAGTGGAGGTCGATCATCGCGATGCTCGTGCCCATGAAGCGCGAGAGCGCGAACACCGGCACGCCGGCGCGGAGCGCGAAGGTGGCGTAGGTGTGGCGCAAGTCGTAGAGGTCGGGCAGCGACTCGATCCCGACTCGCTTCTGGACCGGCTTCCAGTGCCGCCGGTTGAAGTTGCGGAAGTCGACGTAGCCGCCGCGCGTGTTCGGGAACAGCAACGGGCTGTCGTCCCTCAGCGGCAACTGGTCGAGCGCGTCGAGCGCGATCGCTTGCAACGGTACTGCGCGTCTGCTCAGCCGCGTCTTGGGATGCTTGACCCGTCCGTTCGCGTACGCCCGTCGAACCTGGACGACAGCGGATACACGATCCACGTCGCTCCGCTCGAGTGCGAACAGCTCCGAGGGTCGAAGCCCGGTCGCGGCCGCGAACACGACCATCGGCCCGAACATCGGCCCGAGCCGCTCGGTCACCGACCGGATCTGCGCCCATGAATCGAACGGCCGCTGCTCCCGACAGCGCCGACCGGGGTTCGGCACTCCACGCTTGGCCGGATTGTCGTCGATCAGCTTCCATGCGACCGCCCGGTTCAGCACCTGCCGCAGCGCCTGCGTCGCCTCGAAGCGATGCCCCTCCGGAACGGTGAGACGCCACGCGCAGACCTGCTCCGGCGAGAGCTCGGCAAGGCGCACCTCGCCCAGTTCGGCGGTCGCCTTCCCGAGCAGCCAGCGGAGCTTCGCGACCGTGACCCGCTCACCGTCATGCGCGTCCAGGTACTCCTCGACCCACTCGCCGAGCGTCAGCCCGGCAGCACGCCGGTCCGGGAGGAGCCGAGCCAGCTTGTTCTGAAGCGCCCTCTGCGCCTCAGCCTTGCTGCCGAACCCACCCACCTGCAGCCTCGCCGAACCGCGGCCCGCGACGCGATAGCGGAAGGCCCACAAGGGCTCCCCGTCAGCGCACGTCGCCTGCAGCTTGAACACCTGACCCTGCTGGATCACCTCTCGTACCTCCTCGATCGACAACGAGATCGAGGAATCACACAGGGCTGCGCGCGGAGCCGATGACCACCCCTGTCACCGCGAGGTGGTCGCTCGAGTCCCTCCGCCTTTCGCAATCCTCGACGAGAGCGTCAACGAGCATCACAGCGGAACAGTGCGGCGGTCTCGAAAACCGTTTCGGGCCGTTAGGTCCGACGAGGGTTCAAATCCCTCCCCCTCCGCTCAACGGGCGGAGCGCCTCAAGAAGGCGCTCCGCCGCTGACTTGCGGCGGTCTTGGAAGGCCGCGGATTCACTCCATGAGATCCGGGCGCCATTCGACGATGACTCGTCGGAGGAGTGTCGCTCTGCGACGAGTAGGCGGATCGCGGCGTTGAGACATTCGATGCTAGCCATCGGCGATCGTCGTCCTGGCTCCGTGTCCGCAGTCGGCCTCCGCGCGTCTCGGCGCGTATGCGTAAGGGTGGTTGAACGCGTCGACGGCGCTCTTCGGTGCGACGGCGATCTGAAAGCCTGCGCCCGTTTCGAGATCGCGCACGGAAAGCTCGACGCAGTCGCTCGCGGGGTGCCAGACGAGCCGAACTTCATCGGTTCCGCTCAGTCGCTGGGCGAGCTCTCGAGCCGGAGATGGTGGTGACGAGCTTGGCACGGTGCACTTCCTTTCACACAGAGATTGTTGTCCCGCCATCGTGCAATCCGCGCAGCGCGGCTCGCACCGTGGCGACCCCCTGGTGTTTTGCGAAACGCTCCGCTACGCCGAGACTGCTGCGCGTGCGCCGAGCGCGGACGAGAGCTCGGTTCGCGAGTCGAGCTGCAGTTTCCGGAAGACGCTCGTGAGATGTCCCTCGACCGTCCGTGCCGTCACGAACAGCGTCTGGGCGATCTCGCGGTTGGTGAAGCCCTCACCGGCGAGCTCGGCGATCCGACGTTCGCTGGCTGTGAGCGAGTCGATCCCCGTGAGCATCAGCCGGCGTGGCCGCGCGCCTGTGGCGCGCAACTCGGTCTCGGCCTGCGCCGCCAGCCCGTTGGCGCCGCAGCGGTGCGCCGTGTCCATGGCCTCGCGCAGGAGCTCTCGCGCTTCGACACGCCGGTTGCGTCGCCGAAGCATGGCGCCGAGGTCGGCGAGGGCACGCGCTCGTTCCAACCTGGCGTCGCCGCGCTCGAACTCGTCGACGGCCTCACGAATGAGCGCGCCTCCTCGGTCACCACCGGCCACCAGTCCGGCCGCACGCTTCGCCAGGCCCAGTGCGCGCGGCGCGCCGAATGCGCGCGCGAGCCCAAGCTCCTCTTCTGCCAGGCGTTGTGCGGAGTCGCGGTCGCCGAGCGCGAGATGCGCGAGCGCGGCCTCGGACCGCCATGGGAGGAAACCCGGCGAGCTCACCAGCGCCTGCGTCAGGAGACCGCCCATCGCAACGAAGTCCTCGAGGCCCTCCGCGGTTCGCCCCTGTGCGATGTGCAGCCGCCCTCGTGAGAAGCGAAGGACCGCGGCGATCAGCGAGCCGCTCTCTGTTTCCGAATCGATCGGCTCAAGGGCCTGCTCTGCCGCTTCGAGCTCGCCCTGATCGACGAGCGTCTCGACGAGCAGAGTCGCGTTGAGGACGCGGCACATGGGCGGTGCGGGCAACTCGGTCGCGGCAAGGGCCGTGCGCGCATCGCTCTCGGCGGCGGACAACTCGCCGCGTCTGAGCGCGAGCCAGCCGCGGTTGGCGAGGCTAATCGCAAGCCGACTGCTGTCGCCGGCAGCCCGCGCTTGCGCGATGGAGTCGTCGAGGAGCGGCCCGAGCTGCGCATACTGCTCGACCCACAGCAGCGTGAACGTTGCCTGCGACAACCACGCTGCGGACGAAAACCACGGCCTGCCGTCCGAGCCCGGCGCCACGCTGCCTCCCGCCGCGAGAGCGCGGGTTGCCAGGCTCGCGCCGACCTCGGCGCGCTCGTTCGCGAGCGCGGAAGTCCACCCCGCCACCGCCAGCAGTTCGGGAGGCGGCGCCGCATGGCAAGCGGCGTGATCGCGCAGCGTCTGGCCGCGGCGGGCGAGCGACGGCGAGATCACGGGACCATGCGTGGCGGGGAGGCCCGCCGCGGCCTCGAGTTGGAGCGCCAGGTCAGGGTGATCGGAATCGAGCGACGCCGCCGCGCCATCGAGAACTTCGACCGCTTCCGCGAAACGCTGAGCGCGGGTGAGCGCATGCGCGAGCACCAGCGTCGCGTCGGCGGCCGCCGCGGCGTTCGGCGCGAGCTTCGCAGCCTCCTGCAGGTGCGCCTCCCAGTCGGATAGGCCGGCGCTCGCCTCGGCCATTCCGAGGTCGAGCAGCAAAGCGAAACGCTGCTCGGGCGCCGGCGGCTCGGAGAGGACGCGACGCAGGAAAGCCGCCTCCGCCTCGGGAGCGCCACGCTTCCCCGCCTTGCATGCTGCTTCGACGAGCCTCTCGACGACCCATTCGTCGCCAGCCGGCTCGCTGGCCAGCAGGTGCCGGGCGACGCGTTCGTCGGAGCCCGGTAGCTCGGCGAGCAACCGGGCCGCACTGCGGTGGCCCCGGGCACGTTCGGCGCTGGACAGCTCGGCGTAGATTCCGCTGCGGACGATCGGGTGGCTGAAGGTCAGCGGCCGGCCCGGCGCGAGGATGCCGGCGGTCACAAGGACGTCTGCGGCGTCGGCTGCCTCGAGATCGTCGAGGTCCGCCAGCTGGCCCGCCTGGAGCAGGTCGCCCTGCTCGAGGACCGCGAGTGCATGAGCGAGCCGGCCCGCGTGCTCCGGCAACCGGCGAAGCCTCAGGCGAATCGATCGGCCGACGCCTCGGGCCCCGATTCGTTCGACGTGGCATGCGGACTCCGCAGTCGGAGCGATTCCTCCTTCTCGTAGCGCGTCCAACAGCACGCGCAACAGGAACGGCGACCCGCGCGTCGCGCGTAGGCAGGCGTCGATGAAAACCGGATCGGGTTCGCCCGCGAGCGTCGACTCGACGAGCTGAGCGATTGCCGCCTGAGTCAGCGGCTGCAGCGTGATGAGCTCGGCGTTCGGATCGGTGACCACGCTCGCGAGCAGCTCGGGATCCGTGCCGGCGTCGCACGGCCGCGTCGCCAGAACTAGCGCGACGTCGAGCTCTTCGAGCCGCGGCAGAAGAAAGGCGAGGTAGCGAAGCGATGGCGCGTCCGCCCAGTGCGCATCGTCGACGACAATGCAGAGCGGGCTTGCGGCGGCGAGGTTCGCACACAACCAGTAGAGGCCATGGAGGATCGCGAACGACGGGTCGCCGACCGTTGCCTGTGCCGCCTCCGCGGCTGGTTCGCCCGGAAGCCCAAGGATGCTTGCGGCGACGCCGGCGCTCGACTGGAGCAGCTCGGCGCGCTCGAGCTCCGATGCGTTCGCCAGCGGCGACTCGAACAGCTGGCGCACGACTCCGAACGCGAAATCGCGCTCCAGCTCGGTTCCGCGCGACCGCAGCACGAGCATCCCCTCGTCGGTGGCCGACCCGCGCGCCGCCGCGAGCAACGCGGTCTTGCCGATCCCGGCCGGACCTTCGAGCACGAGGAATCTGCCTCGACCGGACCGAGCGTCTTCGAGCGCCGATTCGATATGGGCCAGCTCCTCGTTTCGCTCGAGAAGCGTCGCCCATGCCTCGAGTCCAGGGCGCGTCGGGGCGTCCGAGAACAAGGCGGTCAACGTGTCTCGCCCATACGGGGCGCTACAACGACCGAAGCGCGACCCGCCTTCCCAAATGCGGATATCCGATCGGTCACCGCGGCGTGCGCGCGCCCTCAGTACGCACGTGGCCGAAAAAACAGGGGGGTCGCCACGGTGCGAGCGCCCGGCCGCCGACTCCACGCTCGATGCGAGCAAACCATCGATGCGGAGGAGCACCTGATGAGCACAACATTGAATCGCGCACTCGTCGCCGACCTGAACGGCGAGATCTCCGGTTCCGTCCTTGGCCCGCAGGACGCGGGCTACGACGCGGCCCGTGCCGTGCACAACGGCCTCGTCGACTGCAGGCCCGCTGTGATCGTGCGTTGCCGGACGCCGAACGACGTCGTCGCGGCGCTCACTTTCGCGCGCCGCATGCGTCTCGAGGTCTCGGTCCGCGGCGGCGGTCACAACGTCGCCGGCCGCGCCGTAACCGACGGCGGCGTGATGATCGATCTCGCCGAGATGAAGGCGATCGCGATCGACCCCGATCGTGCAACCGCCACGGCCGAAGGCGGCGTGCTGTGGGGCGAGCTGAACGACGCCGCCGCGAAGCACGGTCTGGCCGTCACCGGAGGGACGGTCTCGGGGACGGGGATCGCCGGCTACACGCTCGGCGGCGGCCTCGGCTGGCTGATGGCGAAGCACGGGCTCGCTGCGGACAACCTCGTCGCGGTCGAGCTCGTCACCGCAGAGGGGGACATACTTCACGCCGACGCGGCGGCGCATCCCGATCTCTTCTGGGCGCTTCGCGGCGGGGGCGGCAACTTCGGTATCGCGACGTGGTTCACATATCGCTTGCACCCAGTCGGGGCGATCGTCGGCGGGGTGATCGCGCATCCGATCGAGGCTGCGCGCGAGCTGTTGCGCTTCTACCGCGACGCGGTGGCGGACGCATCCGACGACCTGACCGTCTTCGCCGGCCTCGTGCACGCACCCGACGGGTCCGGCGCGAAGCTCGCGGCGCTGGTCGTGTTCCACACGGGCGGCCCGGACGAGGCGGAACGCGACCTCGCACCGTTCGAGACGTGGGGCTCGCCGCTGGTCGTCGACGTCGGCTCGATGCCGTACCCGAAGATGAACACGCTCCTCGACGGCGGCTTTCCGGCCGGATCGCTGAACTACTGGCTGTCGAGCTTCACGCGCGGCCTGCCGGACGAGCTGATCGACATCGCGGTCGAACGGTTCTCCAGCGTGCCGTCTGCGATGACCGCGATCCTGCTCGAGCACTTCCACGGTGCCGTAACGCGGGTCGGGAAGACCGACACGGCCGTGCCGCATCGCGACCCGGGCTGGAACCTGCTCATCCCGTCGGTCTGGACCGACCCGGCCGACACCGCGCCGAACATCGCGTGGGCTCGCGACACGTTCGCGGCGATGCTCCCGCACTTCGCGACCGGCCGCTGGCTCAACTACCTCGGCAACGATCAGGCCGAGGACGCGATCCGCGCCGCGTACGGGCCGAACTACGACCGGCTCGAAGACGTCAAGCGCCGGTACGACCCGGACAACGTCTTCAACCTCAACCACAACATCGCGCCATGCTGAGGCGGAGCACGTCATACATCGCGCGCCACCACCTGGCGCTGCTTGCGCTGTTCGTCGCCCTTGGCGGAACTTCGGTCGCGGCCGGCAACGCCGTCCTCGCGAGGAACAGCGTCGGCACCAGGCAGGTCGTCGACGGCTCGCTGCAAACGACCGACCTGAGCAGTAAGGCGAGGAGCGCGCTCAAGGGGAAGACGGGACCGAGAGGCGCAACCGGCGCACCCGGCGCTCCCGGAGCGACGGGCTCAACGGGCGCTCCGGGCGTTCCGGGCGCGACGGGAGCGACCGGACCACAAGGCCCACGCGGAGCGCCGGGTCAGGCGGCGAGGAACCTCTTCGCTGCAGTCGATTCCGACGGCACGCTGTTGAAGGGCAGCGGTGCAACGGCGACCGAGAGAGGCGACGTCGGCGCCTACCGCATCCAGTTCGACACCGACATCACCAACTGCGTCTACCTCGCGACGGCGGGCCAGGACACCAACTCGCTCTTCGAGGACTACCACCTCTACACGAGCCGCACCGGGACGAGCACGGTGAACGTCCAGGTCTTCGACGAGAAGAACAGCCCCCTCGATCGGCCTTTCTTCCTCGTGGTCGTCTGCTGAACGAGTGACGCGCCGGCGGCTCGGCCTCCCGGTGGTCGAGCCGCAAAACACAGGGGGGTCGCAACGGTGCGAACCAGCGCCCGCCCGCAGCACGATCGCCGGGCTACCAACCCCGAGCCGCACGCGGCTCATCCGAAAGGAGATCCAGAGATGACGAATCACACGCAGCGCAGAGGGGCCGCTGTTGCAGCGGTCGCAGCTGCCGTAGTCGCCGCAATTGTCGGCATCGTGGCCGGCCAGGGAACGGCTGCGCCGGACCCGGGCCCCAAACAGCCCCCCCACCCGACGAAGGCGGAGAAGTTCAAGCACCCGAAGCTCAAGCACGGCGTACTGCTGGTGACGGGCACGAAGGTGGACGACAACATCACGCTTCGCCTGCAGGGCGGGCGTTCCGACAAGCTCGAGGTCGTCGTCGGCGACGACGGCAAGACCTTCAGGTTCGACCGCAAGCACATCGCCACGATCGAGGTGGACGCCGCTACGGGCGACGACTTCGTGAACATCGACGAGAGCAACGGCGTCTTCACCGACACGATCCCGACGACGATCGATGGTGGAGACGGAAACGACACGATCGCCGGCGGCACGGGCAACGAGACGCTGTCCGGCGGCGAGGGCAACGACACGATCGACGGCAACGGCGGCAGCGACATCGCCTTCCTCGGTGCCGGCGACGACACGTTCGTCTGGGACCCGGGCGACGGCAGCGACACCGTCGAGGGCCAGGACGGCGTCGACACGATGCTCTTCAACGGCGCCAACGCCAACGAGAGGGTCGCGCTGTCGGCGAACGGCAACCGCCTGCTCTTCCTTCGCAGCCCGGCCAATATCGCGATGGACACGAACGGGGTCGAGACGGTCGACTTCAATGCCCTCGGCGGAGCGGACATCGTCACCGTCGGCGACCTCACGGGAACCGACGTCAAGGCCGTGAACGTCGACCTCGCCGGAACCCTCGGCGGCACGATCGCCGACGGCGCGACCGACCGCATCTCGGTCGACGGCACCGCCGGCGCCGACAGGATCAGCGTGAACGGAGACACGTCGAGCGTTACGACGTCCGGCCTGTCGAGCACGGTCACCGTTCAGCACCAGGACCCGACTGATCTGCTGGACGTGGAGGGCCTCGGCGGCGACGACGACATCTCGGCGGCTCCCCTGGCCGCGCAGGCGATCGCCCTGCTCCTCAACGGCGGAGACGGAGACGACAAGCTCGCCGGCGGCAAGGGCGTCGAGACGCTGAACGGCGGCGACGGGAACGACTCGATCGACGGAAACGGCGGCAACGACGCCGCGCTGATGGGCGCCGGCGACGACACCTTCGTCTGGGATCCCGGCGACGGGAGCGACACGATCGAGGGCGGTGACGGCGCCGACACCATGATCTTCAACGGGGCCAACGGCGCCGAGAAGGTCGAGCTGTCGGCGAACGGCAACCGGCTGAAGTTCACGCGCGATCTCGCCGGCATCACGATGGACACCGCCGGCGTCGAGAACGTGGACTTCAACGCACTCGGCGGCGCCGACCTCGTGACGGTCCACGACCTCACCGGAACCGACGTCACCGACGTTATCGTCGATCTCGCCGGCACGCTCGGCGGTGCTACGGGTGACGCCGCGGCGGACGACGTCGTCGTCGAAGGCACCAACGGCGACGACGCGATCAAAGTGAGCGGCGATTCAACCGCCATCAAGGTGCGTGGGCTCGCCGCGGGGACGACGATCCTCAACGCGGAAGCTGCCGACCGCCTCGACGTCAACACGCAGGCCGGCACCGACACGGTGCAGTCCGCCGGGCTGGCCGCAGGTTCGATCCACCTCTTCGTGGACGGCGTCGCCGTCCCGTAGAGGTACGCACACGCAACAGGCGCGCGGGGCTGCCCACTCGGCAGCCCCGCCACCACTCGACTCACTCTCACGAAAGGAACTCCAATGAAGCGCAAGCTCACAACACTCACCGCGGCCGGGGCAACGTTCGCGATCGCACTGGTCTCGACCGCGTGCGGGGGCACCGCCTATTCCTCGAGCGGCTACGGCGCGCCAATCGCTGCGGGTACGACTACCCGTGCCGCCGCCGCAACGGTCGGCGTCAGGCACACGTCGCTCGGTCGTGTGATCGTCGACGGCAAGGGCCGCACGCTCTACCTGTTCGAGAAGGACACGAGCCGTCGCAGCGCCTGTTCTGGACCGTGCGCACAGTACTGGCCGCCGCTGCTCACCCACGGCGCGCCCGTGGCCCGCGCCGGTGCGAAGCAGTCGCTGCTCGGAAAGATCCGGCGCGCCGACGGCAGCCAGCAGGTCACGTACGCAGGCCATCCGCTGTACCGGTACATCGGCGACAGCAAACCCGGCCAGACGAACGGCGAGGGCTCACAGGAGTTCGGCGCCGGCTGGGACGTGCTCTCGTCGAGCGGAAAGAAGATCGAGATCGACGGCTAGGCGAAAGGGTCTCGTGCAAATGACTGACTTGCCGCTGACGGGCGGCTGCAACTGCGGGGCGGTCCGATTCGAGGTGACCGAGCCGCTCGTCACGGCGAGCTACTGCCACTGCAAGCGATGCCAGCGTCGCAGCGGCGCCGCTGCTTCGCCGAGCGCCCACCCTGCACCTGGTGCGTTCCGCATCGTCGCGGGCAAAGACAAACTGCGCATGTGGAAGCCGCAGGGCGGCGGTGAGAAGTGGTTCTGCGGCGAGTGCGGGTCGTCCCTGTTTGGTTTCAATCCGAGTCACGCCGATCCGGTTGCGATACGGATGGGGACGTTCGACCGAGACCCGGGCGTTCGCCCGAGCGTCCGCCAGTTCGTCGCCTACGCCACCGCGTGGGAGCCGATCCCCGACGACGGATTGCCCCGCTACGCCGAAAGCCGCCACGAGCGGAACTAACCTGCCTACGGCAAGCCGCCGTCGTCAGTCCAGCAAACGCAAGCCTTTAGATCGGCTCCTGACTGGCGAACAGACTGGCGAACGAGAAGCAAAGCCCCTGCAAATCGGCATGTTCGTGCCAGTCTCGAAAATCGCTAGGGGTCGTCAAGGCTCCTCGAGGGTTCAAATCCCTCCCCCGCAATCGCCTCACTCGGGATCTTTCAGTTCCTGTGGACGTGGAACGACCTGCTCGTCGCGCTGACCCTCGCCCGCTCGACGCAGCCGATCACGGTCGCGATCTTCTCGCAGCTACGGACGTTCGGCTCGAACATCGACATCATCGCGCCCGCAACCTTCGTCTCGCTCGTGATCCCGCTCGCCGTCTTCTTCGCCTTCCAGCGGTACTTCGTCCAGGGGCTCTTGGCCGGCTCGGTCAAATAGGACGTGAGACACAGCACGGCTTTCGGCTCGGATCAGCGGATCATGGGCAACGTCGGAATCGAACGGGAGTAGCGGCACGCCGAGCCGGGTTCAGCGCGTTGTCCGCTTTGCGATCAGACAACACGCCGCGGGTACCAGACGGGTACACCAGACTGAGCACGCGCGGTCACACTCGAAAGCTGGGGACAGGTTTTGGGGACTAATCAGGGCAGTCCAAGCCGAACGATTCGTACCCGCATGCAATAGGCACGCAATAGATAAGGAGAAGCTGGACCCTTGTCTACGCCCGACTCAGACGAGAGCACTCTCGCGCAGGCAAGTCATCTGTCACCTGCTCGCGTCGCACTCCTCTGGCGAGATGCCAAAGCGGCGCGCGCCCATCACCGACGCCAGTAACGTGCGCCGAACAGGATGCGAGCGGCCGGGATCAGAGCACTCGGCGAGCCCGTCGAGATCTTCGAGCTGGACGAGCTTGCGACGCCTGGCGCAGGCGAGGTCCTCATCGACGTCGTTGCCGCCGGCATCGGCAGCTGGGACGAGCTTGTCAGGATCGGCAGCTGGCAGATCGGCGGCCCGGCTCCGATGGCGCTCGGGACGGAGGCGGCCGGGACGGTCGCGGCGGTCGGCTCCGGCGTGGTCGAGCTGCGCGAGGGCGACGAGGTGATGACACATCCGCTGCCGCTCCGGCGTCACGGGACGTGGGCGGGGAGGGTGCTCGCGCCGGCGGCGACCGTCGCGGCCCGGCCGCCAGAGGCGTCATGGGAAGCCGGCGGAGCCTTTCCCATTCCGGCGCTCACTGCGGCTCAGGCACTCGACGAGGCTCTCGGGATCGAGAGCGGCGGCTGGGTCGTCGTCAACGGAGCCGGCGGAGTTACGGGTGGCCTGCTCGTTCAGCTCGCCGCGGCTCGGGGCGCCCGCGTGATCGCGACCGCGAGCGCGAAGAAGGCCGAGCGCATCCGCGACTACGGAGCGTCGGAGGTGCTCGACTATCACGGCGACTGGCCTGCGCTCGTCCGCGAGATCACCGGCGGCGGCGCGGCCAAGGCCGTCAACGCTGCCCCCGGGCAGGCGGCCACCACGTTGCAGGCGGTTGCTGACGGCGGCCGCCTCGCCACGATCACGGGCGACCCGCCACGGGAGGAACGGGGCGTCGCCGTAGCCGACGTCTACGTCCGGCCCGATGGTTCGCAGCTTTCGGCCCTCGCGGAGCTGCTGGCCCACGGCACCCTTAGCGTGCCGATAGCGTCCGTCCGTCCGCTCGATCAGGCGGCACAAGCGCTGCGCGAGGTAGTCGCGGGAGCGGACGGCGCGATCGTCCTGTCACTCCGAACCTAGCCTGGCCCACTGATGGTCGCGCCCAAGCCGCGCAGCTTCGGGAGCTCCACCGTGCGGATTCTGACAGGGCGATCTGGCGTCATGCGGAACGCTGGCACAGGCGAGGGCTCCAGGGTAAGGCACCCGCAACACAGCGGTTGGGCCGCGGCCGGCGGGCACCGTTTGTGCGCGCCGCCCGCGCCTCTCAGTCAACGCAGTGAGCTAAATGCGTGTGGGGTGCGTAAAGTCGATTCGCTCGAAATTGCCGCTTGACAGGGAGCGCGACTCGCGTTTCGTCCTCAAGCTGGGCCTCAGCATCAGATCGATCGGCCGGCCGAGGCGATCGGCGGAGTCTGACGAGGCGGGCTGACCCCGGTTCCTTTCCTTATTTATATGGCGCTAGCTGCCGAGCGGCGCTCGCGCCAAGTAGCGGCCGCATCCGACGTGGGCGGCGATTTCGATCGAATTTACGCACCCACGGGCCCCAGGACAGACCGACCAACCGAGTCTCACAGTCCCCTGACGAGTACGAGCCTGCCGCGCACGCGGGCCGTGCGCGATGATGCCGCTATGGCTGGGGCGTCTGGTACGCAGGCGGTGGCGGCCGCGGATGGGCGGACGCTGACGATCGCCGAGTGGGGCGATCCGGGCGGGTTCCCGGTGTTCTCGCTCCATGGCACGCCGGGCTCGCGCTTTGTCGGGCAGGCGAACGCGAGCGCGTATGCAGATGTCGGAGCGCGCGTGATCACCTACGACAGGCCCGGCTACGGCGGCTCCGATCGCTTCCGCGGCCGGCGGGTGGTCGACTGCGTCGCTGACGTTTCCGCGATCGCAGACAGCCTCGGTATTGAGCGGTTCGCCGTGAGCGGCGGCTCCTGGGGCGGCCCGCACAGCCTGGCGGTCGCCGCACGTCTGCCCGAGCGGGTGACGAGATCCGCCTGTGTAGCGGGGGTCGCGCCGTTCGACATGCCTGGCTTCGACTGGTTCGCGGGCATGGACGCGGTCAACATCGAGGAGATCGGCTGGGCACTTGAAGGTGAAGACGTCCTCGCTCGCGAGATCGACCGAATGGCGACTGCGTGGGTCGAACGGCTAGCCGACGATCCTTCCAAGGCGGGCGCGGTGGAGTTCTCTGACGCTGACCGTGCTGTAATGGCGAATCCCGAGCAGCAGGCGGTGGAGCGACGGATGCTTAACGAGGCGTTTCGTCAAGGCGTCTGGGGCTATGTCGACGACGCCCTCTGTCTGATCCAACCTTGGGGCTTCGACGTCACAGAGATCCGCGTCCCGACCCGCATCGCTTACGGCCTGACCGACGTGCTCGTGCCGCGCCAGCATGGCGCGTGGCTCGCTCACAACGTGCCCAACGCCGAGGTCGTCATCGATGAACAGGGCGGCCACTTCTCGGCTCCCAACCTCGTCACGGAACGATTCGGCTGGCTCGTCGAGCCGGTCTGACGCTCTTTGCGCCGCGCCACTCAAGATGACGAGGCTGTCTCCTAGGCGCACGAGTGCGGTGGGCGAGCGTTCCGAGTGTTCGTCACAGACGCCTGAGGCGTTCCGTCGCGGCTGGGAATAGCCTTGGGCCGTGATCGATCTGACGGTCTTTGACGAGCAACTTCGCGAGCCGCGCGCGGACTCGCTGATCGAGGGCGAGCGGATCGAGCGGATCGGACCGCTGGTCTGCGTCTTCGGCGGTCCGGGCGGCGGGTTCGTCGGTTACCGTGACCTCGGCGGGATCGAGGGTGCTGAGCTCGACGCGCTGATCGCGGGTTGTACCGCTCTGTATGAGGGCCGGGGTGAGCGGTTCGAATGGAAGCTTTTCGGGCACGACCGCCCGCCGGACCTCGCGCGACGGCTGGAGGCTGCAGGCTTGATCGCCGAGGAGCGCGAGACGGTGGAGATCGCGGTGGCGGCGTCGATTACCGGAGAACCGGAGCTTCCAGAAGGAGTTGCGTTGCGCGAGGTCAGCGAGCGCGCGGACCTCGACCGGATCGCGCGGTTCGAAGAGACGATCTGGGGAGACGACCGCGGGTGGCTTGCCGACATGCTCGAAGGCGAACAGACTGCCGATCCCGAGTCGCTCGCGATCGCCGTTGCGGAGTCCGCCGACGGGATCGTCTGCGCGGGCTGGGTGCGGTTCGGACGCGGCACAGACTTCGCTTCGCTCTGGGGCGGCTCGACGCTGCCCAAGTGGCGCCGCCGAGGGATCTACCGCGCGCTCGTCGCGTACCGGGCGAATTTGGCTGTGACGCGCGGGTTTCGCTACCTCCAGGTCGACGCGTCCGACGACAGCCGCCCGATCCTCGAGCGACTCGGCTTCGTACCCGTGACGACAACGACGCCGTACATCTGGTCGCCTCCGGTCTGAGGACGAGGAGTTCGCTCCCCCGTTGATTCGCTAGTGGCGTCGAGGTGCAGGAGGCTCGGCTGCGCGAGTGTTCGCGAGTGCACCCTGAGCGAGTTGCACCCGCGCAGCTGTCTTCTCAGGCTCGCACGAAGCCGAGCTCGTTTCCGTCCGGGTCTGCAATCGTGAACTTGCGAGTCCCATAGGGCGTATCGAAGAGCGGCTCCACCACTGCGACCCGGTCCTTCAGCTCGACCCAGAGTGCGTCGGGGTCGTCGACGGTGAAGTTGAACCGCGCGCCACGGCCCTCGGCTTCCATCACGGCGAAGGTTGCCCCGCCCGACGACTTGAAGTGCGCATAGTTCGGACGGTCGGGCGGCCAAAACGACTCGACCTCGAACCCGAGCATGGTGGTGTACCACTCGACTGCTCGACGAAGGTCGGCCACGTTGGCCCGAACGTGGTCAAGACGAGTGTCCACGCTTCAATCATGCCGCAGGCTTCCGACGATCTCCTGCGCCGATCCCTCCGCCTGCGCCAGCGTGTGCGGGAATGTCACATGAAGCAGAGTCCGGGTCTTACAGCAGCCAGCGTAGAACCAGTGGTAGCGGTGCTGGCCCCGCGAGTCGGAACTCTGTTTGCCTAGGCTCAACGCCTCGTGTGCTGAAGAGACACGTCGGTGGCTTCGGGCTTTCAGCCGGAATCCTGGCCGCAGGGCCAGTTGAACCAGCCTACTCCTTTCATAGGACTCCGCGCGAGCACGGCCTCGGCCCGTCCTCGGCTTCCAGGGTTCATTGGTGCAGCCCCGTATAGTCACCCGGCGCCGCCACTTCGCGTGCCGAAGACATGAAGGGAGAAGAACCGCATGGCCGACCGCAGAATCGGTGGGATTTCGCTCGGCGGAGTCCTCGTCATCGTCGGAATCGTCCTGATCATCGTCTGGAGCTTCTGGATCGGGTTGATCGTCACGCTCATCGGACTGATCGCGTTCGGCGGGTTCGCGAAAGGAAAGTGGTACTGACCGTCGTGGCCGCGAGGTGTAGCGCACCGTGAGCTCTTCGGTGAGAAGAGCCCTGCACTTCACCTCGGTGATGTAACCAAGCTCCGCGGCTCGGACGAGGATGCCCTTGACGCCCAGGTCTCTGAGTCTCCTGGCCGCTTCCGCGCCTCGCCTCGGGTCCGGCGCTGGTCTTGTCACGCGGGAAGGGCTATCGGCCGCGGATCCCTGGTTCGAGCACGCTTGGGTGCGTCATCGTTCCGGAGTGTCACGAGGGGTCAGGTACTGATGCGACGGCTTCGACTTCGACCAGCTGGTCTTGGTACCCGAGCACGGCGACCCCGAGCAGCGTGCTGGGAGCGTCATGGTCGCCGAAGCGCTCCCGGACAACCTGCCAGGCCGTGACGAGGTCTTCCCGGCGCTCCGAGGCGACGTAGACCGTCGTCTTCGCCACGTCGCGGAGCTCCGCTCCGGCGGCGCGCAGGGCCGCTTCGAGGTTGTCGATCGCCTGCTGCGCCTGTGCGGCAACGTCGCCGGGCGCCACGATCTCGCCAGCGGCGTTGAGCGGACACGCGCCCGCCGTGAAGACAAGGCGGGCGCCGGGCGGCGTGGCGGCGGCGTAGGCGTAGGGCACGTCTGACGCAAGTCCGGCAGCGCGCACGAGCGACACGGGCCGTTCGTCACTCATGCCCCGAGTCTCCCAGATCGCAAATGGCCACCGTTGCAGCTGCCGGAGCCTCGCCTGCCCGAGTGTTCGTAAAGACACTCCGACTGGCTGAGGCAGAATCGTGCAGGCCCCGAATCTTGCTGTGTAGCCGCGCCTCGCCGCATCGCGGGAAACGCGCAACGCGTGCGCCAGCATTCGGCAGTGACGCACCTAGGCCAAGTGGACCGGACTGTCGTCAGAGCGAGCCATCTCCCCAACGCTCAGGTGACGCGAACCTGTCCGAACCTCCGACTAGCAACAGGCGGCGGGCGAGGAGGTCGCTGTGGTTACCGCTCTGAGGTCGTTCCTGGCCGGATCTCAGGTGCGTTGCACGGGGCAACACTAGAGTTGCGACATTTGACACTCGGGGCCGGCGGCGAGGCTCGGCGCCAGGCCGCCCCCTCGCGCCGGCGAGTCCCAACTCCTCGTCGACGTCCAAGAATCGATACCCGCGCTCAAGGGCGTCCTCACCTCTTGCTGCGTCCTGGGCGGGGTCATCCGTTCATCGTGCGGAGCTTGATCTCAAGCTCTAGCGCTCTGATGTGCGCGAACCGGTCTGGCAACCACTGCCACTCCTTCGGCCCAACGCCCGGGTCGCCGACGCGAAGCAGTCTCTCCGCGCGGCCCGCGCTGCGCCTCTTGTCCTGCCAGAACCGTAGGAAGCTGTGCAGCTCCCTCGTCGTGTACGTGTCGAACCAGCGTGGCGGGGCGGTGACTCCCGCCACGGCTTCCTCCCCGTCCTCTGGGGCCGGGGTCAGCGTGATACCGCCGCTCACTTGCGGCCTATTTCACCCGACGGCATGCGAGCCCTCCGTGGTTCTCGAGAGCCCGGGCGCTGCGGTCGAGT
This sequence comes from Gaiellaceae bacterium, assembly GCA_036380275.1. Taxonomy (GTDB): domain Bacteria; phylum Actinomycetota; class Thermoleophilia; order Gaiellales; family Gaiellaceae; genus DASVFB01. Next base: position 2,619 of record DASVFB010000120.1, on the reverse strand, counting down.
CGCGCACGATGAGGCGGGTCTGCAGCTCGACGGACATTCTTTCGCCGCGCCGGTTCTCGAGCAGGCGCAGGAGCAGGCTGACTGCGATCCGTCCCATTGCGTCGACTGGTTGGCGGACGGTCGTCAGCGCCGGAGTCGCGGTCGTCGCCTGCTCGGAGTCGTCGAAGCCGACGACAGAGAAATCGGCCGGCACGCGCAGCCCGCGTGCGCGGGCCGCGCGGAGCGCGCCGATCGCCATGTTGTCGTTGAAGGCGAAGACCGCCGTTGGAGGGTCTGGCAGGTCGAGGAGGTGCGCGGCGGCTGTCTCGCCGCCTTCGACGGCCCAGTCCGACTCGACAACGAGCGCCGAGTCCGGAACGACGCCGGCAGAGGCGAGCGCGGCCCGGTAACCGTTCAGACGCTCAACAGTGGCGAGCCACTCGGGGACGCCGGTAATGGCCCCGATGCGCCGGTGCCCGAGCGCAAGCAGATGCTCGGTCGCGGCGCGGCCACCGAGCGCATTCGTCGCGGAGACCGACGGCACACCCTCATCGAGCGGTTCGAGTGGGTCGATGACGACGAAGGGGTACCCGGTGCGCGCGAGCGCACGCAGCGCGTCGCTCGACTCCTCCGGGAGTATCAACAGCGCGCCGTCTGTCACTCCGCCTGCGAGGCGGGCGAGCAGAGTCGCCGCTCGATCGCGGAGGTGCAGCGTCGGTGCAAGGACAACCTGCAGGTCGTGGTCATACAACTCGTCGGCGGCTCCGGCGACGATCCGAGAGAAGTACTCGGCCTCGACCAGCGGCAGGGTGACTCCGACGAGGAAGGTGCGGCCACCGACAAGAGAACGTGCGCTCCGGTTGGTGGAGAAGCCAAGCTCGCGCACAGCGCCTAGGACCCTCTCGCGGGTCGCCGTCGCAACGTCCGGACGCCCGTTCAGCACACGAGACACCGTTGCGATCGACACCCCAGCGGTGCGCGCCACCTCTCGGATCGTCGGACGCCCTGGCCTTCGCTGCTGATTGTCAGAGGACATCGCTGATCGAAACCGAGTACGGGTCCTACCACCAGAGCCTAAAGAGTCGCCTGGGCCAGTGTTTCGGAATGACGCCTGAAGAAGTGGAGGCTGGATCTCACCGAGGCCGATGAGTTCTCGGTGGACTGTCAGTCTCTACCGCGTACGGATTGTAGGCATTTAGAACGTTCTCGCCCTGCAGTAAACGACTCCCGGAGGCCGCATGAAGCTCTTGCTCACGTCCGCTGGCATCAAGAACCCGAGCATCCACGACGCGCTCGTCGACCTGTTGGGCAAGCCCATCGCCGAGTCCAATGCTCTTTGCATTCCGACAGCGGCGTACGGGAGCTCCTACAGCACTCCGGCCGGCCCGTGGCGGTTCATCAGCGGACGGTCCGACCAGCCGATGACCGAGCTCGGTTGGAAATCGCTCGGCGTGCTCGAGCTAACGGCGCTTCCCAGCGTGGGTTCAGACCGGTGGGTCCAATGGGTCAGGGAGACCGACGCTCTGTTGGTGAACGGCGGTGACGCGCTGTATCTGTGCCACTGGATGCGGGAGTCCGGTCTCGCGGATCTCCTGCCGTCGCTGGGCGACAGCGTCTGGGTGGGGTTCAGCGCCGGGAGCATGGTGCTGACCCCTCGGATCGGCGAGGACTTCGTCGGTTGGAAGTCGCCCAGCGGCAGCGACGAAACGCTGGGCGTCGTCGACTTCTCGATCTTCCCGCACGTGGATCACCCGGATCTGCCGGAGAACACCATGGCTGAGGCAGAACGATGGGCTTCCGGCTTGTCGAATCCGGCATACGCAATCGACGACGACACCGCCATAAAGGTGGTCGACGACACCCTCGAAGTCATCTCCCTGGGGCACTGGAAGCGGTTCGCCCCTAGCCCGGTAGCAAGCGAATCCGGCTAGCGACGAGTCGCGCTCGCCTGCGCCAGCGTTCAGCAAGACACTCCGACGCAAGGTTGGGACGCTCTAATCGGATCTATCCCTCGCCCAGTGCTTCGCTGCGCTCTCGGTGTCGCGGATCATCGCGTCGAGGAGGGCAAGGACTTCGTGGTAGCGCCGCTGGTTCCGCCGATCACCCGTCAGATGTTGAATCGACCCCCAGTGCTCCTGCGACTCCACGATCGATTCGCGGGCATTCCGCAGGAGGTCGAGCAGCCGCTCCGAGCTGGGTTCGTCCGCTGCGCGCATGTTCGGGAGCGTAGGCGCTTGCTTGCGTGAGCGTCCTTTCTCCTGAGCGCTACGCTGCGCGAGCCGACGATGCCTGACATGACGATCCGGGCGATAGTCGTCTCAGTTGTCTGTTTGCCTAACCGACAACGCGTCGCGATGGTAAGGAGGGGGTCGACGGTTCGAGTCCGTCAGAGGGCTTCAGCTTTCTCCCTGCTCAGTGGTCGCTTTCGTTTCCAGGGCTGACGGCGGCTGGCTCTTTCGACGTCCACCGAGCGTCCACCGGCGTCCACGGGTCGAACTCGGGCGCGTTCAATGCGTCGAGGAGCTTGATCGCGTGCTCGCGTCCGTCGCGGGCGAGGTGGCCGTAGTGGCGGTCGATCATGGTGAGGCTGGCGCCCATGTAGCGGGAGAGGTCGAAGGTTGAGATTCCGGCACGGAGGGC
>DASVFB010000119.1:0-3383 GCA_036380275.1 Gaiellaceae bacterium | reverse complement strand
GGGACGAGACATCGCTGCGAGGGCGAACCATCTCCCCGACCCAGTCGCGCGACACGATCTTTCCATCGAAGAACGCCGTCCAGAGTGACCTGATGTCAGCGGCGGTCGAGTAGATACCACCGTCGCCCGATCCTCGGACGGGCAGATGGAAGACGTTCGTCCTCCACGTGTCGTTGCCCTCGACGTAGCCACGAGCCGTTCGAGCCGGGAGCTCGTCCGAGCGCAGGAACGCGGTGTCGCGCATCCCAGCGCGCTCGCAGACGCGGCACTGCACGAGCTCGTGGAAGGGAGTGCCGGTCGCGCGCTCGGCGATGAGCGCGAGCACGACGTAGCCGCTGTTGCAGTAGGCAAAGCGCTCGCCGTGCGCGAACTTCGGTGGGTGGCCGTCGAGAACCGCGAGGTAGTCCTCTGTCGTCGCGAGCTCGTGCACGGGGACGGGCATCAGATACTCATCGAGATCGAGGCCAACCTCCTCGTCGAGGTAATCCCCGATCCCCGAGCGATGTGCGAGTAGGTGCTCGACGGTTACTCCGTCGCCCACGAGCGGGACGTCCTTCCCGAGAACCGAACGCGCCGTCGTCGTGAGCTGGAGCGTGCCGTCTTCTACGAGGCTCACCACGGTGAGGGCTGTCAGGCCCTTCGTTCCGCTCGCCAGCGCAAAGCGTGTGTCGACCTCGTTCGGGATGTCGTAGCTGCGGTCCGCCAGCCCGTACGCCTTCACGATCTCGACCGTGTCGCCGCGATCAACACGAACGACACCCGAGAACCCCGTCTCCGAGGCAATCACGTCAAGCTCGAGCTCCCCAACGGACATCGACCTGAAGCTACCGGAGCATCCCTCACGTCACATCAAGCCAGAGACCTCCCGGGTGCGTGAGCGTTCCGGATTGTCCCGTGAGGATGTGAGTGCACGCGTGCGGTCAGCGCCGTTGCCGACCGCCTGGTCGAGGGGCGCTTGTGGTTGCGCCCGTACCGGTAGACAATGTCCTGGACGGCGCGCCGCCGGGTTCGCGCACAGATGTGACGCGCGTTGATTCCTCAAGCGACAACGCACCCAGGGGATCGCTCGATCGAATCGAGGGCGATGGCACACGGGATCATCGACAGGCGCGAGGAACTGGCGGCGCTGGCCCGATTCGTCGAGGCCGTGCCTGACGGCGGGCAGGCGTTGCTGATCGAGGGCGACGCGGGAATCGGCAAGACCGCGCTCTGGCACGAAGGGTTGCGAACTGCGCGCCACAGCGGGCTCCGTGTGCTTTCGGCGCGTTCGGCCGCCGCCGAGACCCGGATCGCATTCGCAACGGTCGGTGACCTGTTCACCGCGACGCTGGACGAAGCGCTGCCCGCGCTGGTGCCGGTACAGCGACGATCGCTCGAGATCGCGTTGCTACTACGGGAGCCCGATGGGCCGCCGCCCGAGCCGCGCGTGCTCGGGCTTGCGTTGGTCTCTGTCGTGCGGGCGCTCGCTCGGGAAGGGCCGCTGCTCGTCGCGCTCGACGATGTGCAGTGGGTCGACGCAAGCTCGGCGGAGATTCTCAGGTTCATGCTCCGGCGACTGGACGACCAGCCGGTCGGGCTCCTCGCGACCGTGCGCGGGCGGCCCGTTCAGGCGCCGCTGGAGCTCGATCGCGCGTTCACGGCCTTCGAGCGGCTCCCGGTCAAACCGCTCTCGCTCGGAGCGATCCATCGGCTTCTCTGGGAGCGACTGTCGCTGAATCTCCCGCGGCCGAACCTCGCGCGCGTTCACGAGGCCGCCGGCGGCAATCCGTTCTACGCACTGGAGTTGGGGCGCGCACTCGTGGATGGGACCATTCGCGAAGACAGCGGCCACATTTCCCTGCCCGAGAGCCTGCAGAGCGTTGTCGCGGAACGGCTCGACACGTTGCCGACGACCGTGCACGACACGCTCGTTGCCGTTGCCGCCGTCGCTGCGCCCACCGTGACTCTGTTGGAGCCGCTCGGAGCTTCTGTCGTCCGCGACCTCGAGCGTGCGCAGACCGGAGCGGTGCTGGAGTTCGACGGCGACCGGATCCGCTTCACCCATCCGCTCCTCGCGCCCGCCTGCTACTCCAAGATGCCGCTTCACCGGAGACGTCGCCTGCATCGTCGTCTCGCCGATCTGGACGTCGACCTCGAGGAACGTGCGCATCATCTCGCCATCGCGGCGACAGGCCCCGACGAGGAGGTCGCGCTCGCCCTAGATGCGGGAGCGGCGCACGCCCATGCGCGCGGCGCCGCGCTGGCGGCAGCCGAGCTCGCCGAGCTGGCGGTTTCACTGACTCCGGCAGACGCCGTGGACGAGATCAATCTGCGCCGCATCACAGCGGCCGAGCACTGCATGGTTGCCGGCGATGCGGCGAGAGCTTCCGGCCTGCTCGAGGATGCCGTCGGCTCCTCGAAGCCGGGCCCGGTTCGAGCCAAAGCGCTCAGTCGCCTCGCATGGGTCCGCGCGGAAACCGACGGGTTCCACGCGGCCGAGAGCCTCTGCAACCGCGCCCTTGCCGAGCCGAGCCTCGAGATCCGCGAGCAGGTCGACATTCTCCGCCGGCTCGCGTGGATGGCCGCCGCAGGGAAAGGCAACCTGGATGGCATTCGGTATGCGGAAGCTGGACTCCGACTCGCGGAGCAGGCGGCCGACCCGGAGCAACTCGCAGCCAGCCTCGCAACGTTCGCCGAGCTGACGTTCTGGCGCACCGGCCGCATCCATCGAGACCTGCTCGAACGTGCGATCGAACTCGAGCGAACTGCCGGCGTTGACGGGAACGCGCGGCCGACGCTTGCGCGGCTGCTTGCCCTGGCCAACCGCTTCGAGGAGGCGCGCGCCGTCTGGACGGCATTGATCGCGGAACGATTGGAGCGAGCCGATCCCGAGGTCGTCGCGTACTTGATGTTCCTCGCCAGAATGGAGGTCGCGTCCGGCGCGTGGAATGTGGCGGCGCGACTTTGCGACCAGGGCATCGAGCTCGCGCGGCAGACCGGCCGTGAGATGGGCGAGTCGCTGTGTCTGATGGTCCTGGCCGAGATCGACGCCTACCGAGGCGAAGCCGAGAAAGCGCGAGGAGAGATTCCGGACCTCCTCGGAGTCGCCGCAGGCGTTGGCTACTCCGGCGCAGTCCATCGGCTCACCCGAGCCCTTGCGTCGCTCGAGCTCTCCTGCGGCGACGCAGGTGCGAGCTGGCGATTGACCGCTCCGCTCTTCGCGAACGTCACCGAGCTGGACGAGGTCCTCGCAACGCTTGCGGGCTCGGTTGGAGTCGAGACGCTCATCGGCGTCGATGACCTTCCCGAAGCGGAAAGACTGTTGCGCCTGCTCGACGACCACGCTGCTGGATCCGACACCGGGCTTGGTCCGCTCGCCGACCGTTCCCGCGGGCTTCTTCTCG
>DASVFB010000118.1:0-4715 GCA_036380275.1 Gaiellaceae bacterium | reverse complement strand
ATCGGCCGGAATGACGACCGGCGCACCCAGGCCGAGCAGGCGCAGTGCCCGGATGACCGTGATGTGAACCTTCGCGCCGACGATGACGCGAACACGCGGCGCGCCAACGAGCCCATCGCCGTTCACGTCCCAGCCCGAATCGGCGAGAACGTGCTGCCGTGCTGCAGCGAGCGCGGTGAAGTTCGCCATCTGACAGCCGGTCACGAACGCGAACGACGCGTGCGCCGGGATGCAGAGCAGCTCGCGCATCCAGTCGCCCGCGATCTCCTCGACCACCGCTGCCGAGGGGCCGGCCGCGTAGAGCCCTGCGTTCTGGTCCCACGTCGACGTGAGCCAGTCGGCCGCGAGCGCCGCGGGGACGGAGCCGCCGATCACGAAGCCGAAGTAGCGTCCGCTCGGGATCGCGACGACTCCGGGCTCGGCGCCGGCGCGCAGCTGCGCGATCACATCGCGTGGGTCGCTCGGCTCGTCGGGCAGCGGCCCGCCGAGTGCGGCGCGCAAATCATCGGCGTCCACCGGTGGAAACACCGGCCGTTCGTCGAGTGAGTCGAGGAAGTCTGCGGCCATCGCAGCCGTCTGCTCGAGCAGCTCGCGCGTCTCGTCCACGCTTCGACTCTAGCCGTCAGAAGGCGAGCTTCACGAGCAGCACGATGGCGACGATCGCCGCCGCGAGCACCACGAGGTTGACGAGCCCGACCAACGCGAACCGGCTGGACGCTTGCGGGGCTCGGCCCTCGGAGAACGAGCGCTCGATGTCCTGCTGCACTTGCTCCTGGATCCGCCGCGCGAGCGATGTGCCCCAGTCCTCCGTCTTCGCAGTCGGCTCGGTCTTGAGCGGCGGGAAGCTCGCAGCGCCGTCGTCGATCGACAGCTGATACACGTGCTCGTGCTGGATGTCCTTCAGGTGCGCCTCGCCGAGGTCGAGCACGCTCGCGCCCTCAGGCAGCTGGTTGCCGAGCAGCGCGCGCGTCGTCTCCGAGACGAGGATCTGGCCGCCGTGCCCGGCGGAGCAGATCCGAGCCGCGCGCACGACGTCCAACCCGATGTAACCCTCGTCACCGACCGACGGCTCGCCGGTGTGCAGACCCATGCGTACGCGAACCTGCGCCGCGCCCGGCCATGCGTGGTCGCGCAACGCACGTTGCGCGGCGACCGCTGCCTCGGCCGCTTCGCGCGCACGGGCGAACGAGAAGAAGAACGCGTCACCCTGCGTATCCATCTCGGTGCCGCCGTGCTCGCCGAAGCGCTCCCGGATGATCCGCCGGTGCGCCGACACGACGTCGCCGTAGCCGTCGCCGAGCTCCTGCAACAGCCGCGTCGACCCCTCGATGTCGGTGAAGACAAACGTCACGGTTCCACTGGGAAGGCTCATGCCGCCAGTATCGTGACGGGATGAACCGGCTCGCGCAGGAGACGAGCCCGTACCTCCTCCAGCACGCGGACAATCCCGTCGACTGGTACGCCTGGGGTGACGAGGCCTTCGCGGAGGCGCGCGCGAGCGACCGGCCGCTCCTGCTCTCGATCGGCTACGCCGCGTGCCACTGGTGCCACGTGATGGCGCACGAGTCGTTCGAGGATCTGGCCACCGCGGCGCTCATGAACGAGCTCTTCGTGAACGTGAAGGTCGACCGCGAGGAGCGCCCCGACGTCGATTCGCTGTACATGGACGCCGTCGTCTCGCTGACGGGGAGCGGCGGCTGGCCGATGACGGTTTTTCTCACGCCTGACGGGGAGCCGTTTCTCGGCGGCACGTATTTCCCGCCGGAGCCGCGCCACGGACTGCCGAGTTTCCGCGACGTGTTGCGCTCAGTCGCGGCGACCTACCGCGAGCGACGCGGCGACGTTACTCGGCAGGCTCAGGCGCTGACCGACTCGGTGCGTGCGTCGGCGCGACTCGAGGCGTCGCGCGAGCCGCTGACCAGTTCGTTGCTGCACGAAGCGGTTCGCGGGCTTCGCTCCGGCTTCGACGAGCGCTGGGGCGGCTGGGGGCACGCGCCGAAGTTTCCGCAGGCGTCGACGATCGAGTTCCTGCTGCGCCGCGGCGAGCTCGAGCCCGCGACGACGACGCTCGACGGCATGGTGCTCGGCGGGATGTACGACCTTCTCGGCGGCGGCTTCCACCGCTATTCCGTCGACGAGCGCTGGCTTGTGCCGCACTTCGAGAAGATGCTCTACGACAACGCGCTGCTCGTCCCGGCGTACCTGCACGGCTGGCTCGTGACCCGCAACGAGCGCTACCGCGAGATCGTCCAGGAGACGGTGACGTACATGCTTCGCGAGCTCGTGCTCCCCGAGGGCGGCTTCGCTTCGGCGCAGGACGCCGACACGGACGGCGTCGAGGGAGCGACGTTCACGTGGACGCCGGACGAGGGCGTCCCCCAGCAGTTTCTGGAGCCCTTCGAGCACGGCCGCTTCGTTCTGCGCGGCGACCTGCCGCCCGCGTTGAAGCGCGAGCTGCTCGAGCGGCGCGAACAGCGGCCGAAGCCGATGCGCGACGACAAGGCGATCGCCGCCTGGAACGGCCTTGCGCTCGCCGCACTCGCCGAAGCAGGACGGCATCTGCAAAACGACACGTGGCTCGCGGCGGCGAGGCGACTCGGCGAGTTCCTGCTCGGCCCGCTGTCGGCGCCCGACGGCCGGCTCTACCGTACGTACCGCAACGGCGTCGCCAAGAACACGGGCTTCCTCGAGGACTACGCCGACATCGCGCACGGCCTCTACGAGCTGCATGTCGCGACCGGCGAGCTGCGCTGGCTCGACGAGTCGCGCCGTCTCGCGCTGCTGGCGATCGAGCTCTTCGGAGACGAGGAACGCGGCGGCTTCTTCCTCACGCCCTCCGACGGTGAGGCGCTGATCGCGCGCAAGAAAGACTTCGACGACCACCCGACGCCCTCCGGCAACTCGATGCTCGCGTACGTGCTCCTCCGGCTCGCTCGCATCTATGGCGACGACGACCTGGCGAAGCGCGCGACGGACGTCTTTCGCCTCGTCGTGAACGGCTTACGCCCCGCGCCGTCGGCGTTCGGCTGGACGCTCTGCGCCCTCGACCTCCACTTCTCGCCGCCGCGCGAGCTAGCGATCGTCGCCGCGCCGGCCGACGAGGTTGCGCGTGCGGCGCTCGCACCGTGGCAGCCGAACGCGGTCGTTGCCTTCGGCCCTGCCGACGGCGTGCCGCTGCTCGAAGGCAAAGGACGCGTTGACGGCAGGCCGACGGTTTATGTCTGCGAGAACTTCGCCTGCCGGGCCCCCGTCACGGAGCCCGACGCGCTGACCGTCTAGGCCGAAGCAGGCGCGAGCTGCGGTTCGCCCGCGGGCACCTTGACGAGCGGCTTCCGGCGCGGCGCCGGGAGAAGGCTCACGACGCCGACGGTGACGATCACGCCGAGCCACTGCGTCCACCTGAGCGTCGCGTCGAACGCGACGTAGCCGACGATCACCGCCGTCACGGGGTACGCGAGCTCGGCGATCGAGGCCACCATCGCGGGCGTTCGCTGCAGGCCGATGTAGTAGAGCGAGAGCGCCGCAGCGCCGGTGACGAGCGCGAGATACGCGATCCACAGCGTGTCGTGGGCGCTGGCGAACGCCGGCGCTCCGAGGATCGGCAGCATGATCGCGCTGGCGACCAGGCCGAACGAGAAGCGGACCGTCACGACGTGCTCGAAGGGGAGCCGGCGCGACAGGTAGCGACCGAAGACGGTGCCGAGACCCCAGAGCACTGCCGCGCCGAGCGCGAGTGCGATCGGCTCGAGCCCCGACGCGTGGACGTCGAACGGGTGCGGGAACGCGATCAGCCAGACCCCGAGCAGAGCCGGAATCACGAACCAGACGAACCCCCGTCGAGGCTGCTCACCGAGGATCACGCGTGCGGCGGCGATCACGATCAGCGGCTGCACCTTCTGAAGAACCACAGGCGTGATCGGATCCCCGCGCACGAACGCCTGCGTGAAGAGGATCGTCGCGACGGCCGAAGCGCCCGCGCCGATTGCGATTCCCGCGAGCACGTACCGGGTCCCCGCGGCAAAGAGCGCACGCATCGCAGGCACGATCAGCGGCAGCGTCAGCAACACGAGGATGACGTGCTCGCCGAACACGATCGTTCCCGCCGACGTCGACTCGGCAAGCGGTTTGCGGAAGAGCGCGTCCGTTCCCCACATCGCGGCGGCCGCAGCGATGAGGACGACGCCGGGGATAGCGCTCAGCCGCCGTGCCATCTCGACGAGCCTACCTTCGCGTTGGCTCGCACCTACGACTCGAGCGCAAGCACGTCGTCGAGCGTCTCGCGCCGCCGGATCACGCGTGCATCGCCGCTCGCGACGAGCACCGCCGCAGGGCGCGGCACGGCGTTGTAGTTCGACGACATCGCCAGCGTGTACGCACCGGTCGCCGGAACCGCGAGCAGGTCGCCTCTCCGCGGGTCGGCCAGCGCGACTGACTCGATCAGCACGTCGCCCGACTCGCAGTGCTTCCCGGCGACGCCGTACGTCCCGGTTGTCGCCGCTCCCATCCGCGTCGCGACGACCGCCGTGTAGCGCGCGTCGTAGAACTGCGGCCGCGCGTTGTCTGAGATGCCACCGTCGACGGCGACCCACGTCCGGTCGCCCGATCGCTTGACGCTTCCGACGCGGTACAGCGTCACGCCGGCCTGGCCGACGAGCGAGCGCCCAGGCTCGAGGATCACCTGCGCCGACGCAGCCAGTCCGCCCACGAGCACGTCC
>DASVFB010000117.1:0-5376 GCA_036380275.1 Gaiellaceae bacterium | reverse complement strand
AGCAGGGGATGGTCGTGTTGTTGTCGTCCCAGACGTTGCCGCTCCAGGTGTGGGCGGCGGACTTGCCGCAGTACGAGGAGGAGAGGTAGCCGAACGAGCCGCCTCTTGGGTAGAGGCCGAAGGAGTCGGGGCCGCCGGTGCAGAGCCAGGTTCCCCCGCCTCCCTGCACCTGGGGGGTCTTGCAGCGCGCGAACCTGTTGTTCGTGATCTGGCTCGAGGACGATCCGACCGAGGTTCCGTGCGCGCACGGGTAGATGCTGAAGCCGCCGCCGGCCAGGAGGTTCCTGTCGATGGTCAGGTGGTTCTCGCAAGCACCGTCGGATCCGTTGTGCGTGTTCCCGAAGATGTTGGCGGTCTGCGGCGCCTGGTTGATGAACGTGTTGTGGACGATGCTCACGGTGGCGTCGTCGAGGTAGATGTTCTCCAGGTGGTCGAGCGAGATCGCCAGGTGAATCGTGGAGTAGCTGTCGGAGATCGAGCCGTTGCCGCACCAGCACAGCGCGTCGATGGTTCCGTGCTGGTAGACGTGATCGAGGTTGATCGTGCCACCGTTGGCGTTCCTGATCCCGTGTTCCACCGTGGTCGGTGGGTTCGCGGTCAACTCCACGTTTGAGATCGTCACCGTGCAGGCGCAGGCGACACGGATCACGAAGTTCCCACAGGCGCTCGTCGGGCCGCAGCCGGCTCCGACGCCCGTCACCCGCGTGTTCTTGATCGTCACGTTGTTCGCGTTGACGATGATCGTCCCGCTCACGTCGAGGCCACTCACCACCGCTCCAGCGGTGTTGACCGTGATCGACCCGGAGGGAGTCAGCGCTGTCCCCGCCGGCACACCGACATTCCCCCCAGCAGGGTCAGGGAAGCCGCAAGCACGAGGCGACGCGAAACAGTTGCTACCCCGTGGCGGCGGAGGCGGCGGGGGCGACGGCGTGCGACGGCAGTTGTCAAGGGCGCGCTGTCGGGCCTTGAGGTGAGCGTTCTGGGCGCGAACGAACTTCGCGCGGGCTCGGCCTGAGCGGTGCGTCTTGAAGTAGGCGCGCCGCGCGGGCTTCATCTGCCGCTTGTACGTGGCGACGCGGTGCGCGCGCCGCGCCCGCTCGGCCTTCGTGCACGAGCGCGTCGCTCCTGACCGCACGCTGAACGCGGAAGTCGTCGGCGTGGGAGCCGTCGCCGCCGCGACGGCCGCGCACAGCACGGCGACAAACAGCACCAGACCGAGGCGAAGGCCCTGCATCAGGTGAAACTAGCCGAACTCCAGCCCGCGATCTCCTGGTGGAACATCCTCCTCCACAACGCCGCTGTCCGCGCCACGCGCCCCATTCTGACGTAGTCACCGCCACCCCGCCGATTGCGCGGCCCGCGTCCGAAACTGGCCGTCGTTCACTTCGACGACGGCGGCAGCGGGATGCGGTACCGCGCCGGCTAGTGCGCGCCGTGCGCGATTGCGACCGCCTCGAGCCGCGAGTGCGCGCCCACCGATTGCAGGATATGGCGGACGTGATTGCGGACCGTGTCGATGCTCAAATGCAGCTCCGCGGCAATCTGGCGCGTCGTGCGGCCGCGCTCGAGCAGATCGAGCACTTCCGCCTGACGGGGCGTGAGGGGAAGCTCGAGATGAGGATGCGGCGTCTCGACGAGATCCGTGACCTGCCCGAAGACGCCGACGACGTGCTCGCCGCGACGCAGGGGCACGGAGCTGATCTCGACGCCGACGCGCTCGCCGTCGGAGTCGACGAGCACGAAGCCGCCGTCGGTGACGGTAGCGGCCCCGACCACCTTGCGCGCGAACAGCTCGCGCGCACGCCGCGTCTCTTCGGGGGCGACGACTGATGTGAACTGCCGACCTTCGACGTCCCCGACGATCCTCCGCGCGGCCGGGTTGAGCCACCGGATGATCCCGGCGACGTCGATGACGTAGCTCGGCACGTTGACGTGCTCCAGCAGCTCGTCGACATGCGCGGAGTCCAGCAGCGAGGTCGGCAACGGCATCACTCTGCTGTGACGGCACGAGCACGTCAACTGCGGCGTTGGCCGTGCCCGTGTCAGCGCTCATCGGGCATGGGTTGGCGCATTCTCAGTGGCGAAGACGAGTTCTGGCTTCACAAGCGCGCGAAAGGGGGCGGCGGGGCCGACCGAATGTGGTGCGGCGACGGCTTCGCTTTGCAAGCGGAGGTCACCGGTCCGATCCGCGTACGCTCCGCTCCCCCGGAAGCCGTGTAGCCATGGGGAAACCGGGCGTTGTCTCCGGCCGACGCCGCCGCACAGTCGACCCAGAGCAATTCGATCGCTCGCGCGGAACTCGCTATCGTCTCGGCATGACGGAGACACCTACGGGGAAAACTCAAGACAAGGACGTCATCTCGCTCGTCGCCGATGTCGGCGAAGACGTGCTGCGGGGGTTCTCGGTTCTTCTGTTCTCTTTGCCGCGCCGTATCGTCGCCGGGACGCTGGACGGCGTCGGCGATGTCCTGCACAGCGCCGCGACGATTCTGGGCGAAGACGATCCGCTCGACACCCGTGTGAGCGAACTCGAGAAGCGCCTCGACTCGCTCGAGAAGCCAACGGGGACGCGCGGCACGACGCCGACGCAGTAGCCGACTTCCAAGCCCGCAGCGTGGAGAGCACCAGGGCTGTCTGGCGTTCCGCCGACGGCGCGGCCACGGTTGGGCGCCGTGGCCGCGTGTCGGTTCGAGTCGTGTGGTCTACGGCTCGAGCGGTGGCTTGTGCCGTCTCTGATGGCGGATCGGATGGGTCGTCTTGTGCTTTCCAATGCCAGTCGACGGCTGGCTCCTCACGACGGCGGTCAGGCACTCACCGTCGGGATTGATCGCACACGCCTGCGCGGTCGGAGCCGTGAGGGATCCTGTCGCGGCGGCGATCGTCGCTGCGAGAATCCAGGCGCGGATCTTCATCGTCCTTCCTCCTTCGGGTCGAGTCCATTGCTCTCGACCACAACCTGGAGTCGCCCGCTAAAGCTCGGCTACGAGGCGACTAGATCGCCGCTAGATGGCGTCCCGAAGAAAGGTGTTCACTGAGGAGGTGTAGCCGGCCGCGTGACGGGTACGCTCCATTCGGTCGAACCAAGGGGAGGATGATCATGCGGAGCGTCATCGTTGCGTTGGGCATCGCCATGGCGGCAAGCGTCGTCGTCGTCGGTGCTGCGATAGCGAAGAAGCCAGGAGCGGGCGGGGACACGGGAGTCGGCTCGGTCTTCGTGTCGAATCCCGTGCAGAGCCTCGGAAACGAGTCGCTCACCGACCAGAAAGACTCGGATGCCGCCGTTCCGTCCGCGGCCTACTACGACGTTCCTCTGACTCACCTCGACGGGAGCGGCTTCCTGCGTGGCGACTACGCGAACGTCTACAGCAGCACCGGCAACCTCGCTTATTCGCCGACGAACACGTTCCGCTACACGCGCCACCAGGACGAGTTCGAGCAGGTGATGGCCTACTACTGGATCACCGAGGCGCAGAAGTACATCCAGCATCTCGGGTTCGGAAAGTCGATGCGCGCGATCGACAACCGGCCGCAGAACGTGAGGATCAACCAGTGGGGCCTCGACAACTCGTTCGCGACCGACGACCACAAGAAGAACGAGCTTCGCTTCGGGAAGGGAGGCGTCGACGACGCCGAGGACGCGGAGGTGATCCTCCACGAGTACGGCCACGCGATCCACTTTGCGCAGAACTTCTCGTTCGCGTCCGAAGAGGCAGGCGCGATCAGCGAAGGCTTCGCCGACTACTGGGCCGTCACCGTCTCCGACGTGGTCGCAACGGCGTTGGGCGTCCCCGAGCTCGAGCCCCTTCCGTGCGTCGCGGACTGGGATTCGACCTCGTATACGAGCGACGATCCCCACTGCCTGCGCACCGTGAACGAGGACCTCGACTACCCCGACGACCTCAACGGCGAGGTGCACCACGACGGCCAGATCTGGTCGCGCGCGCTCTGGGACATCCGCCAGGCGCTAGGCCACGAGAAAGCGGACACGATCATCCTTCAGGGCTCGTTCGACTTCCCGGGGACGACCATGACCGACCTCGCAAAAAGCACCGTCACCGCAGCGCAGGGTCTCTACGGCGCCGGCGCCGCGACCGTCGTGACCCAGGCCTTCGTCGACCGGGGGATCCTGCCCTAGGCGGCGCGTCACGAGCTCGGGGGAGAGCTCGGCGATTTCTTCGGTCGGCACCTCGAGCGTCGAGGTGCCGACCGCAAGTTCCCATTTCGATTGACAGAGCTATGCCGACGACATAGCATCGGCGCAACGACAGCAGGGGGTTGGGGGCTAGATACCACGGATGTCGTTGTTGCCTAGCGCTACTCGTCACGGGGAACGGGTGTTGAAGCTCGCCCTCGTCGTCGCGGCGGCGGCGAGTCTTGTATGCGTGCCGAGCGCGGCCGGCGCACCCAACGACGTCACCATCGACATCGTGATCACCGGGACGCTCGGTACGAACAACTGGTACACGAGCAACGTCACCGTCAACTGGGTCGTCACGGGGGCCGACAACTCGAGTGGTTGCGACGCCAAGACGCTCACGACCGATACGACGGGGACGACGCTCACGTGCACCGCCTCCGACGTCGACGGGACGCTGACGAAGAGCAAAACGTTCAAGATCGACAAGACACCGCCCACTGCGACAGCGAGCGCGGGCCGAGCCGCGGACACCAACGGTTGGTACAACCACGCGCTCACCGTCAGCTTCTCCGGCACCGACGCCACCGCCGAGATCGCAAGCTGCTCCTCGCCCGTCGACTACAGCGGCCCCAACAGCGCCAACGCAGTTGTGAACGGCTCCTGCACCGACAACGCCGGCAACGTCGGCACCGCCAGCCTGCCCTTCAACTACGACGACACACCGCCGACGGCGACCGCGAGCGCGAGCCGAGCCGCGGACACCAACGGCTGGTACAACCACCCGCTCACCGTCAGCTTCTCCGGCAGCGACGCCACCGCCGGCCTCAACGCCTGCTCCACGCCGGTCGGCTACAGCACGGACAACGCGAGCGCCACCGTCAGCGGCACCTGCACCGACAACGCCGGCAACGTCACCACCGCCAGCAAGCCCCTCAAGTACGACTCCACACCGCCCACGGCAACCGCGACCGGGAGCCGGCCCGCGGACACCAACGGCTGGTACAACCACCCGCTCACCGTCAACGTCACGGGTAGCGACACGACCGCCGGAATCGACGTTTGCTCGCCGACGACCTACAGCGGCCCCGACAACAACAGCGCGACCGTCAGCGGCTCCTGCACCGACAACGCCGGCAACGTCACCACCGCCAGCAAGCCCCTCAAGTACGACTCCACACCGCCCACGGCAACAGCGACCGGGAGCCGGCCCGCGGACACCAACGGCTGGTACAACCATC
>DASVFB010000116.1:0-4426 GCA_036380275.1 Gaiellaceae bacterium | reverse complement strand
GTCGATGCACCAGAGGACGGCGCACACCTTCTGCATGTGCAGCTCCTCCGGAAACGGCGGCCCCGGCGGGACGGTGAGGAACGCGAAGAATCCGTTCACCTCGTCGGGCTGCGCCGGCAGGAATTCGCGGTACCAGGCGAGTACCTCGGCCGCCTGGTCCAGCGGCCAGATGATCGGGCCGGCGACGACCGTCGAGACCGGATGCAGCTTGACGGTGAGCGAGGTGACGACGCCGAAGTTGCCCCCGCCGCCGCGGATCGCCCAGAGGAGGTCCGCGTTCTCGTTCTCGTTAGCGCGCACGAAGCTGCCGTCGGCGAGGACGACGTCCGCGGAGACGATGTTGTCGATCGCCAGGCCGTGCTTCCGCGACAGGTTTCCGACCCCGCCGCCGAGCATGAGCCCGACGCCCGTTGTGGAGATGACGCCGACCGGCGTTGCGAGCCCGAACCCGTGCGTCGCATGGTCGACATCGCCCATCGTGCTGCCGCCGCCGATCTGCGCGGTGCGCGCGCTCGGATCGACGCGTGTCCAGCGCATCGGCGAAAGGTCGATCACGAGACCGCCGTCGACGGTCCCGAAACCCGCACCGTTGTGTCCTCCGCCGCGGACGGCGATGTCGAGCCCGTTCGCGCGGCCGAACGCGAGCGCCGCCTGCACGTCGGCCACGTCACGGCAGCTGACCACCAGCGCCGGGCGCTTGTCGATCATCGCGTTGTACACCTTGCGCGCTTCGTCGAACTGCGCGTCATCCGACGTGATGACGTCGCCGTGAACCTGAGCTTGCAAGTCCTCGACGCCGGCGAGCGTGACAGTCGCCATGTGTCCCCCTTCCGTCGTGTTCAGACCCGCCGGACGCGGTTGTAACACATGGACGCGGGACTACAAGGCCTTGAGGCTCTCTGCCGAAACTGCTTGGCGGAGGTCCCGCGCGAGGCGGCGGAACGGCCCGTCCTCGGCGAGCAACTCGTTTTCGGTGCCCCGCTGGACGATCTGGCCTTGTTCGACAACGAGAATCTCGTCCGCACGGCGGACGGTGGCGAGTCTGTGCGCGATGATGATCGAGGTACGGCCGTGCAGCAGCCGGTCGAGCGCCTTCTCGATCAGGACCTCGGTCGGACGATCGATGTTCGACGTCGCCTCGTCGAGGATGAGTATGCGCGGATCCGCGAGCAGTGCGCGCCCGATCGAGATCAGCTGCCGCTCTCCCGCGGAGAGGCCGGCGCCGCCCTCGCGCACGACGTGCTCGAGCCCCTCGTCGAAGCGGGCCGCGACCTTGTCGATGCCGATCGCCTCGGCGGTCTCGCGCACCTGCTCGTCGGTGGCGCGGGGATTGGCGAATCGGATGTTGTCCGCGATCGTGCCCGAGAAGAGGAACGGGTCCTGGAGCACGACGCCGAGCCTTCGCCGGTACGAGCGGAGCTCGACGTCTCGCAGGTCGACGTCGTCGATGCGGATTGCGCCGTTGTCCGGGTCGTAGAACCGGCCGACCAGTTTCGCCAGCGTCGACTTTCCGTGACCGGTGTGCCCGACGAGTGCGATGCACGCCCCTGCCGGAATGTGGAGGTCCACGCCACGAATGACGGGCTCGGCGCCGTACGCGAACCAGATCTCGTCGAGGTCGAGCTTCCCGTCGACCTTGTCGAGCTTGGGCGCGTTCGGCTTGTCGCAGATCTCAGCGCCCGTGTCGAGGACGGACGAGATCTTCTCCATCGCGGCGCCGGCCGACTGCACCTGCCCGTAGAGGTCCGACAACTCCTGCAGCGGCTGGAAGACGAGGTTGAGCAGAAAGACGGCGGAGATCAGCGTGCCGACGCTCAGCGTTCCCTGGTCGTGCAGGCCACCGCCGACCAGGAGGACTGATGCGACCGCGACGATCCCGAAGAACTCGATCGCGGGGAAGAAAAGCGAGTTGAGCCATTGCGCGGACTGATTCGTGCGCAGGTTGGCCATGTTCGCCGAGTCGAACTCCGCGAGGAAGGCGCGCTCGCGGTTGAAGGCCTGAATGACTGCCATCCCGGCGACGGACTCCGCGATCTGCGCGGTCATGCCGGAGATCGTGTTGCGTACTTCGAGGAAGGCGGCATGCGAACGGACCTGGAACCAGCGCGTGAGGACGAGCGTCGGCGGGAGGATCACGAGAGCGACGAGCCCGAGCCTCCAGTCGAGGATGAAGAGCCCGATGACCGCGCAGACGAGCGTCAGCGAGTTCACGACGAGCGTCGACAGCCCCTGTGACAGGACGTCGGAGACTGCGTCGACGTCTGAGGTCAGACGCGCGATGATCCAGCCCGCCCGCTGCTCCGAGAAGTAGCGGAGCGAGAGCGCGGTCAGGTGCTCGAACAGATGCTCGCGCAATGCGAGCACGACGGTCTGGCCCACGCGGGCGAGGCCTCGGATCATCGCCGAGGTGAGCACCCACGCGGCCGCGTTGACGCTCAGGTAGATGATCACGTCGCGTGTCAGGCGACCCGTGTCGCCTTTCTTCATCCCGTTGTCGATCGCGTCCTGCACGAGCAGCAGGCCGATCACCGGACCGGCGGCGCCGAGCAGCGCGATCACGCTCAGGAATGCGACGCGCCGGTACTGGCCGCTCAGATACTGACCAAGCCGGCTGAGACCCGTCCTGCGCACACTGGCCGGCGGAGCCTCCCGGCCGGCGAAGCCGGCCTCCGGCGCCGCCTCGCGCCGCTGACCGCGCTCCAGCCGGCGGGCCGTATTGCCCATACTGTCCCGCCGTCCTACGCGCGCCCAGCGGCGCGCCAGAGTACGCAGGGAGCGCTTATGCGGCAAGGAGCTCGTCTCCGAACAGGCGCTTGAAGTAGCTGTCGCTGCGGAGCAGCTCGAGCGGCGCGCCGTCCTCGACGATCCGGCCGTCCACGAGCACGATTGCCCGGTCGGCGACCTGCACGGTCGAGAGCCGCTGAGTCGCTACGAGGACGGTCCTGCCGGCGACGGCGGGGCGCAGGTTGTCGACGAGCATCCGCTCGGTCTCGGTGTCGACCGCCGACAGCGGGTCGTCGAGCACGATGACGCGCGCGCCCGCGATCAGCGCGCGGGCGAGCGCGACTCGCTGGCGCTGTCCACCGGACAGATTGACGCCGCGCTCGCCGATCAGCGTGTCGTAGCCGTCCGGCAACTCGTCGGCGAACTCGTCGACTCCGGCCGCAGAGCACGCGGCGAGCACGTCGTCCCACGCGACGTCGGGCCGCCCCGCGGTGAGGTTGTCGCGCAGCGGGATGGAGAAGAGAACGGGACGCTGCGTGACGATCGCCACGGATGACCGCAGCTCCGCGATCGGCACGTCCCGGGCGTCGACGCCGCCGATGAGAACGTGGCCGCTCGTCGGGTCGTAGAAACGGGGCAGGAGGTTGAGGAGCGTCGTCTTGCCGGATCCCGTGGGTCCGCAGACTGCGACGATTTCGCCTGCGTCTACGCGCGCATCGACGCCGCGCAGCACCTCCGAGCCGGTTCCGTAGGAGAAGTGGACTCCCTCGAAGCCGACGTCCAGCCCGCCCTCGGGCAGGTGTCGCGGCGGGTCGGTCGGCTCCGGGATCTCGTCGATCAACTCCAGCCACGCGAAGCTGCGCGAAGCCGACGCGAGTGCACGCTGGCCGAGGTTGATGATCCAGCCGAGCGCCTCGAGCGGCCAGACCAGCTGGAGGAGCAGCGCATAGAAGAGGAAGAACTCGCCGATCGTCAGCTGCGAGTGGATGACGTTGCGGCCGCCCAGCCACAGCACGACCGCGATCGACACGGTCGGCAGGAACAGCAGCCCGGGGAGGAAGTTCCCCTCGATCCGAGCCTGGCGCATGACGCCGTCGCGGACGGCTCGCGCCTTCACGCCGAACCGCGTGCGCACGTCGTCCTCGCGGCCGAACGCCTGCACCATCTCGATTCCGACGACGGCTTCGTCGGCGGCCTCGGTGACGTCGGCCTTCAGCTGCTGGACGAGGCGCGAGACCGGCATCACCTTGACGGCGAAGAGCCACGTCAGCAAGCCGACCAGCGGCATCGCCAGAAGTGCGGCCAGCGCAAGCTGTGCGTTCACGAGTATGAGGACGACCGCGACGCCGATGATCATCATCGACGACTGCGCGCCCTGAACCATCCCCCAGCCGATGAAGTAGCGAACGGGGTACAGATCGTTCGTCGCGCGCGACACGACCTGGCCGGTCGCGTGCTGGTCGTAGAACGCCCGGGGGAAGCGAAGGTACGCCTGGTACAGGAGCTCCCGCATGCGTGCCTCGACCCGGATGCCCACGCGCGCCGTGGCGTAGCGGCGCGCGAAGTTCGTCCCGAAGCGGATCGCGGAGAGCACGACGACGATCAGCACGTAGGGCCAGAGGCGCTGTCGCTCCCCGCTGACGGGCGCGATCGACGAGTCGATCGCATGCCGGATCAGGATTGCAACCGCGAGGGAGAGGAC
>DASVFB010000115.1:0-2269 GCA_036380275.1 Gaiellaceae bacterium | reverse complement strand
ACGCTCACGTGCACCGCCTCGGACGTCAACGGGACGCTGACGAAGAGCAGAACGTTCAAGATCGACAAGACTGCGCCAGCTGCGGCCCCGGTCGCGAGTCGCGTTGCCGACGCGAACGGTTGGTACACCCATTCGCTGACGGTCACGTTCTCGGGCACAGACGCCACGTCGGGCATTGCAGCGTGTTCGACGACCACCTACTCGGGCCTGGACAACGCGAGCGCGACGGTCAGCGGCTCATGCACGGACAATGCGGGCAACGTCGGTACGTCGAGCCTGCCGCTGAAATACGACTCGACGCCGCCCGTGACGGCGGCTGCCGCAAGTCGCGCTGCGGACGCGAACGGCTGGTACAACCACGCGCTGACGGTGTCGTTCGCCGGCAGCGACGTCACGTCCGGGATCGCGAGTTGCTCGTCTGCGAGTTATTCGGGTCCGGACAACGCCAGCGCGTCCGTGGCCGGTTCGTGCACGGACAAAGCCGGCAATGTCGGCGCGGCAAGCCAGCCGCTCAAGTACGACTCCACGCCGCCGACCGTCTCGCGGCTGGCGGCTGCGGCAGGCAACCGGCGCTTCGAGCTGAAGTGGTCGAACTCGTCGGACACCCAGAACGTCCAGGTCGCGCGTTCGCCCGGCCGCGGACGCGCACAAACAAGCACGATCTACAGCGGCCGCGCCAGGAGTTGCCGGGATGCCGGGCTGCGCGTCGGCAAGGCCTACCGCTACACGGTCACCGGCTTCGACGAGGCCGGGAACGCCGGTTCCGCGACCGTCACGGTGACGGCGACCGGCCCGTTGCTCAGTCCGCCGCCGGGCGCACGGGTCACGTCGCCCCCGGTTCTGAGGTGGACGCCGATCGCTCATGCGAGCTACTACAACCTCCAGGTCGTCCACGGAAGGAAAGTTCTCAGCGTCTGGCCGCGGCGCCCATACTTCCGCCTACCGCGATCCTGGTCCTTCGCCGGGCATCGTTACCGGCTCGAGGACGGCGTCTATCACTGGTACGTTTGGCCCGGTTTCGGGCGGCTGGCGGTGGCGAAGTACGGCAACCGCCTCGGCGGTAGCACTTTCGTGGTCGGAGGAGGAAAAGGACACTAGGCCTGCACCGATTCCAGTTCGGGTGAGCCGTCGCGAAAACCGATCGCGGCATGCGTGCCGTCGCAGAACGGCTTGTTGCGGGACTGGCCGCAGCGGCAGAGGGTGAGGCGGTTGCGGAGCTCGTAGACGTGGCTGTCGGTGCCCGACTCGATTGGGATGCCGCCCCGGACCCACAGCGGACCGCTAATGCCGAGCGCGGGGGCCTCGACGACCGCGATCGACGGCTGGAACTCGGGCTCGAAGGCTTCGGCGGTGCCCCGGCTCCACGCGATGAGCCGGCCGGAAGGGCAGTTCCCGACCATGTGGTCGAAAAGGCGCTGAACCGATTCCCGGTCCGTCTCCTCGACGAGTTTCCAGACCGACCCGAACGGATTGCAGAACCGCGCGTGCACGCACAGGGGGCGGGCGTCGGTCAGCAGTCGCTTCGGGCCGTCGAACTCTCTCGCGAGGTCGGCGTACGGCGGGCGCGCCTTCGGAGACTCGGACCCGTCGAAGCGCATACGCAGGTGGCTGTCGTCGCAGAATGGCTTGTTCTGGGAGTTGCCGCACCGACAGAGCAGATAGTCGTGCTGTGTCTCATAGGCGTGCGTCTGACGCCACTCGCGAGCGTTCCCGCCCTCGTCGACGTCGATCACCTGGCGGCTGATCGGCACGCCGCCTGTGACGACGTATGGCCCGTTCGGGGAAACCTTGATCCTCTGCTCTCCCTTCGCGGCCACCGTACGGAGTGTCGCGACTCGCGTCTGCCGCGGTCAAGCACACGTATCGTCTTGCGCGGGAACATCGCCGAAAAGGGCGGGGTCGAGCGGCGCGTTCACGTCCCGGCACGCGAGGCAGCGCAGCGATCCGAGGACCATCAGCGACTTCTCGACCGGAGCGTTGCACGCGAGGCAGCGGAAATGGCGCTCCAACGACGCGAGCTTTGTCGCACGGGACGCCGCAGTCCAGTTCGCCACGTTCATGGTTTACGCGCTTTCGCCGTCGCGTGCACTGGACCTTCTGCGCGCGTCGACTCGACTTAGGTCTGGCTGCGCGCGACGTGCAGGACGGCGTACCAGTGGCGACGCACTCGGCGCGTGCCGAGCCGTGCGCGAATCTCGTTGTAGAGGTGCTCGCGCTTCGCGGCGTCCATCGAGATGTGACCGGAGAACGTCTCCAGCAACGCTATGTA
>DASVFB010000114.1:0-9834 GCA_036380275.1 Gaiellaceae bacterium | reverse complement strand
CGGTCGCGCGGGGGAAGGCCCACCTGGGCGCCGCCGGGAAACGAGCCGTCCATCGCGTTGCGAATGCGCTCGAAGTCGTCGCTCGTCGGGTTGAAGACGACGAAATGCACGCCCGCTGAAGCCTCGTCGCTCATCCCGTCGCGAATCGGATCGACGCTCCAGAAGAACGGGTTGTCGAGCGTGTTGAAGTCTGCGCGGTGCGGGATCGCCGTGCCCTTTCGGTAGACGGTGCCGTCGCTCGCGACATAATCGGCCGGCAGGCGAGAGGCGGTCTGGATCGCCGCGCTGTGCCCGACAGTCCGATCGCTGCGGAGACCCTGGGCGATCTGCACGCGACTCGCCACGTCGGCGGGCGCCTGCGGCACGGTTTGCGTCCCGTCGGGGACGTCGAGCCCCGGCCGGAACAGAGTGTCGACGCGCTCATCGAAGTCGAACAGCTGGTACCACGTGTCGAGCTGCTCGTTGATGTGCGACAGATGCATGTGCGTGCCCTCGCGGAAGTAGCCCGACCCGAGATCGACGTAGCCGAGCGTCTCGAAGTTGACGATCTTGCGCGGCCCCAGGCCCTGAGACTGCGTCGACGTGAAGCCGAGGAAGAGCTCGGCCGTGTCCGGGATCAGCTCGGCGCCGGGAACGCCTGCGGCCAACGCCATCTCCTTGGGCAGGCTGCGGCCGCCCTCGAAGCCGCCGCCTGCAAAGCCCTTGCGAATCGACGTGACGTCGAAGAGATCGAGCTTGTCGAAGAGCGACGTCGCACCGTCGGCGATGTGGTCGAGATCGTCGCTCCGAAGTAGCACGGCAACGTCGTTCTCCTCGAGCAGCGTCGCGTCGGGGTCGCTCTTGAACCGGCGCGCCGGAAGCAGCGCCGCCTTCGACGCGCGCCGGTCGAACGGCGCGTTTGCGCGCCACGCCGCAGCGACAAGCCGCTCGAAGTACGGCAGTCCCCAGGCGAGCGCGATCCCGAGGCCCGCGGGCGTCGGCGCGAACCGGGCCTCGAGGTCGGCGAGCGCCGACTCGAGCGTCCTCTGAGCATCGGTGAGATCCGCGCGATCCACGCGCACCCGGGCCGTGACGACCTCGTGATGGAGCGGCGGCAGCATGACCTCGACGTTGTTGTCCGTCACCGTCTGCACGCCGTCGAGCACGTGCTGCTCCGGCGGCAGAGGACCGCCCGCGCCGCGATCGGGCGACGGCCCGGCGAGCCTGTCGACGAGCTCGTATGCTCCGGCCGCGCCAAGCGCGCCGGCCGCAGCGCCCGCGAGAACCTGGCGGCGGGTGAGCTTCACGCCGCGGGCCGGACGAGCTTGAGGCTGCGCAAGATGCGCGTCACGTTGCGCTTCACCTGATTGAACGTGTAGGGCGGAGCGACGTGCTCGCTGACGACGTACGTCGCGCCGTCATGGCGCCACAGGTAGGAGAGGTGCCACTGGTCGGCGTCGCGGGACACCGTGTACAACGTCGCGTCGATCCCGTTCGTGCGTACGCGCCCGTCGGGCTGGGTGTAGCACGGGATCATTCGCTTCGATGTCTCGGCGCGACACCGCGGCATGCGCGTGCTCGGCCAGCGATGGAAGTTCACGTGGACTTCGCCGCTCCCGGTCTCCTGGTAGATGAAGCTGACGAGAAAGCCTCCGTGCTTGTCGAGAAGCCGCAGGCCGTTCCACTGGCCGCCGATTCGACCGTTGAGGGGATTCGGCATCCAGCCGGGGCAATAGACAGGCGCACCGACGTCACGCGCGAGCTTGTCCCAACCGCGCTGCCAAGCGGCAGGACAGCCGGGTGACGACGCCGATGCACGGGCAGCCGGCTGCGCCGAGTTTCCGCAAGCGGTCAGCAGCACGACGGCGCAGGCCGCGACCGGTAGCGCGACGAGCTTCACGCTCTCAGGGTATCCCCGAATCCACAACCCGCACGATGTGCGCCGCGCGGTTGTGGACCCGAAAGATCGTCACCGGCGCAGCACTCGGATCGCCGTTCGGGTCGAAGGAGAAGGAGCCGATCAGCCCGTGCGACACTTTCGCCGACAGCACACCGCGCCCGACCGAGGCTCGCGTGCCGCTCGAGTGTGCGATCGAGTCGAGAACGAGCCGCGCGGCCTGTGCCGCGTAGACGGCGTACGGATGCGGCGACGTGCCGATCGCGGTCTCGTAATGCCGAACGAAGTCGCGGCCGGCCGCGTCGAGCCGTTCGATCGGGACACCAGAGACGACGAGATACGCGCCCTCGGCGGCGGGGCCGACGACGTCCGCAAGCTGGGCGGCCGGCCCGTAACCGGCTGCGAGGACGAGCGGGCCGTGCGGAACGCGCCGGCGCACGGCCTCGACCTCTGCGCGTGAGCCGTCGGAGAGAACGCCGGCGGCATAGGCGGCGTCGGCGTTCCCCCGTCCGACGATGCGCAGGCCGAGCCGTCGTGCCGCGACGACGAACTCCTTTCGCTGTTCGTCGCTGCGCTTCGTGCCGTCGGAGACGGCCGCAACCGTCGTGACGCCGCGGTTACGGAGGAACCGCGCCGCCGCGGCCGCCTGTGCGCTATCGGGTGCGCTCAGCCGCGCGATCTTTCCGCGATAGGTATGCGTCAGATCGGTCGCGGTGTTCAGCGGTGAAACCAGCAGGAGCTTCGCAAGGCCGAGCACCGACAGCTCGGAGCGCGCGCAGCCGGAGTCGAGCGTGCCGATCACGGCGACGACCTTGCTGTTGCGTACGGCGGCGTGCGCGTTCGCGACACAGCGCTTCGCACTCCACCTTCCCGCGGAACCCGAGTCGTCGCAGACGACGTAGCCGACGCTGAAGCGCCCTGCGCGAAAGCCGTCGTCCTTCAACGTAAGCTTGATCGCCTGCGTCATCTGCTTCATCGCGGTGTGCGCGCTGTCCTCGAGCGGCAGATCCGAGACGATCAGCACCTGCGGCGTTCCCGGCCGTTCGTAGTACAGGTGGTCGCAGCCTTTGACGACGATCGGCTGCACGAAAACCTCGCGACCCGCTGCACTTGCGATCCCCGCAAGCGTGAGCGCGAGCAGGACGACCCCGATCCGCATCACCGTTGGTAGACCGCCACCCACGGCCCAGATGTTCCGTCATGCGCACGCAGGCGAAACGCCGGCTCCGTCAAACGCGAATAGAACGCGGAGCGCTGCGGGTACTCGTCGTGCGCCGCGAGCACGCGGTCGGCGACCGCGCCGCTGACCAGGATCCACGTCGCGCCGTCGACATCCACGCGCGCGTCCTGCCCCGGGAGCGGCAGCGGGATCGGCACGACGGGGTAGCCGCGCGGGACGGCGGTCGACGACTCGGCGGCGATCGTCGATCCCTTCGGCACGTGGGTCGCGATCCAGCGAGCGGCGACAACTCGCGTGTCCGTTCGCGTCAGTCTCGCGTCATCCCGGATCGACCATGCGAGCGGCACGATCAGCAACAGGAGCGTCACAGGAGCGAGCGCGCGGAATCTGCCCGCAAGCGCGCCGAGCGCCGGGATGAGCGGCAGCACGTACCGCGGGAAGTGGGAGTGCAGTGGGAGCAGCGACACGTAGTAGGCGACGACGAACGTACCGAGCACGACGTCGCCATTCCCTGAGCGGCGGACCAGCGCCACGACCAGTGCTGCGACGGCGATCAGGAGCGCCGGCCCGAGCGCGTCCCAGAGGTGGCCCGCGAACGCGATGCCCGACCAATGATCGTGTTCGAAGCCGAGCCAGCCGCGCCGGTGCTCGCGCTGGATGCGCGCGAGCGCCGACCACGTGCTTCCCGCGTCGAGCACAACGAACGGTGACGCGGCGAAGAACGCCGCGGCTGCGAGCGCGAGCGAAAGCGCAAGCCGGCGCCACTGCCGCCAGGTAATGACGACGAGCGGGACCAGAACGAGCGCGCCCGGATACTTCGCGGCGGCGGCGAGCCCGATCGCGACTCCCGCGAGCTCGAGGCGGCCCGTCACGAGTAGGGCGAGCGCGACCGTGACGAGTGTCGTCAGCGGAACATCGGTTACCGCGGCGTGTGAGAACGTCACATGCGTCGTCGCGACCGCGGTCACGGCTGCGGCGACCGCGGCGGCGACGGTCCCGTACGCAGCGGAGCCGAGCCACCAGGCGGCGGCGACCCCGGCGACCGCGAACGCGACGATCACGAGCCGTCCGGTGAGATATGACGGTTGAGCGTGCCAGGCCTGGAAGGGCGCGAGCGCGTAGGTGACCAGCGTCGGCCAGTCGAAGAAGTGCGGATCCAGCCCGCCGCCGTGCGTCATGCGCCAGGCGCGCGGCACGACGTTCTGCTCGTCTGGGTCGAGGAGCGATCCGTACGGCATCCCGTACTGGATGCCAACGAGGCGCAATGCGGCGGCTCCGACGAGGATCGCGCCGAGTGCCGCGCGCGGCCCTCCCCAGTTAGACGGCTGGCGGCGCGCCACCGACGAGCTCGGCGACGTTCCGAGCGGGCACGATCACCGCGTCCATTCCGCGTCGCTCGAGCTCGACCACCTGGTCACGAGTCAGGTTGTTCGCCTCCGCGATCGCGAGCTTGCCGACGGGAACGTCCGTGAGCAGCTCGAGCGCACGCTCGAGGTCGTTCGTCGCGAGGTGAAACGTCTCGGGGTCGTGCAGCTCCAGCACGCGCTCGAGGACCTCCTCGCTGGCGACGCTGACGACGAGGTCGAGCCCTAGCTCGGCCGCATGCGACGCAAGCGCCTCCACGCCGTCGCCGTCCTCGTCGTGCTCCTCTGCGACCACGAAGACGGCGTCCGCGCCCGCGCGCATCGCGTCCTCAGGAGTCCCGCCGCCTCGCCAGAGGATCGGCAGTTCCGTGGCGTCGCGCAGCCCCGCGAGCGCGCCGCGTACGACGACGCCCTCGGCGCCGTCAGCCTCAGCCGTCCGCGCTGTTTCCGGACCGTCGACCTCGACGATCACCGAGATCCCGTCGCCCTCGGAAATCGCCTGACTGAATCGTCTGCCACCCCTTTCGGCCAAGTGTGAGGATCGTATCGCCTGCCGGTACGGTGAACATGTGCGCCTGCGCTCCGCCGTCCTCCTAGTCGTGCTTGCGCTCGTCGCGCCGGCGGTCGCCGCAGCCGCCGTGATCCAGGGTACGAGCAGGGCCGACCGGCTCCGCGGCACGGCGAAGGCCGATCGGATCGACGCCGTCTTCGGAGCCAAGGACACGATCACTTGCGGCCGAGGCGTCGACGTCGTGACCGCAGATCTCGCGGACAAGGTCGCCAAGGACTGCGAATTCGTCTCGCGACGTATCTCGGTGGACACGCTCGGCAGCGCTCCTGGGCAGCATCAGACTGAGGTCGAGCCTGCGGTCGCCGCCTGGAACGCGACCGCTGTCGCGACGTTCCAGGTGGGCCGCTTCCCGGGAGGCGGCGCGGCGGGCATCGGCTGGGCGACGTCCAGCGACGCCGGCCGCACGTGGCGCTCGGGTGTGCTGCCGTCCCTGACGAGTGCGTCGCGCCCCGCGGGCGACGCTCCTCGCGCGAGCGACCCGGTCGTCGCCTACGACGCGGCGCACGGCATCTGGCTCATCTCGTCGCTCGTCCTCGGCGACGGCTTCACCGGGCTCGGCATCAGCCGCACACCCGACGGTCTGTCATGGAGCACGCCGGTCTCCGCTGTGCGGCTGGAGGCGAACTTCCTCGCGTACGACAAGGAATGGATCGCGTGCGACAACACGTCGACGAGCCGCTTCTACGGGAGCTGCTATCTCGCGTACACCGACCTCGCGACGCCGCGGATCGCGCTGCAGGTCTCGCGCGACGGCGGCGCGACCTGGGGTGATCCCGTCACCGCGACGTCGGCGTTCGGCCTCGATGGCGAAGGCGCGTTGCCACTGATCCAGCCCGACGGTGCGCTGACGATCGTCGTCCTGGCCGAGGGAGGAATGTACGCCGTCCACTCGACGGACGGCGGCGGGACGTTCGCCGCGCCGGCGCGGATCGCGCCGCTGGCGGAAGCCGCCCAGCCGCTGCTGCGCGCTCCGCCGCTGCCGACAGCCGCGGTCGATGCCTCGGGCCGCCTGCTCGTTGCATGGGCGGACTGCGCCTTCCGACAGGGGTGCGACGGCAACACGATCGTGCTCACAACCTCCATGGACGGCGTGACGTGGAGCGCTCTCACGCGCGTGCCGGGCACGGGCTTCGACAGCCTCCTGCCGGGAATCGCAGCGGATCCGAGCGTCCCTGGTCGGATCTCGATCGTGATGTACGTTCGCACCACGAGAGCCTGCAGCGCGGCGACGTGCTCGCTCGGCATCGCCGTCGTCAACTCGCGCGACGGAGGCGCGACGTGGACAAGGCCACGGCGGCTGGACGCCGTTTCGGCCCGCTACTCCTGGCTTGCCAACGCCGGCGGACAGTTCGTCGGCGACTACGTCGGCGCGACGTACTCGACGGGCCGCTTCGTGCCGGTGTTCGCGCTTGCGTCGCGGCCGACCGCGGCCGGCACGTTGCGTGAGTACATGATGGCCGCCTCGATGCCGTAGGGTACGCCCTCGCGATGTTCCTGCTGATCCGGCTTGCGATCGCCTGGGCGATCAACATCGGCGCTCTCTGGGTCGCCGACGCGCTCTGGGACGGGGTGCAAATCAACGGGACGGCCGCCTATCTGATCGGCGCGGCAGTCCTCGGCATCGCGAACACGATCATCAAGCCGATCCTCGCGTTGCTCACGCTCCCGCTGATCCTTGTCACGCTGGGCTTCTTTTATCTCCTGATCAACATCGCGATGGTCGCCCTCGCGGAGTGGATCGCCCCGAACTTCTCGATCGACGGCTTCTGGGCCTACGTCGGGACGGTCTTCGTCGTGTGGGCCGTGAACTGGATCGCGGACGAGCTCATAGACCGCACCGGCCTCCGCGCCTAGCCCGCGTGGCATGTCCGTTCGAGACCCGCCCGAACGACAGCCGAGGATAAACGCCTCGTAGGCGACGCGGCTTGGCCGCGTCGCTCACCGACAACTGCCGAAGCGGTCACCTTTCAATAGGGACAAAGGTCACGCGCGCGAAGCGCGCCTGACGGTCTTCCCGCGCAAAGTGCGTAGCACTTTGCGCGAAATCAAACCCCTATGGGGTGCCAGACAGTCTTTAGCTCGAGGAAGGCGGCGATCTCCCACGGGGTCTGCTTGTCGCCGCCGCCCCGGTGGACGCGCTTGACGCTGTCGGCGGCGGCACGCTCGAGGTCGGCGTCGGCGGCCGGAAGGTCGAGCGCGTTCACGTCGACGTGCGAGGCGAGCCAGGGCGCAAGCTCGGAGTGATAGCCGGTCAGCAGGTTCACGACACCGCCCGGAACATCCGACGTCGCGATGGCCTCGGCCAGCTCGATCGCTGCGAGCGGGTGCGTCTCCGACGCGAGCACGACTGCGGCGTTGCCGCCGACGAGCACCGGCGCGAGGCGCGAGACGATTCCGAGCAGCGGCGGCTCGTCCGGAACGACGACGCCGACGACGCCCGTCGGCTCCGGCACCGTGAAGTTGAAGTACGGGCCCGCAACAGGATTCGACGCGCCGAGGACCTGTGCGAGCTTGTCCGACCAGCCCGCGTACCAGACGATCCGGTCGATCGAGCTCTCGACCTCCTCGCGACCGGAGCAGAGCTGCGCGAACTCGCCCGCGCGCGACTCGAGCATCTCGGCGAGCCGGTAGAGCACCTGGCCACGGTTGTACGCCGTCATCCCGGCCCACTTCGGGAACGCGCCGCGCGCCGCGCGCACGGCGTCGCGCACGTCCTTGCGCGAGGCCCGCGCCACGTTCTGTTCCTCCGCCTCGTACGTGCGCCCCGACTCCGAGCGCGGGAACGCACCACCGATGTACAGCTTGTAGGTCTTCCTGACGGGGAGGCGCGTCACTCGTCGAACCTCAGGTACGGCTCGAGCCCGTGCCTCCCGCCCTCGCGGCCGAAGCCGGACTCGCGGTAGCCGCCGAACGGCGACGCCGGGTCGAAGCGGTTGTACGTGTTCGCCCACACGACACCGGCGCGCAGACGCTCCGCCATCCACAGGATGCGCGAGCCCTTTTCCGTCCACACGCCCGCGCTCAGGCCGTACATCGTGTTGTTCGCCTTCTCGACCGCCTCGTCGGGCGTGCGGAACGTCAAAACCGACAGCACCGGCCCGAAGATCTCCTCCTGCGCGATGCGGTAGCTCTGCGCAACGTTGGTGAAGACGGTCGGCACGAACCAGTACCCCTTCTCCGGCAGCGTGCACGGCGGCTGGTAGATCTCTGCGCCCTCCTCCTTGCCCGCGGCGACGAGCTCCTCGATCCGCTCGAGCTGCATCTTCGAGTTGATCGCGCCGACGTCGGTGTTCTTGTCGAGCGGATCGCCGACACGGAGCGTCGACAGGCGCCGCTTGAGCTTGCCGATCAGCTGCTCGTAGATCGACTCCTGCACGAGCAGCCGCGAGCCGGCGCAGCAGACGTGGCCCTGGTTGAAGTAGATGCCGTTGTCGATGCCCTCGACGGCCTGGTCGAGCGCGGCGTCGTCGAAGATGACGTTCGCGGCCTTGCCGCCGAGCTCGAGCGTCAGCTTCTTGCCGGTGCCGGCGAGCTCGCGCTGGATCGCCTTGCCGACCTCGGTCGAGCCGGTAAACGCGATCTTGTCCACTCCGGGGTTCTTGACCAGTGCCGCGCCGGTGCGCCCGTCGCCGGTGACGATGTTGACGACCCCTGGCGGCAGCTCTGCCTGACGGAGGACGTCGGCGAAGAGAAGCGCCGAGAGCGGAGTCGTCTCCGCCGGCTTGAGAACGACCGTATTGCCCGTCGCCAGCGCGGGCGCGATCTTCCACGCGAGCATCAGGAGCGGGAAGTTCCAGGGCACGATCTGCGCGGCGACACCGATCGGCCGCGGCCGACGACCGGGGAACGCGTACTCGAGCTTGTCCGCCCAGCCCGCGTAGTAGAAGAAGTGCGCTGCGGAGAGCGGTACGTCGACGTCGCGGGATTCGCGGATCGGCTTGCCGCCGTTCAGCGACTCGAGGACGGCGAACTCCCGCGAGCGTTCTTGCAGGATTCGCGCGATGCGGAACAGGTACTTCGCCCGCTCGGCCGGTGAGATTCCCGACCAACCGTTCTCGAACGCGTCGCGAGCAGCGGCGACCGCTTGCTCGACCTCCTCGGGTGTCGCCTGGCCGACCTCGGCCAGCGCCTCCTCGCTCGAAGGGTCGATCGTCGTGTACGTCTCTCGCGGCTCGAGCCACTCGCCGCCGACGAAGTGGCCGTAGCGCTCGCGGATCTGAACCAGGTCGCGCGCCTCGGGCGCAGGTGCATAGTCCCAGGCCGCCGGAACCGGCGCGCGGTCTTGCTTCCGCTCGAGGTCGGTCATCGCGAGGCGCCCCGAAGCCGCGACATAGCCTCGGTCACCGACTCTGCCGCCGCCCGGGGCCCACCACCCACCCCCCACCCGTAACGGGAGGGGTATGACGGTAGCTCGGCGGGGCGCGCGCGGGTGTGCCGATTTCGGGCCGAATCAGTCAACGGTGAAGTAGTCCGGGCTTTGGTAGCGCCCCGTCTTCTCCTTCCGAATCTGCATCAGGACGTCGTTCAGGAGGGTCGACGCCCCGAGGCGGTACAGGTCGGGCGTCATCCACTCAGGTCCCAGCGTCTCGTGCAGTTGAACGAGGTACTGCACAGCCTGCTTCGACTGCCGGATCCCGCCCGCCGGCTTCATCCCCACTCGCCGGCCCGTCTCCTCGTAGACGTCGCGGATCGCCTCGAGCATGACCAGCGTGACGGGCAGCGTCGCCGCCGAGGGGAGCTTCCCCGTCGAGGTCTTGATGAAATCGGCGCCCGCCGCCATCGCGAGCAGGCTCGCGCGGCGCACGTTGTCGTACGTCCCGAGCTCCCCGGTCTCGAGGATCTC
>DASVFB010000113.1:0-2315 GCA_036380275.1 Gaiellaceae bacterium | reverse complement strand
TCCGCGGTTTCCAGGGCGAGGAAATCGGGCCGCAGTCGGTCGCTTGCATGACGAAGCACTTCCCGGGCGGCGGCCCGCAGCGCGACGGCGAGGATCCGCACTTCGCGTACGGCAAGGATCAGGTGTACCCGGGCGGCATGTTCGAGTACCACATGCGCGTCTTCGAAGCCGCCTTCGAGGCCGGAACGGCGCAGATCATGCCGTACTACGGACGGCCCGTCGGCACACCGCTCGAGGAGGTCGGCTTTGGCTTCAACCGCGATGTCGTGACCGGCCTCCTGCGCGAGCGCTACGGCTTCGACGGCGTCGTCTGCACGGACTGGGGGCTCGTCACCGACGCACCGCTCCCAGACGGGTCGGTGTTCGCGGCGAAGTGCTGGGGCGTCGAGGATCTCGGCGTCGAGGAGCGGCTCGTCAAGATCGTCGAGGCGGGCTGCGACCAGCTCGGCGGCGAGGAGCTGCCGGAGGTGCTCGTCGAGCTCGTGCGCGCTGGGCGCATCGCCGAGGAGCGAATCAACAAGTCGGCACGCCGCCTCCTGCGGGACAAGTTCCGCCTCGGGCTCTTCGACGATCCCTATGTTGATCCCGACGAAGCCGAGCGGACGTGCGGCTCGCCCCCGTTCCGGGCCAAGGGCGAGCGTGCTCAGCGGCACTCGGCGGTTGTGATCTCGAACGACGGCGTGCTGCCGCTGAGGGAGGGCGTGCGCGTGTACGCCGACGGCCTCGCCTACGAGGGCGTCGCGGAGAGCCCCGGCGAGGCGGACGTCGCGATCGTGCGGCGGAACACGCCGTTCGAGCCGCGCACGAACGGGATGATCGAGTCGCTGTTCCACGCGGGCGACCTCGACTTCAAAGAGCCCGAGCTATCCACGCTGCTCGAGCTCGCACGTACCGTCCCGACTGTCCTCGTCCTCCACCTCGAACGGCCGGCCGTGATCCCGGAACTCGTGGAGGCGTGCGCAGCGGTCGTCGCGGTCTTCGGTGCGTCCGACGGGGCGGTGCTCGACGTTCTCTTCGGCCGGACGAGACCCGAGGGCAGGCTGCCGTTCGAGCTGCCGTCGTCGATGGACGCCGTGCGCGCGCAGCTCCCGGATGTGCCGGGCGACTCGCCCGACCCGCTATTCCGCCTCGGACACGGACTCGACATCTAGTTGTAGGAGCCGCGGCCGAGATCGTGTGCCGAGGCGCGGAAGCTCAGCCGGCGGCGAGTCGCGACCCGGCCCGCCGGGTCCGTAGCTTGCTCGAGCCCAACTGGCTCGAGCGCGCCACTACGTCGGGGCCTCTCGTCTCGTGATCGCCGCCGGCAGCATGATGACAACACAAGGACAGCGCCGCGTGCGCCCCCCGTTTCACGAACAGACAACGCACCGCGGGTACGAGACGGGTACAACAAGTTGACCACGCGCGGTCACCGGCGGGCAACACCGACAGGGACACGAGCGTCAAATTCCAGGAAAAACGTGGCCGCACATGCACGCGCGTGTACGCGCGTGACGCCTCAGAACCTACGGTAAGGAGAGGGTCGACGGATCCCGGTCGAGCACAAGCGCGAGAGTCGGCGTTGCGACGATCGTGCGCGCCGACGACGGCAGCCGCGTGTTGACGCAGGCGTAAGCCGAGTCTCAGAGGCCGCGGATCCAGTCCGCGAAGCCGGCGTCCGGCGCGTGTAAGTTGAGCACGCGCGTCCGCCCTGAGCCGCCGTTGCGGAAGCCGTGCCTCGCGCCGGGCGGCGCCGAGAGCCACATGCCCGGCCCCGCGCGCACGGCCTCGTCGCCGACGGTGAACTCCACCTCGCCGTCGAGCACGAAGAACGAGTCAGCGTGATCATCGTGCTCGTGCGGATCGACGTGGAAACTCTCGTCGAAGGCGATCTCGAGGGCGGAGAAGCGAGGCTCGTCGCCGAGGATCGAGATCGTCCGGTTCGAGCGCTCGTAACGCTCGCCGCCGCCGGGCCGAACGATCACGGCAGCATCGGCGTTGCGGCCGCCGCCCTCCGGCGGAGGAAGCATGTCGAAGCTCTCGCGGTCACCGCGCATCCACCCCAGGAAGCCGGTGCTCGGCGCGTGGAAGTTGAGCCAGCGCGCTGTGGCGTCGCTGTCGTTGTCGAAACCGTGGATCAGGTTCGGCGGCACCATCACGAACGTCCCGGCGCTCGCGCGCACGACGTCGAGATCCGGGCCGACGACAAACGACAACTCGCCCTCAACGATGTAGAACGCATCGACGTGCTCGACATGGACGTGGGGACTCGCCCCGCGCTCGCCGCCCTCGGAGCGCGCGTAGCTCGCGTCGAGCAACTCGTGCTCGAACAGCAC
>DASVFB010000112.1:0-15578 GCA_036380275.1 Gaiellaceae bacterium | reverse complement strand
GAGCTCATCACGAACACGTCGATGTTCGTCGACGGATTCGCCACGTCGTGGATGCCGTTCCGGTTGTCGTCGAACGTCAGGTAGAGCGTCCCCGTCTTCGGGCTCGCGACGATGTTCCCGGCCGAGTTCACGCGTACCTGGTACCCGGTGAGCGTCTGCCGGCCGTCGGCGTTGATCGGGTAGTCGTTCGAGCCGTCTTCGAGGCCGACTACGAACGTCGGATCGGACCAGTGCTTGCCGCCGTCAGTCGACTTGACGAGCAGGTACTGGTCGTCGAAGACCTCACCGTTCTCCCAGAGCGACTCGTTCTGGCTGTTCTGGAAGGCGACGTAAACGGTCCCGTCCGGAGCAACCGTCGGCACGGAGAATTGGTCCTCGTCGCACGCGCCGTCGTGCCCCTCCGTCTGGAACGTGCAGAGCTGCTTGTTCGTGCCCGAGATCTCCTGGGCCTTGCTCCAATGCTTGCCGCCGTCGTCGCTATGCGACTCCCAGATTGCCGACGAGACGAACTCACCGTTGTGCGCGAGGAACGCCGTCCACGTGAGGTATGTCCGGCCGTAGAACTTCGAATCCGGGTTGTTGTCGGTGACGATCCACTCCTTGTCGTTGAAGATCTGCGTCTCGTCGAGGTCGCAGCCGACGCCCTGCTCGACGACGACCGGCGGATCCCAGGTGAGGCCGCCGTCCTTCGAGGGTGAGACCACGACGTCGCCGTCGCACGTCTCGGTGAAGTCGTCGGACAGGAAGAAGTTCAGCGACGCGTGGAGCGTCTTCTTGTGCTTGACGTCGAAGACCGTGACTGGGTCGCTGCCGATCGGTCCCTGAGGCCCGGCAGTCTCCGTCGACATGTTGCCGGTCGACCAGGTCGTCCCTCCGTTGAAGGTCGTGTAGTACTGGTCGCAGCAGGAGCCGTAGTCGTTCGAGCTCGCGACCATGTGCAGTGGATTCGCAGGATCGACTTCGAGGTCCGGCTCGTTGTTCGGGAACGGGTCGTCGCAGTCGATGTTCGTATTCGCGCCGCCGCTGGGAGCCGTGCATTCGAACAGCGACGGCTCGCCCTTCTTGTGCTTGTCCTTGCCCTTGACGAACTCCGCGACCACCGTCCGCTTGTGGCCGAGGATGCCGAGATCGTCGTCGTCGGCCGCACTGCCGGCGACCATGACCGCCGCAAACGCAAACGCCGCGGCGAGCATCAGTACCGCTCTTCCTACTCGCATTCGTGCCTCCCCTTGAGTTGATGCGCAGCGAGACGCTATCGAACTGAATATCGCTCCGTCGGCGACAATCGGCGGATGGAGATCCGGAGGCTCGGGCCCGGAGACGAGCACGTCGTGGTTCGGCTCGCCGAGGACGAGGAGCCGCAAACCGCGCTGCTCCAGGACGAGAACACGATTTTCCTCGTGGCCTTCGACGACGACGGTGCGCCGATGGGATTCGTGTTCGGCTACGAGCTGCCCCGCCGCCGCGGCGACCCGTCGATCCTCTTCGTCTACGAGGTGGACGTCTACGCCGCCCACAGGCGGCAGGGGGTCGCGTCAGAGTTGTTGCGCGAGCTCGCGCGAATCGCCCGCACGCGTGGGATCCCGACCGGCTTCGTGCTCACGAGCGCCGCGAACACCGCAGCGATGCGCCTCTACCAGTCCGTCGGCGGCACACGACCCGCAGACGACGACGTGATGTGGGACTTCGAATGGTCCGCGGTGCGCTGACGACGGTGCGTCCGGCGACCGACGCGGACGCCGACCTGCTTGTCGAGTGGCATGCCGATCCCGGCGTGTCCCGCTACTGGGACGACAGAACCTTCACGCACGAGGCGATGCTCGAGCGGCTGAGGAGGCCCGATGTCGAGGCGTTTGTCGTCGAGGCCGGCGGACGGCCCGTCGGCTACCTGCAAGCGTGGCGCGAAGGCGAGGATGGCGGGCTCGACATGTTTCTCGTCCCAGGCGAGCGCGGCCGCGGGCTCGGCCCGGACGCGGCCCGTGCGCTTGCGCGTCACCTCCGCGACGAGCGCGGTTGGCCGCAGGTGACCGTCGATCCGTACGCATGGAACGAGGCGGCGATTCGTGCCTGGCGGAAGGCGGGGTTCGTCGACGTGGAGCCGCGGCCCGCGGACGACGAGCATTCCGCGGACTGGCTCCTCATGGTCTGGCGCGGCTAATCCGCCTCGGGCGTACCCAACCCGTCCAGGCGGTACGCCTCGAGCGGCTCCGCCTTGCCCTTGACAGGCAGCGGCGGGAGGCGCTCGGTGGCGGTGTCGGGCGGGAGGCGTGATTGCGTCTCGACTCCGATCACGACGGTCGCCGGCTCCGCAGCGGCTTCGAGCCGCGCGGCGATGTTGACGGCGTCGCCGACGATGCCGTGCTTGCGGTGGCCGGTCGCGCCTCCGACGACCGCGGCGACTGCGGTGCCGCTGTTGACACCGACACGGAAGCGCGGCCAGTCCTCGCGTCCGACCCGATCCGCGGTGCGCACGAGTGTCAGCGCAGCACGCGCTGCGCGCAGCGGGTGGTCCGGCGTGTCGCCCTGCTTGTTGAAGATCACCATCAGCTCGTCGCCGACGATCTGGTGGACTTCGCCGCGCTCGCCCTCCATCAACGGCACGATCGCGCCGAAGTACGCGTTCAGCATCGCCGTGACGTCCTCAGGATCATGCCGCTCCGAGAACGACGTGAAGCCGCTCAGGTCTGCGAGCAGCACGCTGACGTCGCGTGCGCCGGCGAGTGTCTGGTCGAGGTAGAGCGCACTGAAGCGCTCTTCGTGCCACTCGGTGCGCGCTGTCTCGGCGATGAGGAGGAACGACGCGAGCATCAGCAGATGCCACTCCCACCACGACGCATGCCAGTTGCGTGCCCACGCGATGACGATCATCGCCTCGGCGAGCAGCGCGAACGCGACCGTGACCGCGATCACGAACCTGGCATTGCGCCGCCGGTAGAGGCGGAGGTAGCCGAGAGCGGCGAGCGAGTAGAACGCGATCCCGACGCCGGCGAGGGCCAACTGCCAGCCGTCCAGTTGCTCTTGCGCCAGCGGCGCGTCGAGCGGCGGCAGCTTCGCGAGCGAGACGACGCCCCAGGCGACGAAGATCGCAGCGACCGCGCCGAGCGCGAACGGGGCGATGCGGAGAATTCGGGTCGACGCGAGCGGCCCGAACTCGATCGCCGACAGTGCCGCGAACGCCGAGGCGATGATGAGGCCGATCGGTGTCGCGAGCTCGAAGCCGGCGTTCTTGCCGACGAGCACTCCGGGCGTGGCGAGGGCGTGCAGGCCGAGGAAGCCCGCGCTCACGAGGCACGCGAGCGAGATGAGGAAAAGGCGGGCGTCGCGGCGCCGGCGGCCGGCGCTGCTGACGGCCCAGCCGACGGCGACGCTTGCGGCCGCCGCGGTCAGCACCGTCCAGAAGTGCGCAGGGTGGCTCTCCCAAACCTTGTCTATGTTCGGCCGCGCGAGCAGGGCGGCGAATGCGGCCACGGGGACGGCGACCGCGGCGATCCACGCTGGGCGGACGGCCATTGGCCTTGTATCTACAAGGCCGACCCGGCATGCGCAACTCGCACCCGCTACGCTGGGCTCGTGATGTTCCGGGACACGCGCCGCTGAACGCCACCGCCTCGCGCCCTCGTGGCGCGCTTCCGCGTCCCAAATATCCTCTACAGCCGTGAACGTCCTCCTGCCCGACGGGTCGAGGCTCGAGCTGCCGGACGGCGCCACCGGCCTCGACGCCGCGCGCGCGATCGGGCCGAAGCTGGCCGAGCAAGCCGTCCTGCTCCGCTCGAACGGACAGGTCAAGGACCTGCGCCTGCCGCTCGAGGACGGCGCGCAGATCCAGATCCTGACCACGAGGGACAAGGACGACCCGGACGCGCTGGCCGTCCTGCGTCACTCCTCCGCACATCTTCTCGCCGAGGCCGTGCGCCGGCTGTACCCGGGCGTGAAGATCGCGATCGGTCCTCCGATCGAGAACGGCTTCTACTACGACTTCGAGTTTCCCGAGCCCATTCACGAGGCGGACCTCGGGCGGATCGAGGAGGAGATCCGGCATGAGCTGCAGGAGGGCCGCGCGTGGAGCCGCGAGGAGATCGGCCCGGACGAGGCGAAGGCGAGGTTCGAGGACGAGCCGTACAAGGTCGAGCTCGTCGACACCGCTGAGGGCGGGATCAGCCTCTACACGCAGGGCGATTTCACCGACCTCTGCCGCGGCCCGCACCTGCAGGACTCCAAGCCGATCAAGGCGCTGAAGCTCACGTCGCTCGCAGGCGCCTACTGGCGAGGCGACGAGAAGAACACGCAGCTCACGCGCATCTACGGCACGGCGTTCTACGACCAGAAGGACCTTGACGCGTATCTGGAACGCATAGAGGAAGCGAAGCTGCGAGACCACCGAAGGCTCGGCCAGCAGCTCGATCTCTTCCACTTCTCGGAACGCTCGCCCGGATCGCCGTTGTGGCATCCGAAGGGGATGGTGATTTGGACCGAGCTCGAGAAGATTCGCCAGCGCGAGAACGCAAAGCGCGGTTACCTCGAGGTCAGGACCCCGATCATCTACGACGCGCAGACGTTCATCATCTCCGGGCACTTCCCGAAGTTCGAGGACTTGATGTTCAAGCTCGACGTCGACGGTCACCCGTGGGCGATGAAGGCGATGAACTGTCCGGGTCACATGCTGCTGTTCGGCAGCCGTCCGCGCAGCTACAAGGAGCTGCCGGTGCGCTTCGCGGAGCCGACTCCGCTGCACCGGAACGAGCTCGCAGGCACGCTGCACGGCCTGCTGCGCGTCCGCATCGTGACGCAAGACGACGCGCACATCTTCTGCACGGAGGATCAGATCCAGGACGAGATCGCCGGCGTCGTCGAGTACGCGCGCTATCTCTACGGGTTGTTCGACATGTCGGCTAGCGCGGAGCTGGCGACTCGTCCCGACAACAAGCTCGGCACCGACGAGCAGTGGGACCGCAACGAGGCGGCGCTCGAGGAGGCGCTGAAGCTCAACGAGATTCCGTACACGATCGCTCCCGGCGAGGGCGCGTTCTACGGCCCGAAGATCGACCTGCACATGGAGGACGCGCTCGGCCGCAGCTGGCAGATGGGAACGATCCAGCTCGACTCGCAGATGCCGTCGCGCTTCGGCCTCACCTACATCGGCGCCGACAACACGGAGCACCCGCTTTACGTCGTCCACCGCGCGCTCTACGGCTCGTTCGAGCGCTTCATCGGCATCCTGATCGAGCACTACGGCGGTGCCTTCCCGTTCTGGCTCGCGCCCGTGCAGATCCGGATCCTTCCCGTCGGCGAAGGTCACCGCGACGCGGCCGACACGCTGGCCGCCAGGCTCGGCAGCTACCGCGTGGAGGTCGACGGCTCGGACGAGACGGTCGGTAAGCGGATCCGAAACGCCGAGGTCGACAAGATCCCCTACGTGATCGTCTACGGGGACAAGGAGTCCGACGACTCGCTGGCCCTGCGTGAGCACGGCGGCAAGCAGCGCGCGATCGCGCTTGCAGACCTCCGGAAGGAACTTGCTACTCTCACGGTCTGAAAGCAGGGGCGGACCGCTTCCTCACCTCCGGGGCCGAGGCCTATCGGGGGTTCAACCGAGTCGTGACGACGAGGAATCGGCCGCTGCTTGCAGCGGCTTTCGTCGTCGAATGAGGAGGATAAGCACGACTTGGTGAGAGCTTCTTGAGGCCCAGACGTCGCGCTCCGGAGCCGGCGCGTCCGGTCGTACAGCAGGCGAGGATCAACGAAGGCATTCGCGCCCCGAAGGTGCGGCTGGTCGACGAGGACGGCGCCCAGATCGGGATCAAGACGACGAAGGACGCCATGGACTACGCCTTCTCGAAGAACCTCGACCTCGTCGAGGTCGCCGCGCAGGCGGATCCGCCGGTTGCCCGGGTCATGGACTACGGCAAGTACCGGTACGAGCAGGAGCAGAAAGCCAAGCTCGCGCGCAAGCACCAGATCCAGATCAACATCAAGGAGATCAAGCTCAGGCCGAAGATCGGGATCCACGACTACAACACCAAGAAGGGCCACGTCGTGCGCTTCCTCAACCAGCGCGCGAAGGTCAAGGTCACGATCATGTTCCGCGGTCGCGAGCAGTACCACCCGGAGCGAGGGCGCGACCTGCTGATGCGCCTCGCCGAGGACGTCAAGGAGATCGGGCAGATCGAGTCTCCGCCGCTTCAGGACGGACGCAACATGGTGATGGTGCTGGGCCCAACGAAGAACGCGGGAGTTGCAAAAGACGATGCCAAAGCAGAAGACACACAGCGGAGCGAAGAAGCGGTTCAAGGTGACCGGGACGGGCAAGATCCTGCGCCGGCGGGCGATGGCCAGCCACCTGCTCGAGAAGAAGTCGCCCAAACGTAAGCGCAGCTTTCGCAAGGACCAGCCGCTTGCGCCTGCGGACGTCAAGACGGTCAGGAAGCTGCTGGGGAGGGGTTAGGTATGCCGCGCGTCAAGCGTTCCGTCCATGCGCGCAAGAAGCGCCGCAAGGTCCTCGCGGAGGCGAAGGGCTACTGGGGGCTGAAGAAGTCCTCGTACCGCTACGCGAAGGAGCAGGTCGAGCACTCGCTCGCTTACGCGTACCGCGACCGCAAGAACAAGAAGCGGACGTTCCGACGGCTGTGGATCATCCGCATCAACGCTGCGGCTCGGCAGAACGGCCTCTCGTACAACCAGTTCATGGCCGGGCTGCGCGAGGCGGAGATTCCGCTCGATCGGAAGGTGCTCGCAGAGCTCGCGGTGAACGACCCGCAGGCGTTCGGCGCGATCGCTCAGCAGGCGAAGTCCGCGCTCGAAGCCAAAGCCTGAGCCAACGCGACGTCTTCGAGGAGCAGGCCCGGCAGTGCGAGGGCCGCTCGCCTCTGTACGCGGAACTCTGTAGGCGTTTTGCGGACGATCCGGCCGTGACCGCGATCGTCGGCGACGAGCCCGAATGGGATATGCCTCTGCGTCTGCTCGGCGGAGTGCACTTCCTCGTGCTCGCGGGCGATGCGTCGTGGGGCGACCCGGTCGAGCACCACGCCGAGTTCCTGCGCCGCTTCGTCCGCGAGCAGTCCGTGCAGACGAACGAAGTGCAGCGCTCGTGGATGCTGCTCCCGTGCTTCCTGCGCGCGGCGCAGCTGCTCGACGTCGACGAGCTGGACGTCGTCGAGCTCGGACCCAGTGCCGGGCTGAACCTCGCCTGGGACGGCTATCGCTACTCGTACGCGGCTGGTGAGTGGGGGCCTGCCGATGCGGCCCTGGCGTTGTCGGGTGAGGAGCGCTCGCCGGTTCCCGCAGCGTTGCTCGACGTCGCTCCGCGCGTGACGCGTCGCGTCGGCATCGACCTGGCGCCGATCGACGTCACGACCGACGAGGGCGCACGGCTCCTGGAGTGCTTCGTGTGGGCGGGTCAGGACGAGCGGCTCGAGCGCCTGCAGCGCGCGATCGAGGTTGTGCGGGCCAACCCGCCGGAGCTCG
The DNA here is from genome assembly GCA_036380275.1 of Gaiellaceae bacterium. Classification (GTDB taxonomy): domain Bacteria; phylum Actinomycetota; class Thermoleophilia; order Gaiellales; family Gaiellaceae; genus DASVFB01. The sequence goes on along the minus strand of DASVFB010000112.1, from coordinate 8,117 downwards.
TGCGCGGCGATCTCGCGCGCGAGCTGCCGAACGTGCTGCGCGATCGGCCGACGCTCGTCTTCGAGACGGCAGCGTTTCCCTACGTCCCCGATGAGACGCGCACTGCCGTGCGGGAGACGCTCTCGCGGAGGACTGCGCCCCTCGCACTCGTTACGGCCGGGAGGCCGCGCGACGGCGGCGACGGGTGGGGTATGCGCGTCGCGCGGTATCCCGGGGGAGAGCGCGAGTTCGTCGGCCATGCCGACTTCCACGGCGCGTGGCTGGACTACACGCTTTGATCACTTCGGCGCACAACCCGAAGTTGAAGCTGATCCGCCGGCTGCTGGAGTCACGGCGGCAGCGCGAGAAGGAAAGGCTCTTCGTCTGCGAGGGCGAGGACCTCGTGGACGCCGCGCGAGCCGCCGGCATCGAGCCGGTCGAGCTGCTCGCCGCGGGCGAGGACGTCGATCCCGCCCTCTTCGCAGAAGTGTCGACGCTCGGTCACCCACCGCGGGTGATCGGCGTCTACCGGCGCGACGACCTGCCGCGCGGCACGATGCCGCTGGCGCTCGCGCTGTGGCACGTCGGCGATCCGGGGAACGTCGGCTCGCTGCTTCGAACGGCAGACGCGTTCGGCGCGGGAATCGCGCTGTCCGTAGGCTGCGCCGACCCGACAGGGCCGAAGTCGCTCCGTGCGTCCGCCGGCGCGATCTTCCGCGTGCCGGTCATCCCGTTCGACGATTCGCCACGTCCGTGGACTGCGCTGGTGGCTCACGGAGGCACGTCCCTCGTCCAGGACTCGGGACATGTCTCTGGCTCGTTCGTGCTCGGGTCGGAACGAGAGGGTCTGCCGGAAGATGTTGTCGCGAAATGCGACGCGCAGGTGACGATCCCGCTCGAGCCGGGCGCCGAGTCGCTCAACGTCGCAACGGCAGGCGCGATCGCGCTGTACGAAACGCGACGGCGCTAAGGGCGATCGCGGCCACCGCGGCGAGCGTCCACGGCCACCACGAGCGGTCGTCGCCGCGCTCGTCGAGAATCGCGGCGAGGCCCGGCTTCGGCTCCACCTTCACGCCGTCGACCGACGTGAGCAGGTCCCGCGGCAGAACCGCGTGCAGCGTCATCGCCGTTTCGGCATCGACGTTTCGCGCAGCCAGACTAATGTGCGTTCGCGACGTTGTGATCGTCGTCTCCTGCGATCGAGGCTCGGCCCAAACGATGATCCGGCCGTGCGGAACGCGTGGAAGGTGCAACGCTGCCGTGAAGTCGCGCACGGGAACCGGCCAGTCGCCTTCCCATACGGGCACGCGCAGGTCGACGACGTCCGTGTACGCAGTCCCGAAGAGCGCGAGCCGGTAACCGAGGCGGACTGCGTGCGCGCCGCCCGGCTGCAGCCAGTCGAAGCGGATACCCCGCGTGCCGCGCGAGATGCGGAATGTGCCAGGCCGCCTGCCGTCACCTGGGCGGTAGCGGCGACCGTCGACGACGAGCGACGGTTGCGCGAACAGCTCGCCTCGATGCATCGTGATCTGCCAGGTGGTCGGCGTCGGTTGATCCGCCTTCACGCTCAGGCGCTCCAGCACCTCGAGCACGCCGTCGGAGTCGAGCGTGAAGACTGCGCGCGCCGAGGTCTCGGTGAGCTTCGCCGCGGCGGATGCGGGCAGCGCGAGGGCGAGCAGGCCGACGACTATCCCGCGACGCGAGTGACCCAGATCGTGTCCTCTCCGCCTGAGTACGGCCGCCGGTCGAACCAGCCGTAGCACGCCTCGATCGCAAAGCCCGCGTCCTCGAGCAGTCCGGGCCATTCGTCCGCGTCGAGCCACGCGAGCCGCATCGTCGATCGATGTTCCACGCTGCGCACCGAAAGCGTCAGCGTCCGCGCTTGCTCGTCCCAGTCGGCGCGCTCGTAGATCTCCGGCTCCCGCTCGAGCCAGCGGCCGTTCGTCTCCTCGATGTCGTCGCGCGATGGGGCGAAGACGTCGAAGACGAAATGGCCGTCCGGCTGGAGCAGGCCGCGCACGGCGCGCAGCGCCTTGCGCCGGTCCTCGTCCGTGTCGAGGTGGAGCAGCGAGCGGAACGGGATGATGACGAGCGGCACTTGCTCGTCCACGGGTGGCTCGCGCAGGTCACCGAGGCGAAGATCCAGCGTCGTGCCGGCGAGCTTGGCACGCTCCGCGCAGACCTCGAGCATCCCGCGCGAGGAATCGACGCCGATGACCGGGATGCCGTCGCACGCGATCGGCACCGCGATGCGCCCCGTTCCGACCCCTAGCTCGACGACCGGGCCGGCACCGGCCCAGCGCCGCGCCTCCTCGAGGTAGAACGGCACGTCCTCGGTCACGCTGCGACTCCACGGGTCGTAGATCCGCGCAATCTCATCGTATTCGCTCACGGAATCACGCTATCGTTACCGCGTGGCCGCGACGCGCAGCGCCTTCCTGTTTCTCCGGCCCCGGCTCATCGCCGGGGACGGACGCTAGCGCGCCCGATCCTTCCGACGAGCCGGGGCGATACCGCTTCGGATGAACGTGGACCAACAGGGAGAATCAACCACCGTGGACTGGCAGCAATACGAGAGTGACGCGCAGCAGGCGATCGTCGCCGCCTCGACCGCCGGCGAGCTCGACGACGCCCGTGTGCACTACCTGGGCCGCAAGGGCGACCTCGCCCAGGCGCTGCGCGCTGTTCGCGACCGCGAAAGCGGGATGCTGCTGAACGGGATCCGTGCGCGGCTCGAGACGGCCGTCGACGCGCGACGCGCCGCGATCGAGAACGAGGAGCTGCAGCGGCTGTACGCAAAGAGCTCGTTCGACGTCACGCTTCCTGGCGAAACGCCGCAGCGGGGCCGCCTGCACATCCTCACGCAGGTCAAACGCGAGATCGAGGACGTTTTCCTCGGCATGGGGTTCGAGGTCTACGAGGGCGGCGAGGTGACCGACACCTGGCACAACTTCGACGCTCTCACAACCGATCCGGGCCATCCGTCGCGCTCTCCGACCGACACGTTCTATCTCAGCGACGACGTGCTGCTGCGGACGCACACTTCCCCGGACCAGATCCGCCTGATGGAGTCGCGTCAGCCGCCGATCTACGCGATCATGCCTGGCCGCTGCTACCGCCGCGACACGCCGGACGCGACGCACTCGCCGACGTTCCTGCAGGTCGAGAGCCTCGTCGTCGACCGCGGTATCACGCTGTCGGATCTGAAAGGCGTCGTGCTGCACTTCTTCCGCGCGCTCTTCGGCCCCGAGCGCGAGGTGCGCATGCGGACGAGCTACTTCCCGTTCACCGAGCCGTCGGTCGAGTTCGACGTGACGTGTTTTCTGTGCAACGGGCAGGGCTGCGCCGTGTGCAAGCACTCGGGCTGGATCGAGATGGGCGGAGCGGGGTGGGTCGACCCCGACGTTTTCCGCAACGTCGGCTACGACCCCGAGGTGTGGTCCGGCTTCGCGTTCGGGCTCGGCATCGAGCGCATCGCGATGCTTCGTCACGGCCTCGGCGACCTGCGCCTCTTCTGGGAAAACGACGTGCGGATGCTGGAGCAATTCTGAGATGAAGGTCCCCGTCACCTGGCTGCGCGAGTACGTCGACTTCGACCTGCCCGTGGAGGAGCTCGCGCGGCGGCTCGTCTTCACGAGCTGCGAGGTCGACCGCGTCGTGCGCCGTGGCGTCGCGGACGGGAACGGCAACCTCGAGCTGTTCCTCGTCGGCAAGGTGCTCGAGGCGGAGAAGCACCCGGATGCCGATCGGCTGCAGCTGACTAAGGTCGACGTCGGCGAGGGCGAGCCGCGTTCGATCGTGTGCGGCGCGTGGAACTTCGGCGCCGGCGCGACCGTCGCCGTCGCGCTGCCGGGCGCCGTGCTACCGAACGGCCTGACGCTCGAGCGCCGCAAGGTGCGCGGCGAAGTCTCCGACGGGATGATCCTCGCCGAGGACGAGGTCGACCTCGGCACCGACCACAGCGGGATCATGCTCCTCGACCCCGAGCACGAGCCGGGCACGCCGCTCGCCGAAGTGCTCCCGCTCGGCGACACGGTGCTCGAGATCGAGACGGGCTACAACCGTCCTGACCTCACGTCGATCTACGGCATCGCCCGCGAAGTCTCTGCCCTGCTCAACGTGCCCCTTGCGCCCATGCCCGGAGTCCAGGACTCGGGACCTGTCCCGAACGACGAGGCGGTGGACATCCGGATAGAGGACTTCGAGCGGTGCCCGCGCTACATCGGGCGACTCTTCCGCGGCGTGCGGGTCGGCGACTCGCCGCACTGGCTCAAGGCACGGCTGCTCGGCGCCGGAATGCGCCCAATCTCGAACGTCGTCGACGTGACGAACTACGTCATGCTCGCGCTCGGCAACCCGCTGCACGCGTTCGACCACGCCAAGCTCGCGGAGAGCCGAATCGTCGTTCGCCGCGCGCGCGAGGGCGAGACGATCCGCACGCTCGACGGGGCCGAGCGCACGCTGACGTCCGAAGAGCTCGTGATTGCCGACGCCGAGCGGCCCGTGGCGGTCGCGGGGATCATGGGAGGCGAAGAGAGCGAGGTGTCGGCCGACACGCAGACGGTGCTGCTCGAAGCCGCGAACTTCGAGCAGCTCGGCGTGCTGCGCAGCGGCGAGCGCCTCCACATGCGCTCCGAGTCACAGACGCGCTGGGAGAAAGGCGTCGCGCCCGAGCTCGCTGAGCCGGCGGCGAACTACGCGACGCAACTGCTCGACGAGCTCACGGGAGCGCGCTGGACCGGCCACGCCGACGTGAAGGCGGAGTTCTCGGAGCGGCCCTTCATCCGGCTCCGTCCGGCCCGCGCCCAGGAGGTCGTCGGCATTCCGATCGAGGAAACCGACCAGCGCGAACGCCTGATCCGCCTCGGCTTCGACGTCGATCCAGAATGGAACGTCGACACACCGTACTGGCGCGCGCGCGACGTCAAGCGCGAGATCGACCTCGTAGAAGAGGTCGCGCGCTTCCACCTCGAGGAGGTGCCGCCGACACTGCCGACGCGCGAAGAGCTCTTCGGCCAGCTGACGCGTGAGCAGCGGCTGCGGCGTCTCGTCGCGGACGTCCTCGTCGGCTGTGGCTACTTCGAGGCATACACCTACTCGCTCCAGGCCGACGACCCGCATCCGGACGCGCTCGTGTTGCCCGAGCCGCTCTCGGAGCTTCAACGCGTTCTGCGCACGACGCTGCTGTACGGCCTGATCGGAGCTGCCCGCCACAACGTAAACGTCGGCACCGAGGACGTCGCGCTGTTCGAGATTGCGCACGTGTACCTCGCGACCGGCGAGCCGCTGCCGAACGAGCCGTGGCACCTGGGTGGAATCGTCCGAGGCGACTTCTATCGGGCCAAGGGCGCAGTCGAGCAAGTCTTCTCAGCGCTCAAGCTCGAGTCTCGTTTCGAACGCGCGCCGCATCCGTTCATGCCCTCGCCTGCTTCTGCGGCGGTCGAGGGTGGGTGGGTCTCGCAGCTCGACCCGAGGCTGCTCGAGGGCGAGTGGTCGGCATTCGAGCTCGACCTCCCCGAGCTGTTCGCGCAGGTGCCCGAGCGCGTGCTGTACGAGGACGTGATCACGTACCCGCCGGTCCGACAGGACCTCGCGTTCAGCGTGCCCGAGGAGGTCTCCGCCGGTGAGCTCGTCGCGGCCGCCAGAGAAGCCGCCGGCCCGGAGTTGCGCGAGATGCGCGCGTTCGACGTGTACCACGGCGAGCAGGTCGGGCCAAAGCGCAAGTCGATCGCGTTCGCGGTGACGTTCCAGTCCCCTGAGCGCACGCTTTCAGACGAGGACGCGACGCGGCTGCGAACGGCCGTCGTCGAGGCGCTGGCGGCCCGTTTCGGTGCGGAGCTCAGGGCGTGAAAACCGATCCGCGTAGGCGCACGTAGAGTGTCTTCGATGCGTCACATCGGGGTCTTCCTCATGGTGGTTGCCATCACCGTCCTCGCGGGGCCGGCGGCGGCAGACAATCCGCAGCTCCAGGCGAGCGTCGGTCCGGGCTTCACGATCTCACTCAAGGACACCTCCGGTGCGAAGGTGACGCACCTCGATCCGGGCACGTACGCGATCCACGTCGTCGACCAGTCAGACATGCACAACTTCGATCTCACCGGCCCAGGCGTGAGCAAGTCGACGGAAGTCACAGAAGTCGGCGAGCAGGACTGGACGGTCACTTTCACCGACGGCACGTACCGCTACGTCTGCGACGTGCATGCCACGAGCATGAAGGGCTCGTTCACGGTCGGAAACGTGCCGACGACCACGGTGGCCAAGATGTCCGCCTCGGTCGGCCCCGGAGCGAAGATTGCCTTCGCGCGCACGGCGAAGGCCGGCAAGACGACGATCACGATCCGCGACCTGACGGCCAAGGACAACTTCCACCTCACCGGCCCTGGCGTCAACAAGAAAACCGGCGTCGCGTTCAAGGGCACCCTCAAGTGGACGGTGACGCTGAAGGCCGGTACCTACACGTATCGCTCCGACGCCCACAAGGGGCTCAAGGGCACGTTGAAGGTCAAGCCTGCCGCCTGACCTGCGCGTTGAGCTCGGCTCCATAGAGGATCGCCCAGGCGGTGTAGTTCAGCCAGAGCAGCAGGATGATGCCGGTCGCCAACGCGCCGTACGTTCGCGAGTACGAGCCGGCGAACGTCACGTAGAGCGCGAACAGCGCCGACAGCGCGAGCCAGAGCAACGACCCGACGACGGCGCCCGGCGTGATCCACTTCCAGCTGCGCGCTTCGATGTTCGGCGCGAGGTAGTAGACGAGCGCGAAGAACGTCAGCAGCGCGGTCAGCGTCACCGGCCAGCGGAGAATCGCCCAAGACACGTCCCACGCGGAGCCGAGGTGCGCTTTGTCCGCAATCGCCTCGCCGAGCGGCGCGCCGAAGACGATCAGCACGACGGTCGCGGCGGTCGTCACCCCGGTCAGGACGACGAGCACGACGGCGATCGCGCGCACGTGCCAGACGGGGCGCGTCTCCACGCAGCCGTAAGCCCGGTTCACCGCCTTGATCACCGAGCCCGCAGCGCCGCTCGCCGCCCAGAGCGCGACGATGAGGCCGACGCCGAACGCTACGGCCGACGCACTCGGCGTCGAGTCCTCCTGGAGCCCGTGGATGAAGCGGATCACGCCGTCCGGCGCCACGCTCGCGAGGAGGCTTTCGACGTCGCCGTAGAGGTGGACGGTTCCGAGCAGGCCCAGCATGAACGCGACGGCTGGGAAGAACGCCAGCAGCGAGCTGTACGCGACCTGTTGCGCCAGCCCCATGCAGTCGTCGGCCATGAACTGCTGCCCCGCCTGCTTGAGGGTCGCGATCGAGCTGCGCAGGGTCAACGCTCGCGAGCGCGGCGGAACAGCAGCCTCGCCGTTGCTCCGATCCCGCCCGCGAGCACGAAGCCGATGCCGACCGCCGTCGCCGCGGCGAGCGGCAACCGCGCGACGGTCAGCTCCCCCCGGAGCGACCCGACCGCCGACGCGAGCTGCTCCCGCTCGAGGTCGATCTCGCGGCGAACCTGCTCCGTCGTGCGCACTTCAACCTTTGCCATTCTTCAGCGCCTCCGACGTCAGCTTGGCTTCGAGCAGGGCGAGCTCCGGGACGGGCGGCGACGCCTTCTTGACGCTCCTCACGCCGAGCGCGGCGAGCGTTCCCGCGAGCAGGGCGAGCACGGCTGCGACGATCAGCAGCGCTCCCCAGACGGGCATGAACGTGGCGAGGCCCGCCGCCGCGCCGGCGAGGACGAAGCCGAGCGCAAAGAAGGCGAACAGCGCGCACGCGATGAGCAGGCCGAGGCCGACTCCGAGCGAAGCCATCTTCTGCTTGACCTCGAGGGCCGCGAGCTCCAGCTCGAGCTCGACGACGCGCCTTGCGTGTTCTTTCACGCGGTCAGCGGCGCGGGTGAGCGTGGCCCCTCCAATCGATCCACTTCGCCAGAGCGACGCCTGCGGCGAAAGCAATCGCCACGACGGCGAGCGGGCTCCGTTGAGACTCCATCAGTGGGATGGTTGCACGTCGGCGGCGTCGGGAAACGTCGCGGGTGACTCTCAGGCCTTTCTTAGATCGTTCGTGCAAGCTCCTGCGGGTGAGGCGACTCCCTCTCCTGGCGGCGGTTCTTGCATGCCTGGGCTTTGCCTCGACCGCGTCCGCGACACC
>DASVFB010000111.1:0-2146 GCA_036380275.1 Gaiellaceae bacterium | reverse complement strand
ATGGCACGGAACTACCTTCGACGCGCGCTCGGCATCGCGGCCTTTGTCGCGATTCTCGCGCTCGTCTGCACCACCGCGGCGTTTGCAAATCCGAGTAAGGGAGCCACTGACAATCCCAGCGCCTTCGCATGCGACCTGTCGGTCGACGAGACGCCGATCACCGACGACCAGGGCACGGACGACAGCGCAGCTGCGGACGACGATCAGTCGGACGCTAGCGACACCGCTGGCAGCGACGAGTCGGCCGACGAGGCCGACAGCGCGGACGACCCCGCGTTGGCGGACGACGATCAGTCGGACGCAAGCGACACCGCTGGCAGCGACGAGTCGGCCGACGAGGCCGACAGCGCGGACGACAGCGCGTCGGCGAGCGACGATGAGTCGGCCAGCATGGACGACTGCACTGGCTTCGATTCCGCCAACGAGAGCGGGAAAAGGGCTCGGAATCTGTCCCTGTTCGGCGGGGCGGGCAACGACGCGCTGGTCGGCGGTAAGTGGAATGACAGGCTCTCCGGACGTGCTGGCAACGACCGTCTGCGCGGCCGTGCAGGCAACGACTGGCTCAACGGCGAGGCCGGAAATGACAGGCTCTGGGGCGGGGTAGGGAACGACATGCTCCGCGGCGGGGCCGGCAACGACGTGCTTGACGGCGGCAACGGGAACGACGTGCTGAGCGGCAACGCTGGCGCGGACTTCCTCAAGGGCGGCCGCGGGAACGACGTCCTCTCCGGCGGAGCCGGAAAGGATCGAGTGAACGGCGGCGCCGGCAACGACGACATCAGCGTGCGGGACGCCCGGCGCGACGTCGTCGACTGCGGCCGCGGCAGCGATCGGGTCACGGCCGACCGGATCGACGTCCTCCGCCACTGTGAGTCCGTCGTCCGCTAGGGACCTGCGGACTTCGCACCTGGAGAATGGAGAGCCCTCGCGTCTGCGAGGGCTCTCTTGTTGTCCGGGCGGACGCCACCTACCGCTGCGCCCGACCTCAGCGCAGCAACGCGCCATGGCCACCACTGGCGCGAGCGACGCAGGTACCGGCCGCCGTCGCGGCTGATCTCGCGGGCCGGGCGGCGAGCCGAACCCCTAGGGGGCTTCCCGCGACCCGGCCGAGCTCAACCTACGGCACGAGTTCGCCGCCGACTAGACGCTCTCTCGGCCATGGCTCGAAGGTCCGAGCCGCTTCGTCGTGGGCGGGCCCAGCAAGAGCCGTGAGGCAGCTCACCACCACGACCGTCAACGGGGTGTCGATCGGCTTGTTCGATCCGAACCGATCGACATGGTCGTGAACGGCGTGACGAACGCGACGACGTCAGCCTTTCGGGCGAGACGCGCGTTCTCCGCTACCTGGCACCATTCGTAGGTCGCCTTCAACCGCTGTTCGGCGGTAGCACCGGATGTATGGCAGCATGGGGGTCTCAAAAGGCGACTGCCCATCGAGGACACAGAGCAGACGGCGATGCCCAGACCCAATCCGTCTCATTCCGACGACTGGCTCGACGCCGAGATTGATTCGCTGGTGCGGTCGGTCGAGACGGACGAACCTGAGGTGGTTGCAGCACCGAGCGCCGCCGACCGGGCGGTCGCACGCTGGTTTCGCCGGTCGGCGGTGGATCCCATCCATAGGCGCCGGCGCCGGCGGCTCGCCCCCCAACGGCCGTGGACGGAAACGCGAGCGTTTTTCGCGACGCGACGCGCCGATTTGGATTTCGGCTTCTACGCGCTCGCAGTTGCCGCCTCGCTGATCCTCGGCGTCCTGATCGCGCTCCTGGGGAAGCCATAGCCCGGCCCGGTCCGTAGACCGCCCGAACCGACCCTCACTCGGCCTGCGAGCTGACCGAATCCGGCTGGAGCGCGTCCTCGAGAGTCTCCTCGTCCGCCTCGCTGCCCTCGGCGTCGCGCTCGCCCAGCAGCTCTTCGAGCCGGGAGCTCATGCCGCGGAAGACGACGAGCATGTGCTCCAGCCGCTCTTCGTATCGCTTCGACGCGGCCTGGAGGGTGTTCAGCCGCTCACGCGCATCCGCCGTAAGATCTCGGACCTTCTGCGCGGCCTCGGCGTCGGCGGCCTCGAGGCGGGTGCGCGCCTCCTCAACGATCTTGCCGGCCTCACGTCCTGCATCGGTGCGCGTCCGCTCGGCGAAGCTCTCCG
>DASVFB010000110.1:0-9883 GCA_036380275.1 Gaiellaceae bacterium | reverse complement strand
CTCCTGCACTTCGCGGACGTCGTCCTTGATGCGCCGAAGCGACGCGATCGTCGTCTCGTAGATCACGGTGCCGTCGCGCACGACGCGCACCTGCGCACCGCGTCGGACGACGCCGCTCGTGACCATGCAGCCGGCGATCGTTCCGATGCGCGAGGCGCGGAACAACGCCCGAACCTCGGCCTCGCCCAGCGTCGCCTCGGTCTCGATCGGCCTGAGCATGCCGACGAGGGCCTGCTCGATATCCTCGGTCAGCTGGTAGATGACGCGGTAGGTGCGGATCTCGACGCCCGACCGCTCGGCGAGCGCGCGTGCCTCGGCGCTGGGCCGCACGTTGAAGCCGACGATCAGCGCGCCCGCGGGGATCGCCAGGTTTACGTCGTTCTCGGTGATCCCGCCGACGCCCTGGTGGATGACGTGAACGCGCACTTCCGGGTGCTTGATCTTGTGCAGCTCGGACACCGCCGCCTCGACGGAGCCGACGACGTCGCCCTTGAGGATCAGGTTCAGGTCCTGGACGCCGCCTTCCTGCATCTGCTCGAACAGTGATTCGAGCGAAACCCCTGCGGCGCTGCGCTGCGCGAGCTGCTCGCGGCGCAAACGCTCGCCGCGAACGTGCGCGAACTCGCGCGCCTTGCGCTCGGTCTCGACGACGCGCGCGGTCTCGCCGGCGGGCGGCGGCCGGTCGAAGCCGAGGATCTCCACCGGCGTACCGGGCGTCGCCTCCTGCAGCTTCTCCCCACGAAAGTCATTCAGTGCCCGCACGCGCGCCCAGGCGTCCCCGGCGACGATTGCGTCGCCGACCTTGAGCGTGCCGCGCTGGACGAGCATCGTCGCCACCGGCCCACGCCCCTGGTCGAGGCGCGATTCGATGATCGGCCCGGACGCCTCGGCGTTCGGGTTCGCCTTCAGCTGTTCGAGCTCGACGTCGGCGACGAGAAGCACCTTCTCGAGCAGCTCGTCCAGGCCCATGCGGGTCTTCGCCGAGACCTCCGCGACCTGCGTCGTGCCGCCCCACTCCTCCGGCTGCAGCCCTTCGGTCGCGAGGTCGCCGCGCACCTTGTCGGCATTCGCGTCGGGCAGGTCGACCTTGTTGATCGCGACGACGATCGGCACGTCGGCCGCGCGTGCGTGCGAGATCGACTCCCGCGTCTGCGGCATGACGCTGTCGTTCGCGGCGACGACGAGCACCGCGATGTCCGTGACCTTCGCGCCGCGCGCGCGCATGGCGGTGAACGCCTCGTGACCGGGCGTGTCGATGAATGTGATCCGGCGGCCGTTGTGCTCGACCTGGTACGCGCCGATGTGCTGCGTGATCCCGCCGGCCTCGGTGTCGACGACCGCCGTCTGGCGAATCGCATCGAGCAAGCTCGTCTTGCCGTGGTCGACGTGGCCCATGATCGTGACCACCGGGGGACGCAGGACGAGATCCGCCTCCGTGTCCTCGAAGACCTCGGGCTCTTCGTCTTCCTCGGCGACGTGCTTGATCGTCACCTCGCGCTTCAACTCGGCGGCGATCAGCTCGACCTCCTCGTCGGAGAGCGACTGCGTGGCAGTGCGCATCTGGCCGAGGTTCATGAGGATCTTGATCAGCTCCGGCATCGGGACGCCCAGCGCCTGCGAGAAGTCGCGGACAGTGACGCCCGACTGAACGGTCACCGGCCCGGTCGGGGCGACGACCTCGCGCGGCTGCTTGGGCGGGCCGACTTCCTGGCGACCGCGGCCCTGGCGTCCGGGCGGGCCGCCGCCGCGCTGGCCGCCCTGGTCGATGACGACGCGGCGCTTGCCGCGCGGGCTCGCGCCGCCGCGGGGTCTGATTGGTCTATTGGGCCTATTTGCCATGTATCGGAGTCCTAGTGTAGAGGCGTCCGAGCGCCTCCGGATCGACGGCAACGCTCTGCTTGAGGACACGGTTGAAGCCCCGGTGGGCGACGGCGCGCTCGAAGCACAGGAGCCGCGCGCAGGTGTAGACGCCGCGCCCGGGCAGTGTCCGGCCCTGCTTCAGCTCGCCGTCCACCGCCGCGAAACGCAACAGCTCCGACTGCGGCGCCTTGCGGCCGCAGCCGGTGCACGTGCGGATCGGCGGCTCGTTACGCAGCAGGCGCCTGGCCTTCTGCCCGGTACGGCGCGGTCTCGACCGGCTGCACCGGAGTCTCGTCAGCCTGGTCGGCCACCGCCTCGGTGTCTTGCACGGCCTCGTCCCCTTCTTCGTCGCTGTCCTCGGGCGCGGCTGTGGTCGGCGTAACCGTGCCCGGCGCGTACTCACCGGTCTGGGCCTCGATCTTGGCCAGTTCCTGGTGCGCCGGGACACCGCAGAAGCGGGACCCGTGCAGAGCGGTGTTGGGGCAGCGCTTGCCGTTCGCGAGGATCGCCGCGCAGCGTCCGCTGAAGTCGACGTCGCCTTCGCCGCCGAACGCAGCCTCCGCCTCCTGCTGCGCGAACTCGGTGTCCGAGACAATGTCGACCTTCCAGCCTGTGAGGCGCGCGGCGAGGCGGGCGTTCAGGCCTTCCTTGCCGATCGCCAGCGCGAGCTGGTCGTCGGGGACGACCACCGTGGCATCGCGGGAATCGTCGTCAATGTAGACCTCGCGCACACGCGCAGGCGAGAGCGCCTTCGCGACGAAGCGCGCCGGCTCCGTGTTCCACGGGATGATGTCGATCTTCTCGCCGCGGAGCTCGGAGACGACCATGCGCACGCGCGAGCCGCGCGGCCCGACGCACGCGCCGACCGGATCGACGCCCTGGGCGTGCGACTCGACCGCGATCTTCGAGCGATAGCCCGGCTCGCGTGCGACGCCGCGGATCTCGACGAGGCCGTCGGCGATCTCGGGCACCTCGAGCTCGAACAGCGTCTTGATCAGCTCGGGATTGCGGCGCGAGAGGATCACCTGCGGCCCCTTCGTGCCGCTGCGGACCTCCGTGATCACGGCCTTGATGCGCGAGCCCTGCTCGTAACGCTCGCCGTCGACCTGCTCGGAGCGCGGCAGCAGCGCCTCGACCTTGCCGAGGTCGACCAGCACGTTGTTGCGGTCGCCGGCCTGCTGGACGATGCCCGTAACGACCTCGTCCACGCGATCGACGTACTCGTCGTACATCATCTCGCGCTCGGCTTCGCGGATCCTCTGCAGGATCACCTGCTTGGCCGTCTGCGCGGCGATGCGGCCGAAGTTCTCGGGCGTGACGTCCTCGCGCTTGATCAGGTCCTCGGGCACCTGCGACCAGTCGAGCTCGAGATCGTCGTCGGTCAGCAGCGTGTGGTTTTTCTCGCCGGTCTCGGTCTCGAGCCGCTCGAGTTCCTCGAGCGTGCGCTCGCGCGCCTCCTCCAGCAGGCGCTGCTCGAGATCAGCAGGGATCTCCATCGAGTAGACGCGGAAGTCTCCGTCGTCGTCAAGCTCGACGGTTGCGTGCCGCGACGAGCCGGGTGTCTTCTTGTACGCGGCGAGCAGCGCGTCCTCGAGCGCCTGGATGAGCGTGTCGCCGTCGATGCCCTTCTCGCGCTCGATTGTGCGAACCGCTTCGATGATCTCTCGCGTCATGGCCTTGCCCTACCCTTCGTCGATCAGATTGCCCCGCACGATTGCCTCGTAAGGGATGTCTACGGATTCGTTCTGCGTGCGCACGGTCACCGCCTGCTCGCTCGCGTCGACCACTTCGCCGCGCACGCGCCGTTTTGCCTCGGTGCGCAGGGCGACGCGGCGGCCGACGACGTTGCGGAAGTGCTGCGGCGTTCGCAGCGGACGGGCCGAGCCTGGTGACGAGACGGAGATCTCGAACTCGCGCCGGTAGTCGGACAACAGATTGGTCACGCGCTGGCAAAGCGCGTGGTCGACGCCGCGCACGTCGTCGATGAACACGGTGAAGCCGTCGGGCTTCGTCAGCTCGACGGCGAGCACCTCCGTCTCCGGAAATGCGGTTTCCACCTTGCGCGCGATCTCGCGGGTCAGATGCTTCTCCTTCTCGTGTGTCGCGGCCAAAACGTCGTGCTCCCTGCTGATTCGAACTGCTTGGTAAACGAAAAATGGGCGCCGCGCGCCCATTTCTCAACTGCTCGAAATGTGGTGTAACGATGGTAGCAAGGCTGGCCTTGGTATGGCGCGGCGCTAGTGTCCGCGGGCGTGCCGGAGGAGCGGAAGGACGAACGGCTCGACCGGGAGCTCGAGGAGCTGCTGCAGGAGCTCAGGCTCGCTCTCCCCGGAGTGCAGATCCTGTTCGCGTTCCTTCTCGTCGTCCCGTTCAACAACCGTTTCGCCGAGACGAACGGCCTGCAGCGGAACGTCTGGTTCGCGGCACTTCTGCTCGCCTTCGGCGCAGTGGCGTGCTTCATCGCGCCGACGGCGTATCACCGGCTCCGCTTCCGTGATTTCGACAAGGAGCGGCTGATCACGACCGCGTCACGGCTCGCGGTGGTCGGGCTCGTGTTCCTCGGGAGCGCGCTGTCGGCCTCCGCGTTCTTCGTCACCGGCTTCGTCTTCGACGATCGCGCGGCCGCCTTCGTTCTCGCGGTCTCGGCGGGACTCATAGGCGGGCTTTGGTTCGCGCTGCCGCTCGTACGGAAAGTCCGGAACCGAGCATCATGATCAGGGTTGGCCGCTGACGCTGGATCGCTACGGGCTCCCGCCCATTCTGTCAATGAGGCTGTCGAGGGTGATCCCGTAGCGAAGGAACAGGTTTGCGTCGCGCGTCACGTCCACGGGGTCGTCCAAGGCGGCGTCGAGAGCCTGGACAGTCTGCTCGGGTACGCCACTGCGACGCAGAACGGCGAGAACCTCTGCCTTGGACCTCACGTTGCGCTCCTCACTCACGGCTGAACCTCTCTGGGCAGGAGGAGCATCCAGACTAGTCGAGTAGCTACGTGTTCCCCACGTCGAGGACGATCGTCACCGGCCCGTCGTTGACCAACTCGACCTGCATCCTCGCGCCGAAGACGCCGGTCTCGACGTGGACGTCGAGATCACGGAGCGCCGCGCAGAAGCGTTCGTAGATCGGCTCGGCTACTTCGCGTCGGGCTGCCTTCGAGAAGTCAGGTCGAGTTCCCTTCTGACGTTTGCTATCCGTGATCAGCGTGAACTGGCTCACTACGAGCGCGGAGCCTCTCGTGTCGAGCAGCGAGCGGTCGAACTTGCCCGCGTCCTCGAAGATGCGGAGCCGCGCAACCTTGCCGGCGAGACGCTCAGCATCCCCTTCGGTGTCGCCGTCGGCGACGCCGAGGAGAACGAGGACGCCCGGCCCGATCTCGCCGCCGGGCGTTGATCGCGCCCTCGTCACGCGCTGGACGACAGCCCGCATCCGCCAACTATGCGTCACAGCTCGCTATAGGCGTGGCTTCGCCACGCCGCAACAGCGGACGAATCGAAGCGGTAACTCTTCAACGTCAGCTCATGGACACGCGCGCGGAGCGCGCCTGTCCGGTCTTCTCGCTCGAAATGCGGAGCATTTCGAGCGACGAGCGAGCTGAGCGTCAGCTCAGATCGCGAATTCGGGACTCGTAGTCCTGTTTTCCCGGCCGCAGCGCGTCGGCGAGCTTGTAGTGGCCGTTCGCCTCATGCGCCTTGCCCTGCTTCTCGAGGCAGCGGCCGAGCGCGTAGTGCGCATAGTCGTCGTTCGGAGCGAGCTCGAGCATTGCGCGGAACTCCGACTCGGCCGCATCCCAGCGGTGGATGCGGAAGTACGCGATGCCGAGCGCCTCGCGGATGGACGCCTTCTCGGGCTCGCGCCGCTTGGCCTTCTCCAGCGCGACTGTCGCCTGCGCGGCGTGGCCGTTCTTCAGATGCGTCTTCCCCTGCTGAAAGAGGTCGTATGTCTCGTGCTCACTCATCTCAAGCATCACCCAGGTACGGAAAGTTGTGTCGAATCAGGTCTACAACATGCGTCAAGTCGCGCGTTCCCGAGACGACGACGCCGCGAACCTCGACTCCCGCGTCGAGCGCGCGGCCGTACGCGTCGGCCAGCTCGAACGGCGGGCCGGGGAGATCGTCGAGGAAGGACACGAGCTCGGCGCCGAGGCCCCAGAGCGGCACGCTCGTCAGCTCCTCGGCGTCGGCGAACGCTTTCGCCAGGCGCGCGTCCACCGGCGGCAGGCCGCGGCGGGCCGCGATCGCCCCAGGCGCGCCGTCCCATTCCTGGAGGAACCAGTCGATCGTTCCCTTCGCGAAAACATGGTCGGCTCCCGTGACCAGTGCCGGCGGTTCCGCGCCGGCGGCGAGTGCGCGCCGCACGGCGTCGGCCGATCCGTCCGGCGCCGGCTGCCGCGCATACGTGATCGGGACGCCGAAATCCGAACCGTCGCCGAGCAGCGCTTCCACCTGCTCGGCCAGGTGGCCGGTGACGACCGTGACGTGCGTGCAGCCGGCGCCACTCAGCTCACGCACGAGAGAGGCCACGACGGGTCGCCCATCGATCGGCAGCACTGGCTTCGGCCAGTGCTCGGTGACCGAGCGCAGGCGCGTGCCCTTGCCCGCGGCCATCACAACGGCGTTCACTCAGCGAAGCCGAGCGAGCGCAGCGAGACGAGCCCGCGCGCGCGCCGCACGACGCCGAGCCGCTTGCGAACTATTGCGCGGAGCCGCGAGAGCTCAGCACGCGCACGCGCCGCCGCGGCAGACGCGTCCGCCGGCGGCCCGAACCGGGCGGCCGCCAGCGCCGTCGCGAACTTCTCGCCGTCGACCTCGAGCTGCGTGCGCAGAAGCACCGACAGTTCCTCTGGCGCGAGACTCGCATCCACGCGGATTCCTTGGTCGGCGAGGAAGTCACGCAGGTCGGCGCGACACGCCGCTGCCTGGCCCCGGGGGTCCGGCGTCGCGTAGCGCAGGTGCCTGCGAACGGCCTTCGCGAGCGCGACGAGCGCGACCGCGAGCCCAAGCAGGAACGCGAGCAGCTTGCCGAGGCTGCCGCCGCGATGCTGGATCCCGAACGCGCCGCCCGGCGACGGGCTCGCGGGCCGGATGTCTGTCCCCGCGAACGTCACATCCTTGTCTCCGAAGCTGACGTCCTGGTGGATCGATGCCGTGTTCAGCAGTGATGCCGCCACGCCGCCGACGATGTTCGCCGCGGCGGAGGCGTGGAACTGCGGCGACGAGACCGAGTAACCCGCGGTGAGGAAGCCGCGCCCGGGCGTCGGGTCGAACGGCAGCCAGCCGTAGCCCGCGAACCACACCTCCACCCACGCATGCGCGTCGTGATCGGTGACCGTCCACGTGTGCGTGCCAGGGTCGTACGTGCCGCTCACGAAGCCCTCGGCGACGCGCGCAGGGATGCCGAGGTACCGGAGCATCAGCGCCATCGCACCGGCGAAATGTTGGCAGTAGCCGCGCTTCGTGTGGAGGACGAAGTCAAGGAGCGGCGTGCGGGAACGCGGCGGGTGGGTCGTGTACTTGAAGCCGCCGGTGCTTCTGAACCACGACTCGAGCGCCAGCGCCGCGCCGTAGGGAGTCCGTGTGTTGCCGACGATGCGGCGGGCCTCGTCGAAGAGTCCACTGTCGACATTCGAAACGGCGAGGAACTGTCGCATGTTGGCGTCGCGGGAAGGCGAGCCGAACCCGGACGGAGCATTGTGGCCCGGCAATACCTCGAGGTACGGGGTCACCGCAGCCGGGTAGCCGCCGCGCGCCGACGCCAGCTGCCGCGGTGTCGGTGACGGCGAGTAGCTCCACGCGGTGTACCTGTCACCGCGCTGCAGCTCGCGCGGGATCGTGCCCGTGCCGCCCTGCCAGAACTCCGGGCCGCCGAAGTCCAGGCCGTAGCCGACCGGCACGCTCGGCGCGACGAGGTGGTTGTCCGCGAGCGCCTCGACCTCGACTTCGACCTTCTTCCAGCTCACCGGGTTGCGCGCCGCGCTCGGCGCCAGCGGATCGTTCTGCGTCAGGTCGAGCCGTCCGTCGAAGAGCTGCGGACGTAGAGGCGTGTGCTGCTCGATCCAGCGCGTTCCGTCGTAGACGTCGAGCGTCGTAGCACGCCAGTAGACGGAGCGCGGCGACGCCTGGACCTTCAAGACCGTCGTTGTCTTGCGCGGCCAGCTGAAGCCGTCGTAGTTCGCATCCCAGACGTAGCGGACTCCGACCGACGCAGGTGGGCGCTGGTACGGATTCCACGTCTGCCACTGCAGGAACTCGCTCTTGGCGACGGCGGGCTGAGTCGTCGCGGCGAGTGCAGCGGCGACCAGCGCGCCGCCGAGCAGCGCAGCGCGGGCGAGCGTGCGACGGGCACCGGTGCGGAGCCCGGCGAGGAGGAACAGCGAAGTCGCGAGGATGACGCCCCCGCGCAGGAGGTCGTTCCCGTCGGAGAGGAGCGTGGCCGGCCAGCCGGCGCCGACGACGAGACAGGCGACCGCGGCGACCGGGCGGCGCGACGCCGCCGCGAGCGCGACCGCGGCCGTGAAGCCGAAGCCCGCGAGGAGCAGCAACGCGTGCATGCCGGGATGGAAGGACGGGTTGAACGGCAGCCTCACCTCGTAGAAGTCGAGGAACCCGTTCCACACGCGCGACTCGGCGCGCCACGGATGGAGCACCGGCACGTCCACCGCCAGGTCGATGGCCGCGAGCGTGCCGATCGCGAGCAGCACGAGCCGCTGCCAGAACCGGGGTGCGAGCGCCGGCACCGCCGCGATGACGATGAGCAGCAGCGCCAGGCCCGCGTCGCGCTGAGGGTCTTCGAGCCGCAGCCAGTTCTGCATCAACACGACCCCCGGGACGAGAGCGAGCAGCGCGGGGCGCCAGTTAGGCATGAGCAGCCTCCACGAAAGACGGAGCGCCGAGCACGCGGCCGAGGTCGTCGCCCTCCCGGAGCACGGCGACCGCGATGCCCGCGGCCTGCAGACGAAGCAACAACGGCTCGCGGTCGTGGCGCCCGTCGACGTAGACGAGTGCCGTGTTTCGCCGTGCCTGTGCGCGCTGGATCAGCCGGTCGACGAACGCCGCGTCGAGGCGAGGCGTCACGACCACGAGATCGAGCGCGAGCGCCGCGGGGTTCCGCTCGCCGACTAGCAGACGTGCGAGAGCCTCCGCCCCGTCGGCCTCGGCGCCGGCGAGCAGCTCGAGCGCACGCCGCCAATCTCCCTCGGCCTGGACGCGCTGCACTTCCACCACGTCGCCCGCGAGCACGAACGCCACACGACGGCTGCGGCGCGTGTACGTCTGCAGGATCGAGCCCACAGCTCGGACGGCGACGTCGAAAACGGGCCTGGGACAGCCGCGCCACGCATCGAGGACCACGGCAACGTCGTCGCGCGGCGAGTCTTCGAGCTCCTTCACCATCAGCTGCCCGCGGCGGGCCGTAGACCGCCAGTGCACCTTGCGCAGCGAGTCGCCCTCGACGTAGTCGCGGACGCTGTGGAGGTCGAAGCCGCTCGGGCGCTGCAGGAGCAGACGGCGTCCGTCGCGCGCGTGCTCGCCGGTCTCCGAGAAGAGCCGCTCGAGCTCGGTCAGGCGCGGGTAGACGATCAGTGCGCCGGCTTCCGCGAGCGGTCGCTCGCTGCGCTCGAGCCCGAACGCATCCTCGACGACCGCGGCCGTTTCAATGCGGTACCGGCCGCGAGGCACCGCAGCAAGGGAGTAGCGCGTCCAGAGGTGCCTGCCCTCGCGCTCCAGCTGGGTGCGCCTCTCGCCGAGTTTCTCGTAGCGCTCGACGAGCGTGATCCCCGCAGGAGCACGCGCGGCTTCGAGCTCGACTTCCACGCGGACCTGCACGTCGTCGCCCTCGATCGGCACGACCTTGGTCGAGCGGCGCAGCTCCAGCGGTCGCGCCGTGAAGCGGACGACCAACCACGCTGCGAACACGGCGAGCAGGAGCCCGACCGCGACGAGATCCAGCGGCCGCGATCCGAAGGCCCAGCCCGCGAGGTACGTCGCGGCGCCGAGCGCGAGCGCGGCACGGCCGCGCGAGGTCATACCGG
>DASVFB010000109.1:0-22455 GCA_036380275.1 Gaiellaceae bacterium | reverse complement strand
CGGCTGGGGCGACGCCGGCGTCTCCGGTTACATCGGGACGGCGACCGGCCGCGACCTCAACACGCCGATGACGCAGGGATACCAGCGCCTGCCGCAGCCGAAGCCGAAGCGCTTCGCGATGAACTACCACCTGCTCGGGCTGCGGCGCGGTGACGGGCGCATTCTCCGCGTGCAGGTCTGGCTCGACGACGGTGAGAGCGTTCCGTCCGTCGTCGGCGTCTGGCCGACGGCCGACTGGCACGAGCGGGAGGCGTGGGACCTGATGGGGATCCCGATCGAGAATCATCCGAACCACAGGCGGATCCTCATGGACGACGACTGGGAGGGTCACCCGTTGCGGAAGGACTATCCGATCGGCGGCGAGCCGGTCCGCTTCTCGGACGCCGAATGACCCTCGCGCCCGCGCGCCCGCGCATCTACGAGGGGACGCGCATCCCGTCGCCGATCCCGACTGTCCTCGAGGTGCCGCCGGACGCCGAGGACATTCTCCAGGTCAACTTCGGCCCGAACCATCCTTCGACGCACGGCGTGCTCCGGCTTGTGATCGACCTGCACGGCGAGACGGTCGTCGGGTTGCACGCGGTGATCGGCTACCTGCACACCGGCTTCGAGAAGAACATGGAGCAGAAGACGTGGTGGAAGGCGATCACGTACCCAGAGCGGATCGACTACGTCTCCTTCCAGAACAACGAGCTCGTCTTCGTGCTCGCAATCGAGAAGCTGCTCGGGATCGAGGTGCCGCGCAAGGCGACCTGGATGCGCATGCTGCTGTGCGAGCTGAACCGCATCCACTCGCATCTCGTGTGGCTCGGCACGTCGGGGCTCGAGCTCGGGGCGATCTCGATGTTCTGGTACTGCTTCCGCGAGCGCGAGCAGATCCTCGACCTGTCCGAGCTGGTCGCCGGCACGCGGATGCACACGCGCTACTTCCAGGCGGGCGGGCTCGCGGAGGACGTTCCGCGCGGCTTCTACACCGAGTGCCGCAAGTTCGTCGAGCGGATGCCGCATGCGGTCGACGAGTACGAGCAGCTCGTCGATCGCAACCAGATCTGGCTCGAACGCACGCAGGGAATCGGGCTGCTGAGTGCGGACGACGCGATCGCGCTCGGGCAGTCCGGGCCGGTGCTGCGCGCGTCGGGCGTCGACTGGGACGTGCGGCGAGACCAACCGTACCTCGCGTACGACGCGGTCGACTTCGAGATCCCCGTCTATCCGAACGGCGACGTGTACGACCGCTACCGCGTGCGGATGGACGAGATGCGCGAGTCGACTCGCATCGTCGCGCAGTGCCTCGATCAACTCGAGCAGATGGAAGGCGAACCGTGGATCGCGGACGACCGGAAGGTCGTCCTACCGCCACGCGAAGAGCTTCACACCTCGATGGAGTCGCTCATCCACCACTTCAAGATCGTCACGGAGGGTTACCGCGTCCCCGAGGGCGAGGTCTACGTGACGATCGAGTCGCCGCGCGGCGAGAGCGGCTGCTACGTCGTCTCCGACGGCGGGCCGAAGCCGTGGCGCGTGAAGTTCCGCGCGCCATCGTTCGTCGCGCTCGAAGCGACGGCGACGTGCCTGCGCAGCTCGCTGATCGCCGACATGATCGCGATCGTCGGCTCGCTCGACACCGTGATGGGCGAGGTCGACCGGTGACGGAGCTGTACGACGAGATTCAGCAGTTCCGAGCGCGCTATCCCGACTCGCGGTCGGCTGTGATGCCCGCGTTGCGCGCGGCACAGGAGCGGTACGGCTGGCTCTCGCCCGGGGCGTTCCGCGAAGTGGCAGAGGCGCTCGATCTCACGCCGGCGTACTGCAAGGGCATCGCCACGTTCTACGACATGTACCACCTCGAGCCGGTCGGTCGGCACTCGGTCGAGGTCTGCACGAACCTCGCGTGCGCGCTCGTCGGCGCGCAACGAGTCGTCGCAGCGTTCGAGCACGAGCTCGGCGTCGCGGCGGGCGAGACGACCGAGGACGGCTCCGTGACGTTCCGGACGATCGAGTGCGCGGGCGGCTGCGGCTACGCGCCGGTCGTCGTGGTCGACGGGCGCTACCGCGAGCCGGTCGTGCCCGAGGATGTCGCGGCGCTGGTGGAGGAGCTCCGTGCCGAAGCGTGATCTGCTGCTCGCGCACGCCAACGAGCGCGACCTCACGCAGCTCGGCGAGTACCGCGCCGTCGGCGGCTACGAGCCGCTCGAGAAGGCGCGCGCTATGGAACCGGACGAGCTTATCGACGAGCTCGTCGCCTCGACGCTGCGCGGTCGCGGCGGCGCCGGCTTCCCCACCGGGCGCAAGGCGAGCCTCGTCGATCGAAGCGGTGCCAGGCCGTCGTATCTCGTGGTGAACGCGGACGAGTCGGAGCCCGGCGCTTTCAAGGACCGCGAGATCATGCGCCGCAACCCGCACCTGCTCATCGAGGGTTGCCTGATCGTGGCGCGGGCGATCCTTTCGCGCAACGTCTTCATCTACATCCGCGGCGAGTACGTCACCGAGTACGAGATCCTGCAGCGTGCGGTCGACGATGCGCAGGCGGACGGACTGTTCGGCGATGTCGACATCGTCGTGCACCGCGGCGCGGGCGCGTACATCTGCGGCGAGGAGACTGCGCTGCTCGACTCCCTGGAGGGCAAGCGCGGCCAGCCCCGGCCGAGGCCGCCGTTTCCGCCGATCCAGGGCCTCTACATGTCGCCGACGCAGATCAACAACGTGCAGACGATCGCGACGATCCCGCCGATCGTCCGGATGGGCGCTTCGGAGTTCCTGAAGATCGGGCCGGAGAACTCCCCGGGCACCGCTCTCTTCTCGCTCTCCGGCAACGTCGTCAATCCGGGGAACTACGAGCTCGAGCTGGGATCAACGCTGCGCGAGCTGATCTTCGACGTCGGCGGCGGCGTCCCCGGGGGCCGCGAGATCAAGGCGATCATCCCCGGCGGCTCGTCCGTCCCGATCCTGACGCCCGATCAGCTCGACACGCCAATGGACTACGACTCGATCGCGGCAGCAGGCTCGTTCTTCGGCTCCGCCGCAGTGATGGTGATCGACGAGCGCTGCTGCATGGTGCAGCTCGCGCTGCGCGCGGAGAAGTTCTACATGCACGAGTCGTGCGGGAAGTGCACGCCGTGCCGCGAGGGAACGCGCTGGCTCGTGCAGATCCTCGAGAAGATCGAGGACGGCAGGGGTGAGTACGCGGACCTCGACCTGCTCGACGACGTCGGCTCCCGCATCCTCGGTCGCTCGCTCTGCGCGCTCGGAGACTTCGCCGTCTGGTCGGTGCAGAGCTACCTGCGCAAGTTCCGCGCCGAGTTCGAGGAGCACATCGAGCTGGGCCGCTGTCCGTTCGGGGGCGAGTCCTCGATCGAGGGGATCCTCGCGCCCAGCGACCAGCACCATCGTCCGATCGCGACGGTTCCCGCGTGAGCACCACGCGGCCGTACCGGCGCTGTCCCGAGTCCTGGACTGGGGACATGGTCCGAGAGGAGAGGCTGTCCTTGACAGGGGCGCGCGAATCTGACGCAGCTCAGGGCGCGGCCTGGCCGTTCAAGCGCTGTCCCGAGTCCTGGACGTGGGACACGGCCCGAGAGGACGCTGCGCCATGAATGCGCCTGAACTGGTGACGGTGACCGTCGACGGCGTCGAGGTGCACGTCGAGAAGGGCGCCGGGCTCGTCGAGACGGCGCTCGCCGCAGGGATCGAAATCCCGGTCTTCTGCTACGAGCCTCGACTCGGGGCACCGGTCGGCGCGTGCCGCATGTGCCTCTGCGAGGTCGAGGGCATGCCGAAGATGCAGACCGCGTGCACGATGACCGCAACCGACGGGATGATCGTGCGTAGCGCGCTGACGTCACCGAAGGCCGCGGAGGCACAGGACTCGACGCTCGAATTCATCCTCGTCAACCACCCGCTCGACTGCCCCGTCTGCGACAAGGGAGGCGAGTGCCCGCTGCAAGACCTGACGTTCCGCTACGGCCCGGGCTCGTCGCGGATGTTCTTCGCGAAGCGGACATTCGAGAAACCGATCCCGGTCTCGCCGACGATCGCGCTCGACCGCGAGCGCTGCATCCTCTGCTACCGCTGCACGCGCTTCAGCGAGACCGTCGCCGAGGACATGCAGCTCGTCGCGCTGAACCGTGGCTCGCAGTCGGTCATCGCAACGTTCGAGGACGAGCCGTACGTGGCTCCGTTCAGCGGCAACGTGATCGAGCTCTGCCCCGTCGGCGCGCTCACGTCGACGCAGTACCGCTTCGAGGCGCGGCCGTGGGAGATCCAGAACGTCCCGACGGTATGCGGAATGTGCCCCGTCGGCTGCAACGTCGCCGCGACCACGCGCGAGGGCAAGGTGAAGCGGATCCTGTCGCGCAACCACCCCGAGATCGACGACGGCTGGCTCTGCGACAAGGGCCGGTTCGCGTTCTCGCACGTGTATGCGAGCGACCGCGTCACCGAGGCGCGCCGACGGCGCGGAGCGCAGGCGTACGACGCCCTGTCATGGGACGAGGCGATCGACGAAGCGGAAGAACTGGTGCGGAACGCCGGCACGCACATCGTGACCGCACTGTCGGGCTCCGAGACGGTCGAGCAGGCGTACACGCTCGCGCGGCTCCTGCGCGTCGGGCTCGGCGCGCACTCAGCGGTGATGCCCGAGGTCGAGAATGCGCGCCTGCTCGACGGCCATCGCCGTCCGCTGTCGTCGATTCGCGACGCGCAGGTGGTCGTCATTCTCGGTGATGAGCCCGTTGCGGAGCGCGCGCCGATCGTCGATCTCTGGCTCCGCGCGGCCCGGCGAGACGGCGCGGAGATCCTGTACGAGCTCGACGAGGAGAAGGTGCGCGGAGCCGAACGGGCGATCCTGATCTGGTCCGGGCCCGACGGAGAGACGGAGCTCGCGGCGCACGCTGAGCGGCTCGACGTCTGGGGCGCCTTCTACCTGCCGCGCACACCGAACGCGCGCGGCGTCTGCGAAGCGTGGTCGGCAGCCTCGGACGAGGAAGAGCCCGAGGCACCCGTCCCCGTTCGCCTGCTCGTGATCTCGGGCGACGAGGCGCTCGTGAATCCAGACGTGCGCGACCTCGCGAGAGAGGCCGAGCACGTCCTCGCGTTCGCCATGTTCGAGCGCCAGGCGCGCGGCCTCGTCGACCTGTTGCTCCCGGCGACGAGCTACCTCGAGCGGGAGGGCACCTACGTCAACCTCGAGGGCCGCCTCCAACGGCTTCGCCCTGCCGTCATGCCGCCGGCGCCGGACGAGCTCGAATGGATCGCCAAGCTCGGCGAGCGTTTCGAGGTCGACATCCCCCCATATGCGGCGTCCGTGTTCGAGGAGCTGTCGGCCCAGATCTACGACGGGCTTCCGTTCGCTGCGATCGGCGAGCAGGCGCCGCTGCCGTCGCGCAGCCCACCGCCCGCGGAGCCGGCTTCGCCGACGAAGAAACCGCGCCAGGCGAAGGTCTCCGGCCTGCGGCTCGTCACGTACAGGCCACTGTTCTCCGGCCCCGCCGTCGAACGCGTACCGGAGCTCCAGTTTCAGCGGCCCGCGCCGGAGCTCGAGCTCTCTCAGGACGACGCACGCTCGCGCGGGATCGAGAACGGCGCCGAGATCGAGGCGAGCTCGAACGGAACGTCGGTCCGCCTGCGCGCACGCGTCTCGCGCAAGCTCGCGAGGGGAACGGTGCGTGCCGCGGAGGAGCACGTCCGCGGCCTCCTGCACGACGTAGAGGTTAAGCGCGCATGACCGAGCCCTGGTGGATCTCGCTCATCAAGGCGTTTGTGGTCATCAACCTCGTCCTGCTGCTGTTCGCCTACACGACGTGGCTCGAGCGGAAGCTGCTCGGCCGCATGCAGCAGCGGTACGGGCCGAACCGTGCCGGCTGGAAAGGGCTGCTGCAGCCGATCGCCGACCTGATCAAGCTGATCCGCAAGGAGAGTTTCTTCCCTGAAGCAGCGAGCAACGTGCCCTACATCATCGCGCCGATCGTCTCCGCGTTCACGGCGCTCGCGGCGTTCGCCGTGATCCCCTGGGGGCCTGGGTGGGGCGTGTACCACTGGCACCTCAGCGGCGAGGTCGTGAACGCGCCGATCGGGTTGATCCTCGTCTTCGCGCTCGGCTCGATCGGCGTCTACGGCTTCATCGTCGGCGGCTGGGCATCCGAGTCGAAGTACTCGCTGCTCGGGTCGATGCGGACATGTGCGCAGCTCGTGTCCTACGAGGTTTCGCTCGCGCTCAGCGTCCTCGGCGTGGTGATGATGGGACAGTCGCTCGGGCTGACGGAGATCGTCGCCAAGCAGGAGGCGACGCTCTGGTTCGTCATTCCGCAGGCGGTCGGCTTCCTCGTCTTCCTCTTCGGAGGCGTAGCGGAGTCGGCGCGCGCGCCGTTCGATCTGCCGGAGGCCGACAGCGAGCTCGTGGCCGGTTACCACACCGAGTACTCAGGCATGCGCTGGGGCCTCTTCCAGATGGCCGAGTACATCAACCTGATCGTGCTCTCCGGCCTCTGCGTGACGCTCTTCTTCGGCGGTTGGCACGTTCCCTGGGTCGAGCGGCTCGACCCGTACGGGCCGTTCTGGTTCTTCCTCAAGCTCCTGTTCTTCATCTCGCTCTTCATCTGGCTGCGCGCGTCGGTTCCGCGGCTGCGGTACGACCAGCTGATGCGCTTCGGCTGGAAGGTGCTTCTGCCGGTGGCGACAATCAATGCCGTCGTCACTGCCTTCTTCGTGGTGCTCATCAGCTGATGCCGCAGCCCGTCGACAGCCTCAAGGGATTCGCGCTCACCTTCCGGCAGATCTTCAAGAAGCCGTTGACGCTGCAGTACCCGGAGTACAAGAAGCCGATGTTCCCTCGCTTCCGCGGACGCCACCGGCTGTGGCGCCACGAGAACGGGCTCGAGAAGTGCATCGGCTGCTCGCTCTGCGCGGCCGCGTGCCCCGCGGACTGCATCCGCGTCGTGCCCGCTGAGAACACGCCCGACCATCGCGTCTCGCCCGGAGAGCGCTACGCACGCATCTACGAGATCAACATGAGCCGCTGCATCTTCTGCGGCTACTGCGAGCTCGCGTGTCCGTTCGACGCGATCACGCTCGGGAACGAGTACGAGATCTCCGAGTACAACCGCGACGACCAGATCTACACGAAGGACATGCTGCTCGCCGAGCCGATCAAGAAGATCCCCGTCGCGGATCCCGACCTCTACGACACGCCGATTCCCTACTACAAGAACAACAGTTAGCCGATGGGCAATGTCGTCGTCTGGATCGTCTGGATCGGCGCCGCCTTCGGCTGCATCGCGTCGGGCGTCGCGGTCGTCTCGTTCCGCAATCCGTTCTACTCGGCGCTCGCGCTGATCGGGAACCTCGGCTCGCTCGCAGTCCTGTACCTCCTGCTCTCCGCCGAGTTCGTCGCGGCAGCGCAGGTGCTCGTCTACGCCGGCGCCGTGATGGTGATGTTCTTGTTCGTGATTGCGTACCTCGGCGGCGAGGCTGACGCACCGTTCGTCGGGCGGCACGGGTGGCAGACCGTCGGCGCGATCATTGCGGCGGCCGCGATCTTCGTCGAGATCATCGTCGCGGTCGGCGAGTCCAGCCTCTCGCACCCGGCGAAGATCGACGCCTCGTTCGGGAGCCCCGCCGAGATCGGGCGCCTGTTCCTGACCGATCACCTGCTCGCGTTCGAGGTCACATCGATTGTTTTGCTCGCCGCCGCGGTCGGCGGCGTCGTGCTCGGCCACCACTCGCGGAGATTCGATGCTGGGACCTGACATCACCTGGTATCTCGCGATCAGCGCAATCCTGTTCTCGATCGGCGTCCTCGGCGTGCTGCTGCGACGGTCGCCGCTGATCGTCCTGCTCTCGCTCGAGATCATGCTCAACGGCGGCAACCTCGCCCTGATCGCGTTTTCGCGCCAGACCGGTGAGGGCACTGGCCAGGTGTTCGCGATCGCGGTGATGGCTGTCGCGGCGTCGGAGGTCGTCGTGGGCCTCGGCCTGATCGTCGCGATGTCGCGGCGGCGCCTCCCACTCGACGTCGACCGGCTGCGTTCGCTCCGAGGCTGAGTTGATCGCCGCGGCCTGGATCTGCCTGCTCGCGCCGCTCGGCGCGACGCTCGTGATCACGCTCGCCGGCATGCGGATCTCCGGGCGGACGGCCGGCTGGATCGCGACGACATCAACATCGGTGTCGTTCGTCGCCGCCGTCGTCGCCTTCGCGAAGCTGCTCTCGGAGAACCCCGAGGATCGCAGCCACCTCTCGACCGCGTGGACGTGGCTCGGGACGGATCAGTACCACTTCGGCCTGAGCATCCTCCTCGACCCGCTGAGCGTCTTCATGATGCTCGTCGTCTCGGGCGTCGGGTCGCTGATCGTCGCGTACTCGATCGGCTACATGGACGGCGAGAACGAGGAGCGTCGCTACTTCGCGTACATGGCGTTCTTCGTCTTCTCCATGCTCATGCTCGTTCAGGCGGGCAACCTCTTGCTGCTGCTCGTCGGCTGGGGTCTCGTCGGGCTCTCGTCATACCTGCTGATCGGCTTTCACCAGGAGCGGCCGAGCGCGATCGCCGCGGCGAAGAAGGCGTTCATCATGAACGCGGTCGGCGACGCCACGATGGCACTCGCGCTCTTCCTGCTCATCCTGCACACGGGATCGCTCGACTTCGGCTCGCTGATCGCGATCAGCAGCTCGAGCTCGCTCGTGATCAACCTCGTCGCGCTCGGCCTCCTCGGCGGCGCCGTGACGAAGTCCGCGCAAGTGCCGCTGCACACGTGGCTGCCCGACGCGATGGAAGGCCCGACGCCGGTCAGCGCGCTCATCCACGCGGCCACGATGGTGACCGCGGGCGTCTACCTGATCGCGCGTACGCACAACGTCTTCGAGCTCGCTCCGAACATCCTGGACCTTGCAGCCGGGCTCGGCGCAGTGACGTTGCTCATCGCAGGGCTCATCGCGCTCGTGCAGACGGACATCAAGCGCGTGATCGCCTACTCGACGATGTCGCAGATCGGGTACATGTTCGTCGGCGTCGGCGTGGGCGCGTACTCGAACGGCATGTACCACCTGCTCACGCACGCGTTCTTCAAGGCGCTGCTCTTCCTCGCGGCGGGCCTCCTGATCCACGCCCTCGCGGGCGAGCAGGACATGCGGAAGATGGGCGGGATGCGCGTGCTGATGCCGCGCACCTACTGGCTCTTCTTCGTCGGTGGCCTGGCGCTCGTCGGCATTCCGCCGTTCGCCGGATTCTTCTCGAAGGACCCGATCCTCGCCGCAGCGCTCGCGCACGGCACCTTCGGTGCGATCCTCTGGGTCGCCGGAGTCGTGGGGACGTTTCTGACCGGCCTCTACACGTTCCGCATGCTCTTCATGGTCTTCTGGGGCGAGCCCAGCGCCTACGCGCGTGAGCATCACCACGTTGGGCCCGGGACCTGGTCCCGCGAGGGACCGCTGGTGATGTTCGTGCCGGTGGTCGTGCTCGGCGTCCTGTCAGTTGTCGGCGGTTGGATCCAGGTCGCGGACTTCTGGACGCCTGTGTCGAACTTCCTCGAGGTGTCCGCACCGCCGCTCGTGACGGCGAGCGGCACACAGGAGGCCATATCGAGCATCTTCGCGGTCGCCTTCGGCCTCGTCGGCATCGGCGTCGCGTGGGCGATCTACGGTGCACGCCGCGCGGAGGTGCCGAGCGCACCGGGAGTGCAGTCGGCGCTCGAGCACAAGCTCTGGTTCGACTGGCTGTACGACCGCGCGTTCTACCGGCCCTCCGTCTGGCTCGCGCGCGCCCTGTACCGCTGGTTCGAGCAGCCGGTCATCCTCGGCTCGCTCAGGGAGATCGCCGCAGGCGCAAAGGAGTCAGGCTCGCTGGTCTCCCGCCTCCAGACGGGCCTGCTGCGTGTGTACGCGCTCGCGGTTGCGAGCGGGCTCGCCGTTCTCGTCGTCGTCTTCATCTCGGTGCGATGAACGACTGGATCGCGACGATCCTGATCTTCCTACCCGTCGCGGGAGCGCTCGCCTGCTTCGTCTTCCCGGTGGGCGGGAACGCCGTCGCGTCGTTCGCCGTGCTCGTCTCACTCGTCGAGGTCGGCTTCTGGATCGACGCCGTGACGCGCTTCGACTTCGCGCACGGCCTGCAGTTCGAGCAGCAGGCGTCGTGGTTCAGCGACCTCAACGTGTCGTACCACGTCGGCATGTTCGGCTTCTCGCTCTGGCTCGTCGGTCTCACCGTTGTCGTCATGGCCGCAGCGATGGCCTACGCATTCCTCGCCGGCCGCGAACGACCGCGCGCGTACTACGGGCTGATGCTCCTGCTCACGGGCGCCGTCGTCGGCGTCTTCACGGCGCAGGACCTCCTCCTCTTCTACGTGATGTTCGAGGCGATGCTGATCCCGCTCTACGTGCTGCTCGGCGTGTGGGGCGGCGCGGGGCGGCTCGGCGCGACGTTCAAGTTCGTGGCGTACACGATGGCCGGCTCGCTGCTGATGCTGGTCTCGATCATCGCGCTCGGCCTCTCGCAGGGCACGTTCGACCTGGCGCAGTCGGGGACGAGCTCGTCGAACTGGATCTTCCTCGGCTTCGCCGCCGCGTTCGCGGTGAAAGCGCCGCTGTTCCCGTTCCACGGCTGGTTACCCGACGCGTACCGTGAGGCGTCGCCGGAGGTCTCGGCCGTGCTGAGCGGCATCGTGTCGAAGGCGGCCGTGTACGGCTTCCTGCGCATCGCGATCGCGAAGTTCCCGGGGCCGACGGAGGACTTCCGGACGCTGTTCCTCGTGCTCGCCGCCGTCGGGCTCGTGTACGGCTCGCTGCTTGCCTTCCGGGCGCCGGACGTACGCGGCGTGATCGCGTACTCGTCGCTTGCGCAGATGGGCTTGATCACGCTCGGGCTGTTCGCGACGAACGACCTCGGATTCAACGGCGCCGTGCTGCAGATGGTGAACCACGGCCTCATCTCCGCGACGCTGTTCCTGCTCGCGGGCGCGATCGAGCGGCGCACGGCGACGGGTGAGTTCCTGTTGCTCGGCGGGATGGCGCGGGGCCGACCGGCACTCGCAACGCTGCTGATGACGACGGGCGTGATCGCCCTC
The DNA here is from genome assembly GCA_036380275.1 of Gaiellaceae bacterium. Lineage (GTDB taxonomy): Bacteria > Actinomycetota > Thermoleophilia > Gaiellales > Gaiellaceae > DASVFB01. The sequence continues at coordinate 11,403 of DASVFB010000109.1, read as the reverse complement.
GCGGTGCCAGGCTCGAGCGCGTTCGCCGGCGAGTTCCTCGTGCTCGCAGGCGTGTTCCAGCAGTACTGGCTTTACGCGGTCGCCGGCGCGGTCGCGATCGTGCTCGCCGCGATGTACATGCTCCGCCTCATCTCCGGCGTGCTGCACCAGGACGTCGGCTCGGCCGTCTCGGACGCGGCCCGTGACCTGGTCCCGGCCGAGCTGGCGATCCTCGTGCCGCTCGTGGCCTGCCTGCTCGCGCTGTCGGTGTGGCCCGCGGGGATCTCCGAGCACTCCTTCCCCTCGACGACGAGCCCCTCGACGAGCGCGCCGGCCCGATTCACACCGCCGCGGACGCCCGCTGTCCCCCACGGCTCGATGTCGACCGAGGGCGGGATTAGCCCGTGAAGATCCCGACCCCGAACGTCGACTGGCTGACGCTCTCACCCGAGCTGTCGCTGCTCGCGGCTGCGGCCATCTGTCTGATGGCCGCCGTGCTCGTCCCTGCGCCATGGCGCCGCGGCGTCGGCGCGTTCTTCGCGTTCGCCGGTTTCATCACCGCCGGGATCTTCGCCGGCGTCGTTTTCGACCGCAGCGTGAACTCGACGCTCGAGGTGGGCAACGCGATCGTGCGCGACCGCCTCGGTGCCTTCGGCGCGATCATCATCTGCGGGAGCGGGCTGCTGGCCGTCTTCGTGTCCTACTCGCACAGGATGCGCACGGACTACGTCGCCGAGTACTACGCGCTGCTCGCAACCGCCGGCGCCGGCATGTGCTTCCTGCTCCAGGCGCACAACCTGATGACGCTCTTTCTCGGGCTCGAGTGGTTCTCGATCGCGCTGTACATCATCTGCGCGATCGACATGGAGCTCGAGACGTCGCTCGAGTCGGGCCTCAAGTACCTGGTCATCGGCTCGTTCGGCTCGGCTGCGCTGCTCTTCGGCTCTGCACTCGTCTACGGTGCGACTGGGGAGATCGACTTCACAGCCATTGCCGCGGCGGCCGACCCCCACGACGGACTGCTGCTTGCCGGGCTGGCGATGATCCTCGTCGGCCTCGGCTTCAAGGCGTCGGCTGCGCCGTTCCACCAGTGGACGCCCGACGTCTACGAAGGCGCGCCGACACCCGTTACGGCGTTCATGTCCGCCGCCACGAAGGCGACAGCGCTGATCCTGATGCTGCGCGTGCTGCGGGAGGCGTTTCCGCAGGAGGCGCACGACTGGACGATCGTGCTCGCCGTGCTCGCCTGCGCGTCGCTTGCGGTCGGCAACCTCGCCGCGCTCGTACAGCGAAACGTGAAACGGATGCTCGCGTACTCGTCGATCTCGCACGCGGGCTTCATGCTGATCGCCATCGCCGCGAACAACGCCCTCGGCGCGAGGGGACTCCTCTATTACCTGATCCCGTACTGCGCGATGAGCGTCGGCGCGTTCGCAGTCGTCGCGGCGCGCGAGCGCGAGCTGCGGCAGCCGGTGACGCTCGACAACCTCGCAGGGATGGGCTGGGAGCGCCCGTTCCTCGGCGCCGCGATGTGGATCTTCATGCTCGGCTTCGCCGGGTTTCCGCTCACGGGCGGGTTCGTCGGCAAGTTCTACGTCTTCGCCGCAGCGTACGAACGCGACTGGATCTGGCTGATGATCGTCGGCGTCGCGGCGACGCTCGTGTCGCTCTACTACTACCTGGGAGTCGTGCGAGCGATGTACTTCCGCTCTCCGGTCGAGCTGCAGCTCATGCCGGCGGGGGGATCGCCGCCGCGCGAGGTGACGCTGCAGGTAGGCGTCGCGCTCGCGGTCGTCGTCACGGTCGGCTCGTTCTTCGCGGTGCAGCCGCTGATCGAGATCGCGCGGAAGGCAGCCGAGACGCTCGTCTTCTAGGCTGGTTCTGAGGCAGCCGCCTCAGGCGCCCGCCGCCCGCGCACGAACAGCAGCTTCCCGACCGAGTGCGGCATCCACCAGTTCCATCTGCCCATCAGCATCATCAGGGACGGCACGAGCAGCGCGCGGATCACGGTCGCGTCGAAGATGACGCCGGCGGCGAGGCCGATGCCGAACTGCTTGATGTCGGTGCCCGGGCTCGTCGACAGGACGAAGAACGCCATCGCGAGAACGAGCGCTGCGCTCGTGACGAGCTTGCCCGTGCGTGCGAGCCCGTGCCGGATCGCATCCGGTGTCGAGTCGCCGTCGTCGTGCGCTTCGCGCATGCGTGTGAGCATGAAGACCTCGTAGTCCATCGAGAGCCCGTAGAGGAACGCGAAGATCATCAGCGGGATCCACGGGATGATCGAGTTGGTCGCCGGCACGTTCCAGATCTCCTCCGCGCCGAAGCCCTTCTGGAAGATGATGACGATGATGCCGTAGGCGGCCCCGAGCGACACGAGGTTGAGGATCACGGCCTTCAACGGCAGAAGCACCGAGCGGAACGCGCGCGCCAACAGAATGTAGGTCAGCACGATCACGAACAGGAGCACATAGGGGAAGTTGCCGTACACCGCGTGCACGAAGTCGCGTTCCTCCGCCGCGGCGCCGCCGAGCGTGACGCGCAGGCCGGTCTGATCCGACAACGCCGGTAGCACGTCGTGCTGGAGGTTCGAGATGACCGGCCGCACGTCCTTCGCCGCGCCGTCATGTTTCGGGATCGCCTCGACGATCGCTGCGCCCGGCGTGCGCCATTGCGCCGGCGCCGCCGCGCCGACGACGCCGGGCATCGAGCCGACCGTCTCGGCGATGCGCTCGAGCGCCGCCGGGGTCGAATTGCCTTCGACGAGGATCTCGAACGGCTTGTAGACGCCGGGCGGGACACCCGCCGCTGCGAGCGCGGCGCGCCCGTTGATCGCGTCCCCTGCGCCGGGGAGGTCCTTCGCCTGCGCTTCGCTCGGGTTCAGCTGGGCGCCGTAGAAGAGCAGGAAACCGACGATCGCCAGGCCGGTGGCGGCGAAGATGAGTGGCCGCCGCGTGACGAGGCGCGACCAGCGGTTCCAGAAGCCGACCGACTCGTTGTCCGAGCCCTCGACGATCCGCCGCGGGAGCACGCGCGCACTGTTGATGCGCGTTCCGAGCACGGCCAGCATCGCCGGCAGGAGCGTGATCGCGGCGAGCACCGAGACGGCCGGGATGAGCATCCCGCCGATACCGATCGAGCGGATGAACGGGAGCGGTATGACAAGCATGCTCAGCAACCCGACTGCGACGGTCGAGCCCGAGACGATCACCGACCGTCCGGCATGCGTCATGGTCGTGACGATCGACGTCTCGACGTCGTTGCCGTGCCGCAGTTCCTCGCGGAAGCGGAAGATCATGAGCAGCGCATAGTCGATCGCTATGCCGAGCCCGACGAGCGCGATCAGGAACTCGACGACGAGCGAGACGTCGGTCACGTACGTGAGCGCCCAGACGAGCGTGAAGGTGTTGAGGATCGACGCGATCGCAACGAGCAGCGGCATCGCGATCGCCGGCAGCGTTCCGAAGACGAAGAGCAGGATGATCAGCGCTCCCAGACCGCCGATCAACGCCTCGAGCAAGACGCTCGGCCCGTTCGAGTCGCCTCCGGACGAGTCGGAGTAGAGCGGATCGTGGCCGGTGAGGTACGCCTGCGTTCCCGCCGGCGCGAGTCGCTTCAACGTCGCCCGCGTCGGCTTCAGGCTCTTGATCACGTCGAAGCCGGGATTGCCCGCCGGAAAGATCTCCGCGAAGGCCGTGTGCCGGTCGGGAGAGAGGTACATCGCGTCGTGGGTGGTGAAATAGTCGCTGTAGCGGCCGCGCGGGTTCTGCGCTGCGGCCTGCGCGAACGCCTTTGCGACGCCGGGAACCTTCGTCACGTCGCGGCCTGGCGCAGTAATGACGCCGACGAGCGCGAACTGCTCGCCGCTCCCGAACGTCTTCAACGTCCGCTGGTTCGCCTCGTAGGCCGAGTAGCCCGGGATCGAGAACTGCTCGAGCCAGCGGCTCGAGACGCGCGCAGCGGAGTAGGCGCCGAAGACCGTGAGAGCGACCCAGAGCACGATCACGATCTTCCTGCGCCGGATGACGATCCGGGCCAGGCCTTCCATCCCGAATATTTCTACACGTCGCGGGCGGGGCTGCGCTGCACGTGCACCAGTCGTTCACGAGACAGTCGCAACGAAGTCCAGACGGCGAGCTGCAGCCCGAGCAGCGTAAGCGCTCCAACGAGCGTAGAAACGCCCAGCGCCGGGATCGCGCTGTCCGAGAGCGTGTTCGCACGCACCGCTGCGCCGATCAAGAGCAGGACGAGCGCGAGCGAGGTGAGCCCCACGTACACGGCACCGGCGTCGTTGTCCGCGCTTCCCTCCACAAGGTCGCCGAAGAACGAGAGCGCGGTCACCGCGACGGCCGGAATCGCGGCGAGAACGAGGTAGAGCGCGACGCCGCGGGCGTGCTGGCCGTCGGCGACGACCGCACCGAGGACGAGAGCGGCCGAGATCGCGCAGCGCCTCACGCCCACACATTCGCGGCGGCGTCGGACGATCCTTGTGGCCGCCGTGGCCACGTGCTGGTGGCCCTCCACTCAAATGGACCCCTCCTGGTGGCAGCCACTCATACGAGAGTGTCACGGCTTTGCGCCAAGAGGCGCGAGGATGGCTCAGCGTCTGGCCTCGACCACGCGGCCCCATCGGACACGTCTGGCGGCAGCCGCCGTCACAGAGGTGTGACGGGGCACCGTTGCGATGACCGAGGCGGGAGCCCGCCGCAGCCGCGTTTCGTTACGCTCGCGCCATGTCCGGAACACTCACCTGGCTGGGCCACGCGACGTTCCGCGTCGAGTCGCCCGGCGGAAAACGCATCTACATCGATCCATTCCTGAACGGGAACCCGAAGTGTCCCGCCGACGAGGTGACCCCCGAGCGCGTGGACGTGATCGCGCTCACCCACGGGCACGGTGACCACGTCGGCGACACACTCGATCTCTCGAAGAAGCACTCCTGCCCCGTCGTCGCACCCGTCGAGCTCGCCGACTGGCTCTCGAGTCAGGGCGTCGCGGAGGCGCACGACCCGAACAAGGGCGGAACGGTCGAGGTCGCAGGCGTGAAGTTCACGCTGACGCACGCCTTCCACTCGTCGAGCAACAACGACGGTGCGTACATGGGCGAGCCGTGCGGCATCATCGTCACGCTCGAGGACGGGACGAGGGTCTACTTCGCCGGTGACACGAGCGTGTTCGGCGACATGGCGCTGATCCGGCGGCTGTACTCGCCCGACGTCGCGGTCCTGCCGATCGGCGGCCACTACACGATGGATCCGAAGGAGGCGGCCGTTGCGCTCGAGCTGCTCGGGACGAAGCGCTGCGTGCCGTGTCACTTCGGCACGTTCCCCATCCTGGCCGGCACGCCGCAGGAGTTGAAGGAGCTCGCGCCGGACGTCGACGTCGCCGAGATCGAGCCGGGAGACTCGATCGAGCTGTGAGGGAGCGCTGGTTCGGGGCCACCGGGCGCAAGGTCCCCGAGATCGCGCTCGAAGGCGAGCTCGACGTTGAAGGCGCGCTCGTCCTGGACGAATGGGACGACGCGGCGCACAAAGCATTCGAGGAGGGGCGGCCGATCGTGATCCGCGCCGACGCGCCGCAGGCGGTGAAGGAGGCACTCGCCCATCCCGAGGTGGCGACCGTCCTCGTCCACGACCCTGAGCTGCTCGAGCTCGACCTCGTCAAGCTGACCTATGGCGAATAGCGAACGCGTCGTCGCGACGTACTCGATCGTCGCGTGCGACCTCGAGGCGGGTCAATGGGGAGTCGCGACGCAGTCGAAGTTCCTCGCCGTCGGCTCCGTCGTCCCGTGGGCCGAGCCGCACGTCGGCGCGGTCGCGACACAGTCGTATGCGAACCCGCGCTACGGGCCGGACGGCCTTGCGCTTCTCCGCCAGGGAATGTCCGCCGACGAGGTCGTCAAGCGACTCACGGAAGCCGACGAAGGGCGCGAGCATCGCCAACTCGGCGTCGTCGACGCGCGCGGCGGCGCCGCAACGTACACGGGCAGTGAGTGCCAGGACTGGGCGGGAGGGCGCACCGGAGAGGGCTACGCAGCGCAGGGAAACATCCTCGTGTCGGGCGAGACCGTCGACGCGCTGGCCGGCACCTTCGAGGCGACTGCCGGCCGGCCGCTCGCCGAGCGCCTGCTCGACTGCCTCGATGCTGCCCAGGCCGCGGGCGGAGACAAGCGCGGCCAGCAGTCTGCGGCGCTGCTCGTCGTCGAGAAGGACGCCGGCTACGCACAACTCTCGGACGTCGTGGTCGAGCTGCGTGTCGACGATCACGCACGTCCTCTGGAAGAGCTTCGGCGCATCTATGGATTGCACGATGCGCTGTTCGGAAGAACGCCGAAGGAGCAGTGGCTCGGCGTCGACGACGCGCTCCGCGCGGAACTGACTGAGCGCCTCGGGCGTATCGGCTACACGGGCGAGCTCGAGCAAGCACTCACCGACTGGGCAGGATCAGAAAACTACGAGATGCGAGTCGACGGCGTCGATCAAGTCGACCCGGTCGTGCTCGACGCGCTGAGGAGGAAGAGTTGAAGGGATACGAGACCGCGCACATCGACGAGCTCGACGTGATGCCCGTCAACAACGGCGAGTTCGTCTGGCGGCCGGTGCGTCGTCGCTTCGGGATCAGCGGCTTCGGCTCGAACGCCTACAGCGCCGAGAAGGCTGGCCAGAGAGTGATCGAGGAGCACTTCGAGCGCGACGGCCACGAGGAGATGTACGTCGTGCTGCGCGGCCTGGCGAGGTTCACGCTCGGCGACGACGAGCTCGACGCCGGCCCGGGCACGCTCGTCTTCGTCCGCCCCGGCACGCGCCGCGGCGCGATCGCAGCTGAGGACGACACGTTCGTGCTCGCGGTCGGGGCGAAGCCCGGCGTCGTCTTCGAGCCGTCGCTGTGGGAAGACGTCTTCGCCGCGTACTCGTACGCGGAGCAGGGCAAGCTCGACCAGGGGCGCGAGCTCGTGGACCAGGCGATCTCCCGCTCGCCCGACGCCTGGCAGGGCTACTACAACTCAGCGTGCATCGAGGCGCGCTTCGGCGACCCCGACAGGGCGATCGCGCAGCTGAAGCGCTCCCTGGAGCTGGACGCCGAAGCGACGAAGAAGGCCGCCGAGAACGACAGCGACTTCGACTCGATCAGAGGTCGCGCCGACTTTCCCGCGTGAGGCGGGAGGGCGCGCGCGAAGCGCGCCCTCCCGTTGTCGATCAGCGCAGCGCGTCGGCGAGCGCGATGAGGATCTGCGCCTGGTCGGCCGTGAGCGCCTTGCCCGTCTGAGCCCGGACCTGCTTTTCGAACGTGTCGAGCCGCTTGCCGCGCGCCGAAGCGTTCTTGGCATTCGCGGCGGCCTCGAGCTTGTCGTTGAGGCCGTTGGTCACATTGGGATCGGTGCTGAACCTCGCAACGAGATTGGCCAGTGACGCGAACGTCACGCTGACCGTGAACGTCGTTTCACCCGATCCGACATTCCCGGCGAGATCCTCCGCGGTCGCGCTCAACGTGTGACTCCCGAGGCCGAACGAGTACGCAGGCCCGGCCGCGTCCGCGCATGTCGTCGACGCGACGCCGGACGTGTCGTCGCTCGCCGAGCAATGGATCGAGACGGTCGCGTCCACCGTGTATGCGCCGGCGTTTCCGGTGTAGGCCACCGTCGGCGCCGTGGCATCGCGCTTGAACGTCTCCGCGATCGGGCCGGACGTGCCGGCGTTCGCGCCCGTCGCCGTGACCGTCGAGCTGACCTCGCAGGACGGCGTGAAAGTGCCGTCGGTCGTGATCGACTCGTGGCCGGAGGCGTCGCCGCAACCTGTGCGCGTCGCGGTGATCGTGGCGGCCGGCGTCGGGAAGCCGGACCAGTCGACGTCCACGTCCGTCGTGTACCAGCCATTCTTGCCGTTCGGTGCAGCCGGCGTCACCTTCGCGCAGGGGAAGCCCTGGCCGTTGAGCCCGGGGCCGGTGAGCATCGGCCGATTCAGCGTGTTGAGGCCGCCGCTCGGGAACGACGTGTTCCACCACTGCGCGTAGAACTGGGTGAGCCGCGCGTTGCACGACGCGCTCGGGGTCGGCAGCCACTTGCGGAAGACCGCCTCGAGCTGCGGCTGCGTGATGTTGCCGCCCCCGTACGTGCTCTGGATGTCCTTCATCGCGCTGACCATCCTGTCCTTGCCGAGCGTCCGCCACAGCGCGAGGTACGCCGTACCAGGCCGCGTGTACGTGAACGCGGTCGTGAAGAGGGTCCTGACCGACGGGTTGTTCGGCGCCTGCGTCCAGAACGTCGTGCTCGTCGTGTTGTAGTTGCCGGTGCCGTTGAAGCGGCCGATCAGGCTGTTCTCGAAGGCGGCGTCGCCCGCCGGCGTGCCCAGCCCTCCCGCGGCAACGGCGGCGGTGCGCGCGGTGGCGAGGTACTCGCCGATCGTGGCGAAGCCCTCCTTCCACCACGTCAGGTTGAACGCGGCCTCGGCGACGTTGTCGCCGAACCACTGGTGCATGTTCTCGTGGTTGAACGTGCCGAGCGACGTGCCCGTCGCGCCGCCGATCGTGCCGCCCGCGAAGGTGATCTTGCCCTGCATCTCTTCCTCGAAGCTCGCCGGCGGCGTGCCGACGACGACGCCGTCGGTCGTCAACGGCCACGGCCCGTTGAACAGCTCCTGGAAATTGACGATGTCTTCCTGGTTGTCCATCGCGATCTTGTTCGTCGCCTTGCGCGCCGCCGTGATCGTGGAGGCCTGCGCCTCCCAGTACTGGACGCCGCTCGTCGGGCTCGTCCGCGCCGACAGGTCGTAGGCGCCGATCGAGTTCTCGACGAGGTAGTTCGCGATCGGCTCCGGCGAGTGCCAGTGCCACGTCACCGAGCCGTTCGGGAAGTTCACGTCGGGCGGGTTCGACGCCGGGGCGGGCACGGGCTGGTACGTCGTGCCGACCGGGGCCGTGTACCCGACTAGCTCACCGGGACCGATGGCGACCTTGCCGATGTTCGTCGTGTCGTAGATGTCGTAGGTCGCCTTCGCCAGCGGGTGGTTGTTCATCGGCATCCACGAGTCGTTGCCGACCGGCTCGGTCGTCACGAAGGCACCCTCGCTGCCGACCGTCGAGATGCGGAACCAGCCCTCGGTCGAGCCGTCGCCATCGGTGTGCACGCCGGGACGACCCGTGTAGTCGACCGTCACCGTGACGATCGTCCCGTCCGGGATCGGCGACGACGGCGTGACGACGAGCTTGTTTGCCGGGCACTGTGTCCCGTTCTGCGTGTCGTTGCTGACCTGCGGCGAGCAGGCGGGCGGGTTCGGGTTCGTCGCGCTCACCGGGTTCGAGTTCGACACGGCGTGCGCGGCCGGATCCGGGTCGTCCTGCCCGTTCGGGTCGCCCGGGTAGGTGGGCTGGACGAACCGGAACGACGCGGGCGTGCCGTTGACCTCGACCGAGTTCACGGTCATGTTCGGCCCCGTCCCGTCCGCGGTATGCCCGTTCGTCTGCTCGAAGTCGAAGCTCAGGTCGCTGAGGCACTGGGTCGACTTCACCTGGAGGTCGGCGTGCGTGCCCGGCAGGAAGAGGTTCAGGATCGCGTCGTAGTCCAGGAAGAGGTCGGTGTGCAGGCTCCTGTAGCCGCCGTTGCCCATCTCGGGGTACAACCGATCGCCGAACTTCGACAGCGAGTGCGCGCCCGAGGAGCAGTCGGCGAGCGTGTTCAGCACCGAGGTCGCGCCCGCGAGCGCCGGGCTCTGTGCGGCGGCGAACTGCGCGGCTGCCGCCGCGTAGCTCGGGGAATCATCGGAAACCCGCGGCGTCGTTCGTGCACCCGCGGATCCAACGAGCAGACCTGTGCAAACGAGGCTGACAACGGCGACGAGTGCGCCGAGCTTCGACGATGTCTTCACGATCGACTCCCCCTGTGGACGTCGGCAATTTTGAAGCGCTCACCCTTACACGTCGGGCGCCTGGGCACAAGCAGCGATTTCTCTATCCGCCCGGCAGCCTGATGCCGTCGGCAAGCTCGCGAAATGCCGGCACCGGGTCGTGCGCCGGCCGCGCGACGACGAGCACGGCACCGTGCTCCTCGCCCGCGAGCGCGTCGACGACGAGTTGCAGGCCGACCGCGAGCGCGAATGCCTTGTGCGCGCTCTCGCCGCCGAACGGCACGAGATCCTGCTCGTCGGCGAGGCCGGCGAGCACAGCACCGTAAGTGACCTTCCCCATCGACACGTCGACGACGACGGGCTCCCCGTCGCTCGACGGGATCGCGATCGCCAGCGGGTTCGTCCCGGTCAGCTTCGGACCGCCGTCGGGATGCCCGAGCCGGCGCGGCGAGGTCGCGGTCAGCGCAGCGGCGAGGCCGCCGTCGGCGAGCTTGCGCACCCAGTAGCCGAGCATCCCGGTGGGGAACGTCCGCCGCGCGACGATCACGCGCGCGTAGCGCGGACGGTTCATCAAGGTCGTCTCGACGATCGCGGCGAGGGTCAGATAGCCGAGCGCGCCGTTCCCGTCCCAGCGCTCGTACTCGTGCTCGTGCACCTCGCGCCGCGGACGCGCGTGCGGATCGATTCCCGGGAGCGTCTCGAGCCAGTCGACGCGAGAGAGCCCATGGCCCGCCTTGCCCCGCGCCTCCGCGTCGAGGAAATGGTCGGCGAGCGTTCGTGCCGCGCCGTCGTCGAAGCCGAGCGCGCGCAGCCGCTGCTGGACGTCCACCTAGCCGACGACGTTGAGCTGCTTGACGAAGCCACCCGGCCGCAATTCGGTGACGCGGTCCGCAATCGCCGCGATCTCCGGCGTCACCAGCGGCTCACCCGCGTCACCCGCCTCCCGCAGCGCCGAATCGAGAGGGATTCGCCCGAGCAACGGGACGCCGAGCTCATGGGCGAGCCGCTCTCCGCCGCCGCTCCCGAAGACGTCGCCGCTCATGTTCTCGACGACGCCGACCAGCCGCATCGACGTCTTCTGCGCCATCAGCGCGGCGCGGGCGGCGACCTCCTGCGCGGCGGGCTGCGGGGTCGTCACGACGACCACCTCCGCCCGCGGGAGCAGCTGGCCGAGCGAGATCGCAACGTCGCCCGTCCCAGGCGGCATGTCGACGACGAGCACGTCGAGCTCGCCCCAGTGCACGTCCGAGAGAAACTGTTCGAGAGCGCGGTGCAGCATGGGCCCGCGCCACATCACCGGCTGGTTGTCGTCGAGAAAGAAGCCGATCGACATCAGCTTCAGACCGTTTTTCACGGGCGGCACGATCATCTTGTCCACCGCGATCGGCTTCTGGCTGATACCGAGCAGGTGCGGGATCGAGTGGCCGTAGATGTCGGCGTCGAGAATCCCGACTCGGTCGCCCTGCTCCGACAGCGCGACCGCGAGGCTTGCGGTCACCGTCGACTTCCCGACGCCGCCCTTCCCGGAGCACACGGCGAGCACGCGCGTCGACGCGTCGAGCGAGAGCCCCTTCGAGCGTTCGCTCAC
>DASVFB010000108.1:0-7527 GCA_036380275.1 Gaiellaceae bacterium | reverse complement strand
CGGCGGCTCGTCGACGACCTGCCGGTCGGGTACGTCGGCTTCACCGTCCCCGACGAGCTCTTCGTCGGCTACGGCTTCGACCTCGACGAGCGCTACCGCAACCTGCCCGACCTGCACATTCGCGCGGCTTAAAGAAGCCTTGTGCGTTCTGGCGACGGCACGTACCCTCTGAAAAAAGGGACCTGCGGCCCGTCGACAGGAGGATCGGTTTGAGCGAGATGACTCATCCCGTGGCCGCAGCGCAGCCCGCGAAGGCGCACTCGGCCATCCGCGAAGCGCTGAGGACGCACGTCTCCCGCACTCCGTCGTTCACCGAGCTCGTCTACGCGCACTTCGCCTGGTGGCAGGAAGCTCACGAAGGGAACGGCTCCGGAGATGCGACCGACGCGTACCGCGAGACGCTCGCGCGCTTCGAGGAGCGACACGGCGAGATCATCACGTCGTACTGGTGCTCGCACGTCGAGAGCGCGGCGGCGCTGACCGAAAAGCCCGGCCGATACTCCTGGTCGGCTCCCGTGTCGACGTTCCACCGCGAGAGCGACTGGGCAACGCAGAACGCGCCCGACATCGCCCGTGAGCTCTACCGCTGCGACGAGTTGGGAGTGCGCGCGCTCATCGTGCTGCGAGGCATCCGGCAGCGGATCTGCCTCCGGCTCGTCATGTCTTCGGCTGCGCACCTGCTCGCGCTCGTCGACTCCCGCGCAGCCCACACCGACGACGCCAAGGTCGCCGCGACCCTCGAGGAGGAGCGCACGCGGCTCGACGAGACCGAGGCGTACTACTGCCAGGCTGCAAACGGGCAGGCGCAGATCGTCTACTTCACCGGAATGGTCACGGTCGCGGCGGTGATCTCGCTCGTATCGCTCCTCGTGCTCTCCTTCGACTGGGCGGGCGGAGTCGCGGCGCTGATCGCGGGCTCCGTCGGTGCGGTCGTGAGCGTCGTCCAGCGCATCAACAACGGCCAATTCGAGCTGGAGTACGACGTCGGGCGGCCCTACGCGTTCTTCCTCGGCGGCCTCCGACCGCTGATCGGCGGCGCCTTCGCCGTGATCATCGCGTTCGCGTTCACGAGCGGCGTCCTCCACCTGCCGCTCGCAAGCGATCACACGGACACGCAGCAGCGGCTGGCGCTCGTCGTGCTCAGCTTCCTCGCCGGCTTCAGCGAGCGCTGGGCGCAAGACACGCTCGCATCGGTCGCGCCCGTGGCGGCGCAACCGAAGCCGAAGGCGAACGCCGACAAGTAACGGACACGAGGCGGCGGCGCTACCGACGCAGCCGCCTCGGTCGTCCACTTACGGCTTGAAGCTGCCGGTGTCGGTCCAGTCCTGCTTCGTCAGCGACCAGAAGTCGACAGCGAGCTGCTGCAGGACGTAGTCGTAGGGAAGCGCGCCGTAGCCGTGGTCGCCCCAGCTCGGGCCCCACGAGTTGCGGATCAGCAACGCACCCTTCGACTTTGCTCCGGACGTCGCGTTCGTGATCGTCAGCTTGTCGTCGTAGCCGACCACGAGCATCGCGTGCCCGCCGAGCACCTTCTCGCCGTTCCCCGGGAACGGGATCCGGCCCGTCTTCGCAGCCTGTGCGATCGAGCTGTAGACGGTGAACCCGAACACGCAGGGCAGACCTGCTGCGAGCCCGGCCTTGATCTTCGTGACCAGCGCAGGCGGCTTGGTCGACGCATCGTCGAGGCGGAAGTACGAGATCGCCCGATAGTCATGCGCAAACGCGAAGCAGAACGCAGACGGCTCGATGTCGAAGTTCGTGACCTTGTACGGCCAGTACTCCTCGGGCGGGACGCCGAACAGCGCGAGCGCTCCGATCGTCGAGCGCAGGTACGCGCCGGTGTCGCCCGTCCAGTGAAGCAGGTCGCGCGTCGCCTTGTAGAGGAACAGCCGTGACGCGTCGATGTACTTGCCGTAGGCGCGGCGCTCGAAGTACTCGACCATTCCCACGACCGCGTTCGCCGTGCACGAACCGATCTGGCCCTGGTCCTCGACCGGCGAGCAGTACGCACGCAGGTCGACCTTTGCCGGCACCGCGAGGTCCTGGGGCTGGGCAATACCGATCGCCTTCAGTTGCGGCCTGATGTTCTCGTTCTCGGCGGTGTAGTCCCGGAAGTCGGGCAGGTCGCGCAGCCAGCCCATTCCGACCGGCTCCCGATCTCCGATGATCGCCGCCGGCCGCTCCTGCACGATCGGCAGCACGTCCTCGATCATCGCCTCCCGCACTGCGACGCCGATTCGCTCGGCCTCGTTCGTCTCGATTGTTGCCATTGACTCGGTCCTCCTTTTCCCCAAGCGCGGCGGCGTGCGCCGCACGCAACGGGCAGACATGGTCTTGGTCAGGTCCCGGACGTGAACGGAGGCGGCGGCCTAGAGCGGGTCCTCCGCGCGAAGCGGTGTGGAGGCGCCGCAGCAACTGGCGTTGGAACGAACGACGGCACCGCGCTCCTCCGGTTGCTCGCCCAAGCGTTGCACCGGCCGAGGGCCGGGTCAAGACGCTCAGCCGGCGGCGACTTCGGTCTTCAGCGCGCGCACCGTCTCGCCGACGTGCGTCAGCGCGGCCTCGTCCTCCTCGAGAATCGCCGCGAACGCGCGCAGGCACCAGTGCCTGTACTGCTTGTGGTCCTTGCCGAGCAGGATCCCGACGAGATGGGCGGCGCCGTCGAGCCTTCCCCAGAGGTAGTCGTTCTCGCGCGCGGTGCGGTCGAAGAAGGCCCAGAAGTGCATCAGGCGCTTGCCCTGCACCTTCTGCGCCGGCGGTGTCTTCAGCACGCGAGCCTCGTACGGGCTCATCCGCTGGACCTTGAGCTCGTCGTTCTCACCCGCGTCGGAAAGCGCCTGGATCGGGTACAGGAGGACGTCCCAGAGCGGGAAGCCGAGATAGCGGACGAGCAGGTCGCGGCGCCTGTCGGAAGGCCACTCTCGGGAGAGCGCGTACAGCTCGCCGTAGAGCTTGGCCGAGAAGCCGTCGAGGGCTTTGCCGAGGAAGTCGTGGAGCTCCTTCTCGGACGCCTCGAGATCCGCCCGATGAAGCTCGAGGTACGCATCGGGATCGAGCCCCGTGTCGTCGAGGAACGTCCTGATTCCGTCCTCGGGGAAGCACTTCTTGATGTGCGCGCTCAGCGCCTCGCCGAAGCCGTCGCCGCCCATCGTCCGCCGTAGCGTCTCGACCGCGTCGTAAAGGATCTGTTTGCCGCGGTCGAGATCGGCGCGCGGGGGGATGTCCGGCTTGTCGTGCGCCAGGTCGCGGTACCACCAGCGCAGGGCCGACGTGACGAAGCGCAGGCGGCGCTCCTGGTAGCCGAGGTCGAAGTGGCGGAGGAACTGAACCTGCAGCTCGGTGGGCTCGGGCTCCTGGGTGAACAGCCCACGCTTGTTCGCCCAGAGACGCAGGACGCTTCGGACAAGCTGGGCGTGATTCGAGTCGTCGGGGAAGTCGCAGACGTTGCACACCGTGTCTGCGTAGCGATCGACGGTGCCGCTGATCTTCAGGCGCAGGTATGTGGCGTACGCGAGGCCCGCCTCTTCGACCGTGCGCTTGTTGATCGTGGCCGTCCATTCGGCGAGCTTCGCGCTCTGGGCGTCCTCGGGCACGCCTTCGGTGGAGCCAACGACGCCGCCGACGAACTCCGCGACGCCGGGGAAGCTCGTCTCGATCACGTCGCGGATCCGGCCAACCCTGGCGTTGTGTGCCCTGACGTCGAGCAGGTCGTCGAGGATCGGTTCGTGGCGGGGAAGGCCGGCGACGGCGGCCATGATGGCCGCGAGCGTGCCGGGCGCCTTCTTCGGCGGTGGTGGCTTGCCGCCCGCTGCGAGGAAGCGCTCGCCCGGATCGGGCTCGAGGTACAGCAGTCTCCGTTCGACCTCGACGTCCGCGCGCCTGGTCTTGATCGAGTCGATCGCCCAGCCGAACGGCTTGTTGTCGAGCACGCCACCGTCCACGTAATACGTGTTCTCCGGCACCGCGCCGGCAAGCCCGTAGCCGCGGAAGCAGCGCCTCAGGTCGTCGAGGTCCGCCTTCGGCACCCACTTCCGGAAGTCCCCGATGCTGACGGGCGGGAAGACGCCCGGGAAGCACGACGTCGTCCGTGCCGCGAAGGCGAGGCTGCCGTTGGTGGCGCGCTTGAACTGGTCGCGCCCGCCGTGCACATACGTGAACGCGAGCGCGTGGCGGTGACGCTGGTCGTGCACGATGCGCGGGTCGTAGATCGGAACCTGCCGGTCGTAGCCGTAGAAGTCGGTGATCGTGACGAACAGATCGAGCTGGCCGTCGGCGCTCACCAGGGTGTCGAGGCTCTTCGGCTCGCTGCCGCCGTCGTCCATCCCCTCGAGCGCCTCGAACAGCCAGCGCGCCATGGCGTCGCCGCGAAGGGGCGACTTGTGCAGCGACCTCGGCAGCAGCAGGAAGAAGCGCAGCTTCACCGGCAGCCACGTCGGCAGCAACAGCAGCTGGCTCATGTCGCCGCGCTCGAACCAGAGATCGCGCAGCGCGTCCTGCGAGAGGTTGTGCGCGATCGCCTTTGTCAGGTAGATGCCGTTGATGCCGCCTGCGGACGTCCCGGCGACGACATCGACGACGACGCGCGTCTGGACGCCGTCGTTCTCCTTCGCCAGCGCGGCGAGCAGCTCGGCGTAGACCGATTCGGTCGGAGCGTCCTTGTCGGCAGCATGCCCCGCTTCGACGAGCGCCGACGCCTTGACGAGCCGGTGCAGCTCCTTGGTGACACCGTGCATGTAGATGGCGAGCGACGATCCGCCGTAACAGACGACGGCAAGACGCAGCTCCTTGGTGCCCCCACCCTCACTCGACATGCGGCAGGGGCGAGCATAGAAGAACGCGGCCCTTGGCGCCGTCGTTGCTCGGAGCTACTCTGTGAGTGGACGCCCGGGGCGAAGGAGGGAAAAATGAGATCGCGCACACTTGCATCGGCGACAGTCGTTGTGGCGGTGTGCGCGGCAGTCGGCGTGTTCGGCCGGATGACGCCGGCGCACACCGCGCCGGGGATTCCGCTCGGGCTGTGCGGCACCGAGCGCTGGTCGGTGAAGACACTTACGGACACGGCCGCGTCGAAGGTCGCCTTTGCCACTTTGAAGGCACGGACGGTCGAGAAGCTGCGTCATCTGAAGCCGCCGTCCCCTCTGAAGCCGTCGACGCCGCGCAAACGCGGCACTGAGCGCACCGTCTACCGCGTGACCGCGAGGCTGTTGTCGATGAGAAAGGAGGACGATTCGGACATCCACCTGGTGCTCGCCGATGCCAAGCTCGGCGGGAGCATGATCGCCGAGTTCCCTGCCTCGTCGTGCACGGTCGGCGCCGACGCGACGGAACGAACGGCGATGGATGAAGCGCGCGACGACCTCGCGGCTGCGTGCGACGGCCTACCTGGATCGAAACCGCGGCCGCTGGGCGGGACTGCGACCCTCACGGGTGTCGGCTTCTTCGATCCGATCCACGGTCAGGACGGAGTCGCGCCGAACGGGATCGAGTTGCACCCGGTGCTCTCGTTCACGAGCGCGAACTGCAAGCGCGTGAAGGCCTAGAGCTACGCGCCGATGCGGACGAAGTACGTCGCGGGGAAGTTCCCGCGCACCGGGCGTGTGTTCAGCGCGACCTGGCCGCCGTTGCTCTTCGAGCCGTCATGCGCGGACGTGTTGCCGCCGACCGCCTTGAACGACTCGTTCTTCGTCACCCACTCGACGAAGAACTCGATGTGCTCGTCCTTGTTGTAGATGACGAGGTCGCCGCGCTCGGGCTGCTTCGTGAGCGCGAGGTGGCGCTCGCGCTTTCTCGCGGCGTCGACGACGGCGCCGCAGTAGGAGGCGAACTTGCCGCGCTCGAACCCGTCGAAGCCGGCCTTGACGAGGCGATAGGTGACGTAGATGCAGCACCACGCGACGCCGTTCATGCCGTACCACTCGCCGAAGGGCGTCAGGTTCACCGGCGTCTCGGCGACGCCCTTCTTGGCGTCAGCCAGCGCCGCGTCGACCGCTTTGGACTTGGCGCCGCCGCCGGTCGCGAGCTCCTTCAGGCGCTTCGCCCGCCGCGACGCAAAGGTCGGCGGCAGCTTCTCGGCTCCCGTGAGGTAGTCGTAGACCTGCTGGCCGAATGAGCCGTCGACGGCTTTCGGCAGGTAGCCGAGGTAGTACTTCGCCTGCTCGGTCGCGGCTGCCGAGAGCGGTCCCCACTCGCCGTCGACGGTGCCGACGTGGAAGTCCTGCTTGAACACGTTGCCGCCCGCGAGACATAGCTGCGCTTCCTTTACGCGGCCGGACCGCTCGGTCGGCGAAGCGAGGCGGAGTGGGCTCGCGAAGCCGGCCGAGGCCACGCGGCGCCCGACGGGGGAGTCGGTCGTCGCCTGCACTGCCTGCTGCAGACCCTGGACGAGGGTCGAGAAGCGGTCCCAGCCGTTGAGGCCGCCGTTGACGGCACGCCGCACACCCTGCCAGTCGCCGCTCGCCGCGAGCTTCGCGATTCCGTGGTCGTTGACATAGGCGGCCAGGACCTTCGCGGCGATGTCGGGCCGAAGCGCGAGATCGGGTTTCCTCTCCAGCGGCACACCGAGGTTCTCGCCGTAGGTCCGGTAGTTCGCGCGCCCCGTGAGCTGGATGTAGCCGCGGCCGTGATAGCGCACGCCGTCTCCTGCGCGGACGTTGCCGAGGTCCTTCCTTCCCTCGTACATCTTCTTGAAGTACGCGCTTCCGCCAAACTCGTTGATCGGCGCGAACGAGCCCACCTCGGTTCCGACGGTCGCGAGCGTCGCGATCTGGCAGGGCAGCGTGTCGATGCCGTACGCGCTCAGGGCTTCGAGGAGCGGCGGCCAGTTCGTGCGGACGTTCTTCACCGGGCAGCCGATCACCGCCGCGATTCGACGGTGTTCGAGCATGCCGGTCGTTTTTCCGCCGTCTGCCGATTCCTTCTTCCTCGGGGACCGTCCGCCCTTTAGCGCGGCCATCGTGCCTGCGCCGGCGACCCCGTCGACCGTCAGGCCCTTGGCCTTCTGGAACGCGCGCACCGCGGCGTCCGTCTGCTTGCCGAACTCGCCGTCGACTCCGCCCGTGTCGAAGCCGAGCGCCGTGAGCCGCTTCTGCAGATTGCGGACCGCGGGGCCTTTCATGGGCGGCTTTGTGAGATGAAGGTCTGGCATCTCGGACGGCTCTTCAGAGGGTACGACGCTCGTCTCGTTTGTTCAACGTCCGTGCTCGGCGCGTCACGGGAGGAGCTGTGATCTTCGGACGCGAATACTTAGGCTAAGCTAACTTTTCGATGATGGCGACCCGTGTGGATGAACTACCAGTCGTCGCCGGTTCCGGCGAGCGGATTCTGCGTGGGGACCTGCCGTTCCGCATCCTGCCCTTCCTCGGGCCCGCGTTCGTCGCCTGCGTCGCGTACATCGACCCGGGCAACTTCGCCACGAACATCGCAGGCGGCTCCAAGTTCGGCTACACGCTCGTCTGGGTGATCGTCGCCTCGAACCTCATGGCGATGCTGATCCAGACGCTGTCGGCGAAGCTCGGGATCGCCACCGGG
>DASVFB010000107.1:0-5064 GCA_036380275.1 Gaiellaceae bacterium | reverse complement strand
CTTCACGACGTCGCCCGTGTGCGGGGCGTGGATGAATTGGCTGTCGCCGATGTAGATGCCGACGTGACCGGGCCCGTTCGGTCCGGGGTGGAAGAAGACGAGGTCGCCCGGCGCGAGGTCTTCGGGCGAGAGGATGCGCGTGCCCTCGCCCCACTGTGCGCCGCTGAAGTGCGTGAGGTGGACGCCGAGCTGCTCGTAGACGTACATCACGAGGCCCGAGCAGTCGAACCCGGAGAAGGGGCTCGCGCCGCCCCACACGTAGCGAATGCCGAGAAACCGCTCGGCGATCGCGACGGCTCGCGCTCCGGGCCCGCCGCCCTGGGGCAGCGCCGGCACGCTCAAGAGCGACGGTCCGCCCACCGTTGAGAGCGGAGCGAGGCCGAACAACAGCCACGACGACCCGCGTCGGGGCTCTCCGGTCGCGCCGGCGCGCGTGACGCCGACGAGGATCTGGCGATCGCCGGTGACGACGCGCACGCCGACGAGCCCGAGGTCGGTTCCGAGGCGTCCAGGCAGCGCGGCTTCCTGCAGGAAGACCGCGTAGCTGCCGTCGCCGACCTGGAGCACAGTGTTCGGCGTTGCCTGCGCATAGCGACCCGCGACTTGCAGCCCGTCGATGTGCGCTCCCGCAGTTCCCGACGCGGGAACGAACATGCGCGCTATGCGAATGCGGCCTCCGAGGATGCTCACGTCCTGGAGGGCGACACCGGAGGTGTCGCGACGTGATGAACCGATCGTCAGCAGGTAGCCGTAGTCGCGCGGCGACTGGTACGAGCCGTCGCCGACCTGACCGACGAGAACGCCGTGAGCGTTGCGGATCTCGGCGACCGGCGTCGCCGCGTGCGCAGTCGCAGGGAGCACGAAGACGACGCCGACGAGGACCGAGGCGAACCGGCGCACGCCCTGAGGATACGACAGTCGGCCCCGGCGAATCCCTATGCGTCGTTGCGCGGCGCGCGCGTGAGGAGCGCACGGGCGGTGTCGCGCGCACCCTCGTGCTGTTCGGCGGCCTGTTCAACGAGGCGCCGCAGCACGTCTCTGATCCCGATCATCCCGACGAGGAACTCGCCCTCGCAGACAGGGAGGTGCCGGATCCGCTTGGCCGCCATCAGTTCGGCTGCGCCAACGATGTCGTCCTCGGGCGACACGGTCACGGGTCTCCGAGTCATCACGTCCTCGACCGCGACCTCGCCGAAGAGGGAGCCTTCGCCGGCAGCCCGAAGCACGTCGCGCTCGGTGAAGATGCCGACGAGGCGAGGGCCGTCGCAGACGGCCACCGAGCCGATGCCTTCCTCGAGCATGCGCGCAATCGCCTCCTGCACGGATGCCTTCGGCCTCACCGTCACGACCCGGACGGTCATCGCGTCCCCGACTGCCATGCCGGAGCGAGCATAAGACAGGGACGCGCTTGCAACAAGCGGCGCAAGCTGAATTCCTCGGTTCAGCACTTGACCCAGTGGCAGCGGTCGGGGATGATCGATCACTCGATATTTAAAGGCGGTCGGCTCGCCTGATAGGCGCATTCACTCGAAAGGGGAGATCCATGAATAGACGGGCTTGGGTCGTCGTCGGCGTTGTGGCTGCCGCGGCTCTTGTCGCGACGCTCGCCGTCGGCATGGCGACGTCGTCACATTCGGACGCTGCGAAAGCAGGCTTCGGCGTGGCAAAGAAGGGCGAGTCGGACTCCTGGGCCGACAAAGCAGGCCTCGCGAACGAGGGGCCGCAGGCGACCTGGGAGGCGGAGCAGGCGGCACTGCGCGCCTATCCGGGCGACTCGATTCCGCTCGCTGCGGCGGCGAACTCGCAGAACACCTACGCGAAGCTGAAGAAGGCCGGCGGTCACAAACCTGGCGAATGGATGCAGCTCGGTCCCACACAGCGGGCGGAGTACCCGGGAGTGCTCAACCAGCTCGGTGATCAGAAGGAGTACATCGCCTCGGGGCGCGTGACGGCGCTCGCGATTGCGCCGAACTGCACGAAGAAGGAGTGTCGTCTCTACGTCGGGGCCGCCGGTGGGGGCGTCTGGACCACCGACAAGGCGCTCGATGGAGACAAGATGCACTGGAAGTTCGCGTCGTCCACGTTCGGGACGAACGCGATCGGCGCGCTGCTGATCGACCCGAGCGATCCTTCGGGTGACACCGTGTACGCCGGCACGGGTGAGCCGAACGCCTCCGCCGACTCAGAGGCGGGCGTCGGCATCTATAAGTCGACGAACGCCGGGGAGACCTGGACGCTCGTTCCCGGCAGCGACATCTTCTATCAGCGCGCCGCCGGCGCGCTTGCTTTCGATAAGGACGGCAATCTGCTCGTCGGCCTCGCAGGTGCCGTACGCGGCATCTGTCAGACCGCGCAGGGCTGCGCGCTCTCGAGCGGGAGCACGACGCATCCGCTTGGCATTCGCGGTCTCTACAGGCAGACAGGGGCGACGTTCACCCGGATCTTCACCTCGGCGCTTCCTTCAGGCGCAGCCACGCGCGGCGTCGTCCAGGTTGCGCTCGATCCGAACAATTCGTCGACGATCTACCTGTCGAGCTTCCAGCAGGGCATCTGGCGCTCGCTCGACAACGGGGCGACGTGGACGCAGATCAAGACGGCGCTGAACGCGGCGAATAACACCGACCGGGCGATGTTCGCGGTGAATGCCCTGCCCGGGAGCAAGACACGGATGTACGTCGGAGTCGGCAACTCGAGCAGCGCGGCTGCGGACAGGGCGCGTGTGTTCAGGACGGACGACGCGGCCGGAGCGGCGACATTCGCCGACATGACGACACCGCAAAACCGGGGCTACTGCGGTTACTCTGCCGGCGCCCAGTGCTGGTACGACAACGTCGTCTACTCGCCCGCGGGCTCGCCGGACATCGTCTACATCGCCGGCTCGTACGACTACGACAACTACCACGGTCCCGACAACGGCCGTGCTGTGCTGCTCTCGACGGACGGCGGCGCGACATTCAGCGACCTGACGCTCGACAAGAGTGGCGCGGGCTGGCTCCATCCGGATCACCACGCTCTCGTGACGATCCCGGGGAGCCCGCTGATGTGGATCGACGGGAACGACGGTGGCGTCGTCCGCTCGAACGGCAAGTACGTCGATGGGTCGAATGACTGCGACAGCCGCGGCCTCGACGCTGCAGGGACTGCGTTCTGCAAGTCGCTGCTGTGGCGCATCCCCGAGCAGACGACCAGCCTGAACGAGGGTCTGCCGACGCTGCAGTTCATGAGCCTCTCGGTCGACCCGCACAAGCCGCTGGATCGGTTGATGGGGGGCACGCAGGACAACGGCACGTTCCAGTTCAACGGCGGGCCGAAAGAGTGGCCGCAGATCATGTATGGCGACGGCGGACAGTCGGGCTTCAACGCCGCCGACGGCAAGTTGCGGTTCAACACGTTCACGGGTCAAGCGAACGACGTGAACTTCCAGAACGGCGATCCGACGAAGTGGGTGATTGCTACCGGCGGGATCGTCTCCAGCCCGGAGGGATCGCTCTTCTACCCGCCGGACATCGCCGATCCGACCGAGACGTTCGCGGGCTCGATCTTCCAGGGCTCGCAGTCGGTGTGGCGGACGCAGGACTGGGGCGGCGACCAGGCGTTCCTCGAGGCGAATTGCCCCGAGTTCACGACCTCGGCCGCGAATCCCATCTGCGGTGACTTCGTTCGCATCGGGCCTGCGGGCGCGACCGATCTGACGGGTACCGCATACGGCGCCGACGCAGTAGCGGGCGACCTCATCGGTGCACTCGCGCGTGCTCGCCAGAACGGCGGCACGCTCTGGGCGGCGACGATCACGGGCCGCCTCCTCATCAGCGACAACGCGAACGCGGCGGCCTCGGCCGTGACGTGGACGCGCCTGGACTGCGCGGGACCGGCAGCCACCTGCACCGCGGTGGCGAACGCTCCGCGTCGCGACATCTCGCAGATCTATGTCGACGGTTCGAACGCGAACCGCGCGTACGTTGCGTACAGCGGTTACAACATCAACACGCCGACGACGCCGGGGCACGTGTTCCGCGTCGACCGGATCGGCGGCGTGGCGACGTGGACGGACCTCAGCTACAACCTCGAGGACCTGCCGGTGACCGGCGTCGCACTCGACGACATGACCGGCGACCTCTATGCGTCGACCGACTTCGGCGTCTGGGTGCTCCCGGACGGGAGCACGACGTGGGAGGCGGCTGCGTCCGGTATGCCGATGGTCGAGGTGACGATGCTCAACATCGTCCCCGACTCGCGCGTGCTCTACGCGTCGTCGCACGGGCTGGGCGCGTGGGTGCTCAACCTCTCGAAGAAGTAGGCCGAAGCATCAGGGAAGGACGACGAAGGGCCGCCTCCGGGCGGCCCTTCTCATTCGCTCTAGTTTCGCGGCGCGGCTTGATCCCCCGGCCGGGTCAGCGAAGCCCGCCGCGCTCGTGGTGCGCGCGGAAGAAGTTCTCCGAGCCGGCGCTCGCCATCGCGGCTGAGGCCGAGATCTCGAGCGCCAGCGCCGCAGCCGCGACGATCTGCGCGAAGCGGTAGACCTTTCCCCGTCCGGCGCAGCCGATGAGCTCGAGCCAGTCGTGTGCCGACGGCAGCGTCGTCCCGCCGCCGACGGTTCCGACCTCGAGCCCGGGGAAGCGGATCGAACAGTGGAAGCCGCCGTCCACCCGGCGGCCGGTTCCGTGCGCCATCGAGCTCGTCCCGACCATGCCGATGTCCTGTCCGGTGGCCGTGAAGACGGCGGCGATCGCGGACGCAGGCGTGAAGGCGACGGACTGCATCCCGGACGCGACGGCGCCGTTCGTGCCGGCCCACGCGAGCGCCTCGAGATCCTCCGCCGTCGTACGCAGAATGCGTCGGATCGCCTCGTCCGTGAGCGTGCACTCCGCGATCACGGTCTTCCCGTGACCCGTGTGGAAGTACTGGTACGACGGCTTCTTGTCCCCGCCCATGTTCGCCTCGAGGATCGCGCGTTCTGGCTTCACGGGAGCGCGCTCCATGACGTAGCCCATGTTGAGCAGGTAGCTGTTGCGCGTCATCATGTTCGGCCCGACGGCATCGCCGGTCGTCCACGCCCAGAGCACG
>DASVFB010000106.1:0-2458 GCA_036380275.1 Gaiellaceae bacterium | reverse complement strand
GTGCCGATCGAGCGCGCGCTCGAGCATGTCTTCGGCGCGGTGCTCGTCAACGACTGGAGCGCGCGCGACATCCAGGCGTTCGAGTACGTGCCCCTCGGCCCGTTCCTCGGCAAGTCGTTTGCGACGTCGATCTCCCCGTGGGTGACGACGCTCGACGAGCTTACGTCCGTCCCGGGCGTCGAGCAGGACCCGATGCCTCTCGACCACCTCCGGATCGAGAACTTCGCGTTCGACATCCCGCTCGAGGTCGAGCTGAACGGCGAGGTCGTCTCGCGCACGAACGCGCGCAACCTCTACTGGAACATCGCGCAGCAGATCGCGCATCTAACGTCGAACGGCGCGAGCCTCCGCACGGGCGACCTGCTCGCGACCGGGACGATCTCAGGCGCCGGCGAGCGCGAGCGCGGCAGCCTCATCGAGCTGACGTGGAACGAAGGCCCGTTCCTCCAGGACGGCGACGAGGTCGTGCTCCGCGGCGAGCCGCTCGGCCAGGTTCGAGGGCGGATCGTCTAGGAGCAGGGATTGGCCGGACGCGACACGAGCGTGACCGAGGTAGTCCGCGTCTTCCCGTCGCGGAGGTACGTCACCGTCACGATGTCACCGGGGCGTTTTGCGTCCACAGCAAAGCGCAGCGCGTCGACCGAGCTGACCTTCTTGCCGGCGAATGACGTGATCACGTCGCCGTCCTTCAGGCCGGCCCTCGCCGCCGGCTTGCCGGGGCAGATGCTGCTGAGCCGCGCGCCGTTCTGCACGTCCTGGAGCGAGACGCCGAAGTAGGCGTGCTCGACCTTGCCCGTGGAGACCAGCTTGTTCGCGATCGAGCGTGCGGTGCTCGACGGCACCGCGAACCCGATGCCGTCGTTGCCGCCGGTGTCGCTCTCGATCTGCGAGTTGATACCGATCACCTTGCCCTGCATGTTCAGCAGCGGGCCGCCTGAGTTGCCGTGGTTGATCGCCGCATCGGTCTGAATCGAGTCATCGATCGTGAAGTGGTTCGGTGAAGTCATCTGCCGGTGCAGCGCGCTGACGATTCCTGCCGTCACCGTTTCCTCGAGTCCGAATGGACTACCAATCGCGACGACGCCGTCACCGACCTCGACGGAGCTCGAGTTCGCAAACTGGAGCGGATGCAGCATCGAGGTGGGCGCGTCGACCTTGATCACCGCCGTGTCGGTGGAGGGGTCGGCGCCAACGAGCGAGGCGTTGTATGTCTTGCCGTTCCAGAAGGTGACCTTGATCGAGTCGGCGCCGTCCACGACGTGCTGGTTCGTGATGACGTCCCCGTTCATGTCGTAGACGAATCCGGAGCCCTGCGCCCGCTGTGCCTGGTCGTTGAAGGGAGACGAAGTGCTGTTCGTCGTCACAATGATCTTCACAACGCCTCTGTAGGCGAGCTTGTAGATGCTGCCGATGCTGAGCGCGCTTCCGGACCTGTTTGCGGCTTGAAGCGACTGCGTCACCTGGACCGGGCGCACGACGGTCGTGCCGGCCTCCGACTTGAACAGCGCATATGCGCCCGCGCCGATTCCCGCGCCCGCCAGGGCGGCGGCTGCAGCGATCGCGGCGATCTTCCCGGAGCCGGTTTGCACGGTCTCAGTAGAGCATGCGCGAGTAAATGCCGGTTAAGAACAACCTGGGAGTTTCCTTAACGTCCTTTCAAATACGCGGAGCACAATAGGAGTCATGCGAATCCTTGTCGTGGACGACGATACGGCCGTGCGCGAGTCGCTGGGCCGGGCTTTGCGTCTCGAGGGCTACGACGTGGAGATGGCGGCGGACGGGATGGAGGCCCTCGAGCGGCTCCAGGGAAACAGAGACGACCCGGATCTCGTCGTCCTCGACGTCTTGATGCCGAACGTCGACGGTCTCGAGGTCTGCCGGCGGCTACGGCGGACGGGAAGCCGACTGCCCGTGCTGATGCTGACGGCGCGCGACGAGGTCTCGGACCGCGTCGCGGGGCTCGACGCCGGCGCAGACGACTACGTCGTGAAGCCGTTCGCGCTCGTGGAGCTGCTCGCGCGTGTTCGCGCGCTGCTCCGTCGCTCGGCGGACGGAGCGGTCGACGTCCTGCGCTTCGCGGATCTCGAGCTCGACCCGGCGACGCGCGAGGTTCGCCGCGGCGGCGATGCGATGGAGCTGACGCGGACGGAGTTCGCCCTGCTCGAGCTGTTCCTGCTCAACCCGCGACAAGTTCTCACGCGCTCGATCATCTTCGAGCGCGTCTGGGGGTACGACTTCGGCTTCGGGTCGAACTCGCTCGACGTGTACATCGGATATCTGAGGCGCAAGACGGAGGCGGGCGGCAAGTCGCGGTTGATCCACACGATCCGCGGCGTCGGGTACGCCCTGCGCGAGAGATGAGTTTTCGCACCAGGCTCGTGCTGGCGTCCGCGGCTGCGGTCGCGCTCGCGATCGTCGCTGCGTCGTTCGTCGTCTTCTTCGTTGTCAAGGACCAGCT
>DASVFB010000105.1:0-11251 GCA_036380275.1 Gaiellaceae bacterium | reverse complement strand
CGCGGCTCGTGGACCGCGCGAATCCTGTCGATTACGCGTACAGGCTGAGCGCCCTCATGCCCCGAGGCGTCAGGTCGATGTGGACGTCGACGAGCCCGTCTGCGAGCAGGCGCAACTCATGCGACCGAGCCCCACAGCTCGGCCTTGCGTCGTCGGTGACATATGTCCTGCGACGTTCCCTGTCGGCGCGCAAGATCGTGGCGACGTCGTAGACGGAAGCCACGGCGCCGGACTCTAGGCGCTCGGCGGTCGTTTTGCGACAGCTTCTGACATGGCAGTAGCGTTCCCCGGGTGAGCGATTTGAGACTTGCCGAGCTGCTCGCGGACCGCGATCACGGCAACGTCGACCTGTGGGGCCGAACCATCAACCCGCAGTTCACACGGGTGCTCGAGAAGATCGGCTTCGACCGCGAGTGGGCACGCGCGGAGGGTGCGTACCTCTGGGATGCGCGGGGCGACAAGTACCTCGACATGCTCGGGGGCTTCGGCATGTTCAACGTCGGACGCAACAACCCACGTGTCCGCGCGGCCCTCGTCGAAGCCCTCGAGCTCGATCTGCCCGGATCCGTGCAGCTCGGCGCATCACCGCTACCGCCGCTGCTCGCGCAGGAGCTGATCCGGCGCACGCCGGCGCGGCTGGAGCGCGTGCTGTTCACGAGCTCGGGCACCGAGGCCGTCGAGGCCGCGATCAAGCTCGGCCGCGCTGCAACTAGCCGAACACGAGTGTTGTCTGCGGAGCACAGCTTCCACGGCCTCACGCTCGGCGCGCTCTCCGCGAGCGGCAGCCGCGAGTTCACAGAGCGGTTCGGTCCGCTGATCCCAGGTTTCGCGCGCGTACCCTTCGGCGACCTCGACGCTCTCGAGCGCGAGTTGCTCGCCGAGGACGTTGCGCTGTTCCTCATCGAGCCGGTGCAGGGCAAGGGAGTGAACCTGCCACCGCCCGCCTACCTCGAAGGCGCGCAGAGGCTCTGCCGTCAATACGGGACGCTCTTCTGCGTCGACGAGGTGCAAACGGGCTTCGGGCGGACGGGGACGCTATTCGCGTTCGAGCACTGGGGGCTCGAGCCTGATCTCGTGCCGGTCGCGAAGTCGCTTTCCGGCGGCTACGTGCCCGTAGGCGCGCTGCTGATGTCGAAGGCGGTGCATGCCGCGGTGTTCGACTCGCTCGAGCACTCGTTCTCGCACGGCTCGACGTTCGCGCCGAACGAGCTCGCAATGGCGGCAGGCCTCGCAACGCTGCACGAGCTCGACGAGCAGGACCTTGTCGCGCGCACCGCGCGGCTGGGAGAACGTCTGCTCGAGCTGACGCTCCCGCTGGTCGAGCGCTACGACGTCGTGCACGACGTGCGGGGGCTTGGGCTCCTCTGGGCGATCGAGTTCGCCGAGCCCGAGTCCGGTAGGCGGTCGTACCGGTTGCTCGACCGGGTCCAGCCCGGCCTGTTCGCGCAGGTCGTCGTCGTGCCTCTTTTCAAGGAGCACCGGATCCTCAGCCAGGTTGCCGGCCACAGGATCCCGGTCGTCAAGGGCATCCCGCCGCTCACGGTCTCTGAGTCCGACCTCGACTGGTTCGCGGAAGCGCTCGACGAGACGATTCGCAAGGCGCAGCGGCTTCCCCGCGCGCTCGCCAAGTTGGCGCTAACGGCCGCCGGCGTGCGTTAGGTCAGTTGCCACTCGTCGTTCCGGATGACAGGAACGGCTTCGCCGCTCTCCGTCACGCCGTCGACGTCGACCTCGGGGCCACCGATCATGAAGTCCGTGTGCACGGTCGACTGGTTGACACCCGCCGCTTGCTGGGCGCCCTCGTCGAGCTCGCTCGTCCCCTCGACGCAGTACGCGATGCCACGGCCGTACGCGATGTGGCACGTGGCGTTCTCGTCGAAGAGCGTGTTGAAGAAGATGTGCCCGATCTGACCGACGCGTGACGTGCCGTCGACGAGTGCCACCTCGCCGAGCTGAGCGGCGCCCTCGTCGGCCTCGATCTGCGCGCGCACGTAGTCCTCGCCCGTCGATGCCTTGACGCCAACGACGCGCCCGTTGGAGAACGTGAGCTCGAGATCGCGGATGATGTTCCCCGGCAGCGCGAGCGGCATCGTCGAGCGAACGGTGCCCTCGGTGCGCCGCCAGTCCGGAGTCGTAAAAACTTCCTCCGTCGGCATGTTAGGAACGTGCCGGCGGCCGAATTCCGTCTCCGTGTTACCGGAGGCCCACCGCGACTTCTTGTTGAGACCGACCGTGAGGTCGGTTCCTGGGCCGCGGAAGTGGATCGCGTCGAACCGGCGCTCGTTCAGCATGCGGCACCGATCCTCGAGCCGCGCGATGTGCTCCCTCCACGCCGACACGGGGTCCGCCTCGTCGAGGCGCACGGCACGCTCGACATCTGTCCAGAGCCGTTCGACGTCCGGCTCGCCGAAGATCGTCTGCGCCCAGCCTGCGTTGGGATAGCTGACGATCGTCCACCCAACGCGGCGCGCCATCACGTTGCGCAGGTGCGCCTCGGCGATCCTGACCGGGCGTGCCTTGCCGATGCGTTCCTGGTCGAGGTCGCTCAGCAACTCCGGCTCGGGGTCACCTGTGATCGTGATCAGCGCGCCGTTTTCCTTGCCGAGGTCGTCGATCCGCTTGACGGCCCAGTCCGGGCTCCACTCGAGCGTCTCGTCGGGGCCCTTCTCGATCATCGAGCGGCGAACGTGCTGGTCGATATAGGCCACATCGACGTAACGAGCTCCGAGCTCGTACGAAACGTCCGCGACCGCACGCACGAGCGGCGCGTGCTCGATCAGAGCGATGACGAGGACGTACTGCCCCTCGCCGACATTGGCGCCGACCTTGACGGCAAGTTCTGCCATTGCGTGAACGCGGCCATTCTCCACGCCAAGACCCTACCGATCGGCGTAATGGCGCGGAGTAACGAGGCAGCCCTCGAGTCGCCGCGGTCCTTCAGGCATAGTCAGCGGCCATCGGCGGGAGGATCGACATCCCCGGCACGGCCAGGACGGCCGCGCTCTACGGAACGAGTGCCGCCCGCGTGCTCGGGCGCACACGCACTCGTCCGTCCCTGAAGCGGGAGGCACGGCTGATCTTCGTCGTCGGCTCGCCACGCTCGGGCACGACGTTTCTCGGCGGCTCGCTAGGCGCCCAACCCGGCCTGGTCGACCTCGGCGAGGTGAAGCCGCTCAAGGCGTCGATTCCGCAGCTGGCGCGGCTCCCCGAGCAGGAGGCGGCGAGGCGCTTTCGGCGAACGCTCGACGTCGTGCGTCGCCTCGGTCTCGCGGGCCACCTGCGCGGCGTCGAGCAGACGCCGGAGACGAGCTTCGTCCTCGCCGCTGCGCTGCACGCGTATCCGTTCGCGAAGGCGGTGCACATCGTGAGGGACGGCCGCGACGTCGTCTGTTCGCTGCTCGAGCGCGGCTGGCTCGGCGCAGAGCGCGCAGGAAGCGACGACGCCGGAGTCGCGTACGGGGCGCATCCACGCTTCTGGGTCGAGCCGGACCGGGCCGAAGAGTTCAGGACAGCAAGCGAAGCACGCCGAGCAGCGTGGGCGTGGCGCCGCTACGTGTCTGGAGCGAGGTCCGCCCCGGAGCGAACGATCGAAATCCGCTATGAGCAGCTGGTAAGCGAGCCGGGATCGGTCGCCCAACGGCTGGCCGAGTACCTCGACCTTGACCCGAACCCGCTGACCGAATCGCTGTCCAAGGCGTTCGACCGCTCAGTCGGTCGATACAGAAAAGACCTTACGCCGGACCAGCTGGACGAAGTCGAAGCCGAAGCCGGCGAGCTTTTGAACGAGCTCGGCTACGTCAAATAACGTACCGCCGGCAGTGCGGCTTAGCCGCACTGCTCACTCACACGAGACCGAAGCGGCGCGCCGTCAAAAGCACCAAATTGGCACGCGCGCGAAGCGCGCCTGCCAGGTCTTCTCGCGCAAAGTGCGAGCACTTTGCGCGAAGCGGCTAATCGCCCCAGTCGAAGTCGCGCGACTCGCGACCCCAGAGGCTGTCCTCGAGTTCCGGGTGCGTCGCGTGGGCGTTCTCGACCGTCGCCGATTCTTCGCCGGGCCACGGGCCTGCTGCGACAACCGACGGCTCGCCGTCCATGGTCTCCTCAATCCGCGCCTGTTCCTCGGTCTTGAAGAGTGGGTGGTTCTCGAAGGGATCCTCGGACTTGTAGCCGTGCAGGGGCATCTGGGGATCGAGCGTGGCGTTCTGTTGCTTCAGCTCGAGATGTTCCTGGATCGCTTGGGCGAACAACGACGGACTTTCAACCGACATATGTTTCCTCCTGGGGCAGTTTCGACCCGGGAGTCTAGCCCCTTCCGCGGAGGGACTCCGTGCGCAAGCTCACGAGAGCGCCTGGGAGAGCGGGATCAGGAAGAATGTGCCCATGGCCCCACTTCGCCGCCTCGGCCCCTTCGGAATCGCGCTGACGGCCTTCGACCTATGGACGAGGCTTCCGCCTGGGCAGAGACGGCGCCTGATCAAGGCAACGCGGAAGCACGGCCCGAGAGTCGTGCGCGCAGCCGTTATGACCGCGGCGGCCCGGCGTGCAAGGAAAGGGCCTCGCTAACGATCCGGTCCTGCTCGCGGCCATGGGCCGTCGGATAGCCCTCCGACGGCGAGGCACGCCAGGGACGTCCCACGTAACGAAGGCTGACGCCGGCCGCGGCGTCCTCGAGCCGGTGGCGAATCGCCCGCCACGGACCCATGTTCTGGGGCTCCTCCTGTACCCAGACGATCTCGTGCAGTTTCGGGTAGCCACGGAAGAGCTCGGCCGCCGCGTCGACCGGGAACGGATAGAGCTGCTCGAGCCTCGCCACGGCGACTCCGCGTTCTTGCGCGCGCGCCTCGTGACCGACGATGTCGTAGTAGACCTTGCCCGAGCAAAGGACGAGACGGCTGACCTGCTCATGCTCAACGGTCGGGTCGTCGAGCACCGGACGGAACGAGCCCTCCGACAGATCCTGCAGCGTCGACGCCGCGTCCTTGAGCCGCAGGAGCCCCTTGGGCGTCAGCACCACGAGCGGACGCGCTGCGGGAGAGAGCGCCTGCCGCCGCAGCAGGTGGAAGTACTGCGCCGACGTCGTGCAGTTCGCGATCCGGATGTTCTCCTGTGCGGCGAGCTGCAGAAAGCGCTCGGCGCGCGCGCTCGAGTGCTCGGGCCCGTTGCCTTCGTACCCGTGCGGGAGCAGGAGCGTCAGCCGTGACGTCTGCCCCCACTTCGCGAGGCCGCTGGAGACGAACTGGTCGATCACGATCTGCGCGCCGTTGACGAAATCCCCGAACTGGGCCTCCCACAGCACGAGCGCATCCGCGGCGGCGACCGAGTAGCCGTACTCGAAGCCGACGCACGCGTATTCGGACAGCGGCGAGTTGAAGACTTCGAACGAAGCGGTCGCGTCGTTCAAATGCTGGATCGGCGTCCAGCGCTGGCCGTTCTCCGCGTCGTGCAGGACGAGGTGGCGATGAGAGAACGTTCCGCGCTCGGTGTCCTGGCCGGTGAGCCGGACGGGGATCCCCTCGACGACGAGCGAGCAGAAGGCGAGCCCCTCCGCCTGCCCCCAGTCGATGCCTCCTTCCTCGAACGCGTCGCGCCGCCGTTCGAGCTGTCGTAGGAGCTTGGGATGAATCGTGAATCCCTCGGGCACCTCGAGAAGCCGCTCGTTCAGGCTCCGCAGGCGGTCGGCGGGAACGGCCGTGGCGACCTGGCCCGCCGCCTCGAACGGCAACCGCTCGTCGCGCGGTGCGCTCGGCGCGGAGGCGGCGATCGACTCCTTCAACCGTTCGTGCGCGCTACGCAGCGCCGCGTGCATCTGCTCGAGGAGCCGATCTGCCTCCTCGCGCGAGACGATCCCGCGCTCCGCGAGCCGCTCGGCAAACTGCGTGAGCACGGACGGATGGCGAGCGATGCGCGCAGCCATCAGCGGCTGCGTGTACGCCGGCTCGTCCTGCTCGTTGTGCCCGTGGCGCCTGTAGCCCACCAGGTCGATGACGACGTCGTCACAGAAGCGGCGGCGGAACGCAAGGGCGAGTCGCACGGCTGAGACCGCGGCCTCCGGATCGTCGGCGTTCACGTGGATGATCGGCGCGTCGAAACCCTTTGCGAGGTCGCTCGAGTAGCGCGTCGAGCGCCCTTCCTCTGGCTCGGTCGTGAAGCCGACCTGGTTGTTCGAGATCAGGTGGAGCGTGCCACCGGTCGCGTAGCCGTCGAGGTAGGAAAGATTGAGCGTCTCGGCGACGACGCCCTGGGCCGGAAACGCCGCGTCGCCGTGGATGAGGATCGCGAGCGCGACCGAAGGGTCGTGCAGCCCCTCGCGTGTCGAGCGGTCCGTCTGGTCGGCACGAGTCTGTCCCTCTACGACCGGGTCGACGGCCTCGAGATGGCTCGGGTTCGCGGCGAGGGTGACGTTGATCTCTCCGCTCTTCGTCGAGCGCCTGCCCTGCGCGCCGAGGTGGTACTTGACGTCCCCGGTGCCGCCCTCCGAGTCGGCGCTGACCGCCTCGAGCATCCGCTCGCCCTCGAACTCCCGAAGAATCGTCTCGTAAGGCCGGCCGATGACGTGCGCGAGCACGTTGAGCCGGCCGCGGTGCGCCATCCCGAGCACGACCTCGTGCGCGCCGGCGTCCGCGGCGAGGTGAATCGACTCGTCGAGCATTGGCACGAGCACGTCGAGGCCCTCGATCGAGAACTGCTTCTGTCCGAGGAACGCCTTCCTCAGGTACGTCTCGAGCCCCTCGACCTCAGTCAGCCGCGTGAGCAAGGCGCGCTCTTCGTCGTCGTTCAGCGGCTCGCGATACCGGCCCGACTCGATCGCCTCGCGAAGCCACACTCGCTCCTCGTGATCCGAGATGTGCTCGATCTCGTACGCGATCGTCCCGCAATATGTCTCCTGCAACTTCGGCAGCGCCTCGGCGAGAGTCTCGCCCTCGACATACGTCCGCAGCAGCCGCGCGGGAATGCGCGCCTGGAGCTCGGGCGTCAGCCTCGGCACCATGCGCTCGGGCTCGAGCGCCGGATCGCCGGGAGGCTCGGAGCCGAGCGGATCGAGCCGCGCGGCGAGATGACCGTGCATGCGATAGGCCTTGACGAGCGCCATCGCGGCCGCGACGCCTCCGAGTAGCTCCTCGTCCACCTCCGGCTCGGCCACAGCGGCGCCTTGTGACACGGTGTCCGTTGGCGTTGGGGCGCCGTTGGAACGCTGCTCGAGCAACCGCACCAGGCCGGGCTGCAACGCGAGCAGCTCGGCGTCGTCGCCCTGTTCGAAGAGGGCGCGCCATTCCTCGGGGACGGACGCGGGGTTCTCGAGATACTGCTCGAGCAGCTGACCCGCGAAGCCCGCGTTCAGCGCATCGACGTCATGCGGCACGCCTTCAGTGTAGGGCTAAAGAAGCTCTCACAGAATGAAGCCTTGAGTCATTCAGTGAGGGCTTCTAATACAGCGGATTGTTCGTCGTCACTGCGACCGTCATGCCGACGAAAAAGCAGATCGCGCCGATGACGACCGCAAGCGCAGGTAGTCGAGCGGTCCGCGGGGCCATGCCGACCGCGATCAACGCCAGAAGGATCGCGAAGGGGCTGACCCGCATCGGATGCCAGACGATGGCGAGGAAGCTGGCCGCGATCGAGATGACCGCTAGGAAACCGGCGACGACCTCGGCCGATCCTGCCCTCGGGGTGGGTTCCGCGCTCACCGCCGCCTAGCGTACGCATGCGCGACCCGCGGTGAACGGCCAACGCGCGGCCCTGTCGGCGGGCGGCGTGGGCCGACGGGACGCCGGTGGCGCAGCCGCCACGGACACTCCGGCCCGGGCTTGGGCGCTTCAACGAGCTTCACCGCCGGTTCTGGCGGATCAGGCGCCTTGCACGCGTACCAGACGACCCCGGCGAGATAGGCGATCGGGACCTTCATAATGAGCATCAGGAAGATGAAACCCCACCACTCGCCGGACATAGGCGGAAAGTTTAGTACCAGAGACACGACGGTCGTTCCCGGGTTAGGCCGACCGGGAGAACGGGGATAGGTCGAGCGACATGGTTCAGGACGCAATCGCAGCTCTGATCGCTCACGGCGAAGACGAGGGCTTCGTCTGTATGTCCGAGCTCGAGCGGCTCTCACAGGATCTCGACCTCGGCGACGAGCAGCTGTCGGCGCTCTACCAGGAGATCGAAGAGCGCGGTCTCGAGATGACCGACGATTGCTGCAAAGAGAACGCGCCCGACGCGACATACGTCAACGGCGATCTCGTCAACGCGACGACCGACGCGCTGCAGCTGTTCCTCAACGAAGCGGGTCGGTACAAGCTGCTCACCGCGGACGAAGAGGTCGCGCTCTCGAAGCGAATCGAGCGCGGCGACAAGGCCGCCAAGGATCTGATGGTGAACTCCAACCTGCGCCTCGTCGTTTCGATCGCGAAGAAGTACCAGGGTCACGGCCTGTCGCTGCTCGACCTGATCCAGGAAGGCATCATCGGCCTGATCCGTGCGGTCGAGAAGTTCGATTGGCGACGCGGCTACAAGTTCTCGACATACGCGACGTGGTGGATCCGGCAGGCCGTTCAGCGCGGTGTCGCGAACAAGTCGCGCACGATTCGGATTCCCGTGCACATCCTCGAGCGCGAGACGAAGATCTCGCGCGCGGAGCGCGAGCTCGTCGCCGAGCTCGAGCGTCAGCCAACCGACGAGGAGGTGGCGAAGCGCGCGAAGCTCCCGCTGAAGCAGGTGCGCGAGGTGCAGAAGGCGGCGCGTGCAGTGACGAGTCTCGACAAGCCGCTCGGGGACGACAGCGATTCGTCGATCGGCGACATCGTCGCGACGTCGGACCACGACATCGAGGAAGAGCTCCACGTCGGCCTCACCGAAGAGACACTGAAGCGCGCGGTGAGCGCGCTTCCCGAACGCGAGCAAGACGTCGTGAAGCTGCGGTACGGCATGAACGGAGATCAAGAGCCGAAGTCCCTCGACGAGATCGGCCGCCGGCTCGGACTCACGCGCGAGCGCGTGCGTCAGATCGAGGCTCAAGCGCTCCGCCGGCTCGCGGTCAACCGCGAGATCGAGGCGATTCGCAGCGCTGCGTGAGCGCGGTTTCAGCAGGAAGCGGCTAGACTGTTCGACGAACACGAGAGCGAGTACAGGTCGTGCCAAGCACTTCCACTACCCGTTCGTGAACTTGGTAAGGGAGGTGTTTTTTTTATGGCAACTGGAACCGTGAAGTGGTTCAGTGATGCGAAGGGCTACGGGTTCATCACGCCCGAGGAGGGTGGCAAGGATCTTTTCGTCCACCACTCTCAGATCACCGGTAATGGCTTCAAGACCCTCGCCGAAGGCGCGAAGGTCGAGTTCGAGTCGCGCGAGGGCGAGAAGGGCCCCGAGGCGACGAACGTGACGGCCGTCGCGTAGGACGAGTTCAGGCGATTCCGCCCGCACCGTTGGGTGCGGGCGGGACGTCGCAAGGAGAGTGAATGGCAGAAGGCAAGGAAGAGAAAATCGAACTGGAAGGCGAAGTGATGGAGGCCTTCCGAAACGGCATGTACCGGATCGCGCTCGAAAACGGTCACGAGACGCTCGGGTACACGGCCGGAAAGATGCGGCGACACCGCATCCGCATCCTGCCGGGAGACAAGATCAAGGTCGAGTTGTCGGCCTACGATCTCAACCGCGGCCGGATCGTCTACCGGTATCGCTAGTTTCGCGCGAAATGCTGCGCATTTCGCGCGAGGCTAGACCGCAGGCGCGCCTGCGGCGCGCGTGCCTTTTGGCGGTAGGCAAAGGATCTCGCTTCGATCCTTGTACGCGTCGGCGCGGCAAAGCCGCGCCTTCTGCGAATTGCGGCTAGACGAAGAGTGTCAGGTCGGGCTCGCGGTCGCCGCGAAGAACAGCGAGATCGACCTCCACGCAGTGAATCCCGCGCGCCTCCGCGAGCACGACGGCCTGCGGCTTGAAGCGTTGCGCTGCGAGGACCCCGCGCGCGCCGTCGAGCGCAGGGTCGCGGCGGATGCGCTCGAGGTAGCGGCTTAGCTGCTCGACCGCGTCGATGGTCCCCATGCGCTTGATCTCGACCGCGACCCAGCCGTCGTCCTCGTCGCGGCACATCAGATCGACAGGGCCGATGTCGGTCGGCCACTCGCGGCGCACGAGTCGAAGGTCGCCGCCGAGGGAGTCCGGTCGCTCCGCGAGGAGCTCCTGGAGGTCGCGCTCAACGCCGTCCTTCTCGAGCGCCGCCGCCTCCCCCATCTCGTGCGTGGCATCGCTAAGCACGTCGAACAGGCGGATCTCGAGCCGATCCTCGGTCTTGCCGGCACGTTTCCGCACGACGATCGCCGTTGCGGTCTCCTCGATCACGGTCGGCGGGGTCATCCAGTTCAGTGGCTTGAACCCGCCCGAGTCGGCATGGACGAGAACGGATCCGTCTTCTTTAAGCATCAGTAAACGCGTCGATTCAGGCAGGATCGCGTTTAGCCGGCCGGTATAGTGAACTTCGCAACGAGCCACGATCAGGCGCATGGCCGAGGACCGTATCGGCCGTTTCGGACGAGTCTCCAGAGGGGAATACGGGGTCGCGCCGAAGCGTTCTAACCCGTGTGACGCGCGCAGCGTCCCGGTTCGTTGCGCCGTCCGTGACCCCGACGAAGGAGCGAACGAACCTGAGCACCACGACTTTTCCTACCCCTGTGCAGGCCTTCCTCGACGACGCCGAGGATCGTGGCGCGATCGACGAGTCGGCGCTGGAGGCTTTCGCGGTCGACCACGACCTCGATGACGACGAGCTGACCGCGCTTCGCGCGGAACTCGATGCGCGCGAGGTCGACGTCGTGACCCCTGTCCTCGACGAGCCGCACCTTGCGCCTGCGTCGACGGACTCGCTGACGCTGTTCATGAACGCAGCCGGCCGCTACCACCTGCTCACCGCGGCCGACGAGGTCGCGCTCGCGAAGCGGATCGAGCGGGGCGATTTGGCAGCGAAGGAGCTGATGATCAACTCCAACCTGCGCCTCGTCGTCTCGATCGCGAAGCGCTACCAGGGCCGCGACCTGCCGCTGGGCGACCTGATCCAGGAGGGCGTGATCGGTTTGAACCGCGCAGTCGAGAAGTTCGACTGGCGACGCGGCTTCAAGTTCTCGACCTACGCGACCTGGTGGATTCGCCAGGCATGTCAGCGCGCGATCGCAAATCAGTCCACGACCATCCGCGTGCCCGTGCACGTCAACGAGCGGCGGCTGAAGCTGTCCCGTGCAGCGAGCCAGCTGCAGGCAAAGCTCGC
>DASVFB010000104.1:0-5803 GCA_036380275.1 Gaiellaceae bacterium | reverse complement strand
CGTCATCCCGTAGAAGCGCGCCGCGTAGGCGAGGTTCTCCTCCGCGGACATCTTCTTGAAGAAGCTCGCCTCGACCGAGACGCGGTTCACGAGACGGCGCACCGCGCGTGTCTCCTTGAACGCGTCGTGGCCGAAGATGTGCGCCGAGCCGCCGTCGTGCAAAAGCAGCGTCGAGAGCAGGCGGACAAGCGTCGACTTGCCCGAGCCGTTCTGGCCCAGGATCGCGACGCATTCGCCTCGCTCCATCGTGAAAGAAACGTCGTTCAGCGCGACGCGCCGGCGGCGGCGAATGCGTTTGTCCTTGCGGACGAACTCCTTGCGCAGATTGTGAACTTCTAGGGCGTACATGTCAGTTGCTCCAACTCAGACGACGGGACACGGAAACGGCGCACCACCGCGAAGCAGGCGGTGCGCGAGAAGAACCGAGTCAGCCGAGGAGCAACATCGCCGCGGAACGATAGCGACCATTGCCATGAGTCGCAAGTGTTTTCGCCAGTCTTGCGGGCCTCAGCGCCGCCGGAGAGAATGCGCGAAGATGAGCGACCGCACCGAGAGGATCGGGATGAACGAGGCGCTCTTCCGCGAGGTCAACGAGCGGATCGAGCAGCTTCAGGAGGACACGGCGGGGCTCGACACGTTCAACATCGTGTGCGAATGCGGCGCGCTCGATTGCACCGAGCGTTTCCTGATCGCGAGCGACGAGTACCAGACCCTCCGGCAGGACCCGCGCCGCTTCGCCGTCGTCCCCGGGCACGAGCGACCCAAGGTCGAGCGCGCGGTCGAGCGGCGCGACACCTACACGATCGTCGAGAAGACGGATCCGGACGCCGCGCGAGCAGTCGAGGAGGCCGCCAAGTAGCCATGGCGTCCAGCCGTACCCTCCGCTAAGGTGCGATTCACGCGGTCGCCGCCGAAGGCGCCCGCAGAGGCAATGGAGCCTCACGACCCTCGAAGGTCGTGGGGCCTTTTTTGTGGTCCCGATCTGTTTTCCCGTAGTTCAAAACCTCAGGAGGCGAGATGACCGAGTTGGAGGCGAGGCACTACATCGGCCAGGCGGCGGCCGGGCACGAGGCGCTCACGTGGGCGCAGGAGACGCGGGCGGCGATGGTCGACCTGAAGTTCTGCGACCTGCTCGGAACGTGGCAGCACGTCTCGCTGCCGATCAGCGGCTTCGACGAGTCGGCGTTCGAGGACGGGCTCGGGTTCGACGGCTCCTCGATCCGCGGCTGGCAGGGGATCTCCGAGAGCGACATGCTCCTCATGCCCGACGCCTCGAGCGCCATCCTCGACCCGGCGACCGAGGTGCCGACGCTCTCGCTGATCTGCGAGATCGCCGACCCGCTCACCCGCGAGCCGTACTCGAAGGATCCGCGTCGCGTCGCCCAGCGCGCCGAGGCGTACCTGCGCGGGAGCGGGATCGCCGATACGGCCTACTTCGGCCCCGAGTGCGAGTTCTTCGTCTTCGACGAGGTGTCGTACGAGCTCGGCCCGAACCGCTCGCACTACCTCGTCGACTCGTCCGAGGGGCACTGGAACTCGGGCAAGCCGGGTCTCGGCTACACCGTGCGCGAGAAGGAGGGCTACTTCCCGCCGGCGCCGCACGACAGGCTGAGCGACCTGCGCACACAGATGGTGCTCACGCTCGAGCGGCTCGGCATCCCGTGCGAGTTCCACCACCACGAGGTCGCGTCGGGCGGGCAGTGCGAGATCGACCTCCGCTTCCAGACGCTGACGCGCATGGCGGACCAGGTGATGATCTACAAGTACGTCGTCAAGAACGTCGCGCATGCCGCGGGGAAGACCGTGACGTTCATGCCAAAGCCCGTTTTCGGCGACAACGGCTCTGGCATGCATACGCACCAGTCCCTCTGGATGGAGGGCACGCCGCTGATGTCCGACAAGTCGGGTTATGCGGGGCTGTCGCAGCTGGCACGCGGATACATCGCCGGCCTCCTTGCACATGCGCCTGCGTTGCTCGCGTTCTGCGCGCCGACGACGAACTCGTATCGCAGGCTCGTACCCGGCTTCGAGGCGCCCGTGAACCTCGTGTACTCGCAGCGCAACCGCTCGGCGTGCATCCGCATCCCGATGTACTCGGAGTCGCCGAAGGCGAAGCGCGTCGAGTTCCGCTGCCCGGACGCGGCGGCGAACCCGTACCTCGCGTTCGCGGCGATGCTCATGGCCGGCCTCGACGGAATCGAACGCGGGCTCGACGCCGGCGCGCCCGCCGACTATGACCTCTTCGAGGAGATGCACGACGACGTGCCGCAGGTTCCCGGTTCGCTCGCCGAGGCGCTCGACGCACTCGAGATCGACCACGAGTTCCTGACGAAGGGCAACGTGTTCAGCGAGGAGTTGATCCGGACGTGGATCGACTACAAGCGCGAGAACGAGGTCGACGTCGTGCGCCTGCGCCCACATCCCGCCGAGTTCGGGTTGTACTTCGATTGCTAGCGACGGCGATCGACATGCTGATCCGCGACCTCCGCCCCGATGACTGGACGGAGGTCGCCGCGATCTACCGCGACGGGATGCGCGGCGGCATGGCGACGTTCGAGACCGAAGTGCCTCAGTGGGAGGCATGGCATGCGGCCCATCCGATCCGTGTCGTCGCCGAGCTCGACGAGCGCGTGATCGGCTGGGCGGCGTGCAGCCCTGCGTCGACGCGCTGGGCGTATCGCGGCGTCGCCGAGTCGAGCGTCTACATCGCACGCGACCGGCAAGGCCGCGGGATCGGGCGCGCGCTGATGGAACGACTGATCGAAAAGAGCGAGAGCGCCGGCATCTGGACGCTTCAAACAGCGATCTTCCCCGAGAACGCGGCATCCCTGCGGCTGCACCACCGCGTCGGCTTCCGCGTCGTCGGTGTCCGCAGGAGCATCGCCAAGCGCGACGGCCTGTGGCGCGACACGGTCCTGATGGAACGACGGAGCGAGGTGATTCAGTGATCAAGGTCGAAGCCGTGGTCATCCGCGAGCGCGTCGAGACGGTGATCGACGCCGTCGAGGAGGCGACCGGGCACGTCGGGGTTACCGTGATCGAGGCGGTCGGACACGGCCGGCAGCGAGGGATCACGCACGAGTACCGGGGACGCGTCTTCGAGTCCCGCTTCCTGCCGAAAGCACTTCTGATCTTCGTCGTCGAGGACGCACGCGCGGACGGAGTCGTCGCCGCGATCGTCGACTCCGCTCGCAGCGGCAACGAATCGGGCGACGGGCTCGTGTGGACGACGGAGGTCGGCCACGTCACGCACAACCGGACCGCGATGCCCCTCGAGGAGGTGGAAGTCGGATGAAGACGCAGGACCTCGCAATCGCCGCGAGCACGATCTGGGTCGTCCTCGCCGCGATCCTCGTGATGTTCATGCAGGCCGGCTTCGCGCTCCTCGAGGCCGGCCTGACACGTATGAAGAACGTCGGTCACGTCGCGGCGAAGAACGTGCTGATCTTCGCGCTCGCGTCGATCGTCTACTACCTCGTCGGTTTCGGCATCGCGTTCGGTGACGGCGGCAACGGGCTCGTCGGCGGGTCCGGCTTCGTCCCGTCGGTCGAGTCGCTGCTCGCGGTCGGACAGGCGCCGTTCAGCTGGTTCAGCGCGGTCCCCGGCGCTGCGGGCTACCTGTTCGAAGTCGTCTTCTGCGCTGTGTCGCTCGCGATCGTCTGGGGAGCGATGGCCGAGCGGACGCGCCTCTGGGTCTACTTCGCGTTCGGGATCGTCTTCACGCTCATGTACTCCCTCGTCTCGCACTGGGTCTGGAGCCCGGACGGCTGGCTCTTCGCGAAGGGCATGCAGGATTTCGCCGGCTCGACCGTCGTTCACTACCAGGGCGCGCTCGCCGGGCTCGCGGGGGCGCTGCTGCTCGGCCCGCGCATCGGCAAGTTCGACAGGGACGGGAAGCCGAACGCGATCCCAGGGCACAACATGGCGTACACGACGCTCGGCGTGATCATCCTCTGGTTCGGCTGGTTCGGCTTCAACTCGGGCTCGACGCTGAGCGTCGACTTCGGCGGCGTCGGCTTCTTCGCGTATGTCGCGTTGAACACGAACCTCGCGGCGGCGGCCGGCGTGCTCGGCGCAGTGATCACGTCCTGGCTCGTGATCAAGAAGCCGGACCTCTCGATGATGCTCAACGGCGCGATCGCCGCGCTCGTCGCAATTACCGCGGCGTGCGCGTTCGTTGCGCCGTGGGCCGCGATCGTGATCGGTTTCGTCGCCGGAGGCATCGTCGTCGTCGGCGTGCTCGCGGTTGAGAAGGTCGGCCTCGACGACCCCGTCGGCGCGGTCGCGGCGCACGGGATGTCGGGTGTCTGGGGGACACTCTCTCTCGGGTTCCTTGCCGTGCCGAGCCTCGCGGACAGGCTCGAGACCGGGCGCGGCGGTCTCTTCTACGGCGGCGGCTTCCACCAGCTCGGCGTCCAGGCGCTCGGGCTCGTCGCCGTCGGCGCGTTCGCCTTCAGCGCGTCGTTCGCGGTGCTCTGGATTTTCAAGCGCACAGTCGGCATACGCACCAAGCCGGAGATCGAGACGGCCGGCCTCGACGTGAGCGAGCACGGCATGTGGGGCTACCCCGAGTTCTACATCCCGGTCCCGGGCGGGTACGGCACCGAGTCCCACGGCCACCTCGGCCTAGCGCACGCGCACCGTCATCCCGCTCCCGCGCACGCGATGACGCCGGTCAGGCCGGCCGTCGAGCCGACGACCTAACAGCACCGCTGTTCCGGCCATGTCCTGAGTCCTGGACTCGGGTCATGGCCGGGACGTCCAGCGTGCGCGCCGTTCCCTGACGCGTTGGGGGCCGTAGCAGTGGGCCTGCGTCGCCGCACACGCGTCTCCGCCAGACACGACCCGAGTCCTGGACGCCGGACAGGTCTGGGTTGGCCTCAGCGCCAGGTGTATTGATTCCGGCGTGACCTACCTCTTCGTCGACTGCCGCTGGGACATCGCGGATCCCGAAGCCGGACGCCGGCTGTACCTGGCCGGGCACATTCCCGGCGCCGCGTTCCTCGACGTCGAGCGCGACCTGTCGGCGCCGCCCGGGTCACGCGGCCGCCATCCGCTCCCAAGCGCCGAGCAGTTCGCCGCGGCGGCGTCCCGCGCGGGCATCGGCCCGGGCGTCTTCGTGGTCGCGTACGGCACGATGGGCGGTGCCGAGCGGCTCTGGTGGCTCCTGCGGCACTTCGGCCACGACGACACCGCAGTGATCGACCTCGCCGCATGGCGCGGGCCACTCCGCGCCGGCGAGGAGCAGTTCGAGCCTGCGCAGTTCGTGGCACGGCCGCGCACGGACGACACGATCGAGGCCGAGGAGCTGGCGGCGCGCCTCGGCGAGTTGGTCGTCATCGACGCGCGCGTGCCGGAGCGCTGGCGCGGCGAGCCGAACCCGATCGACAAGGTGCCTGGGCGCATTCCCGGCGCGCTGAACGCTCCGTGGGACACACCGCTGCCCCGCTTACCCGACGGCGAGCTCGTCGCGTACTGCGGCTCAGGCGTGACTGCGTGCGTGCCACTGCACAGGCTTGCGCTCGCAGGTCGCGAAGGGAAGCTCTATCCGGGGTCGTGGTCGGAGTGGGAGCAGCGAGCCGAGCTGCCCGTCGAGCGAAGCGACGATCAGGCGAGTTGAATCTCTGCGGGCAGCTCGGCTGACTCGACCTCCGTCGAGAGCTCGTCGCGGACGCGCATGTCGAAGTAGACATACACGGTCGCCAGCGCGACGAACGGCATCGTCAGCGTGTACACGATCCCTGCTACGAGGTTGAGCCACACGAGCGGCACGTTCGTCAGGAGGATCAGCACCGCACCGAGC
>DASVFB010000103.1:0-33501 GCA_036380275.1 Gaiellaceae bacterium | reverse complement strand
ACAACGGTGGCCTCCGGAGAGATTCCGAGCAGCGACGGCAGGCGGAGCCGCAGACGCGGGGAGGACAGCACGATCCGGGTCAGAGCCGACGCGTCGAGGATGCGGACGTCCAGGCCGGGCACCGTCTCCTCGGCGGCGTAGGCGTTGGTCAGGACGAGCAACGAGCCCGCGCGAACGTGGTGCGACTCCCTCAGGACACGCTCCAGCGGCGGACGGATCGCTCCCGCCCTCGACCACAGCGAGGCCACGAGCGTCGGGCCGGCGAGAGGTCGCTCGGCGCCGGGCAGCCGCACGCCGCCCGGCACGACGAGCGCTTCTTCCCAGTCGCTCGCTTTTACGCCGAGCTCGAGAGCGACCAGCTCACGGCAGAGCCGCCGGAACTGAAACCGTCCCAGCTCGTCGAATTTGCACGAAAACGCGTCCGGCCCGCCCACCTGCCTTCAGTGTGCCGAAGGCTCGAGCTCCGCGATACGCCGCGAGAGAAATGCCCGCTCCGGCTCGTTCGTTACCAGCTCGCGGGCGCGCTCGTACGCCGCGCGCGCCTCGTCGACGCGCCCTTCGCGCCGGA
Organism: Gaiellaceae bacterium; assembly: GCA_036380275.1. GTDB lineage: Bacteria > Actinomycetota > Thermoleophilia > Gaiellales > Gaiellaceae > DASVFB01. The sequence continues at coordinate 32,933 of DASVFB010000103.1, read as the reverse complement.
GCAGGTCCGCGCGAGCGGAGTGGAAGAGGTGGTAGCGGTCGAGCGGCAGGTCGTCGAGCAGCTCGAGCCCGGCTGCGGGACCCTCGGCCATCGCGACTGCGACCGCGCGGTTCAGCTCGACCACCGGTGACGGCTGCAACCGAGCGAGCTCGGCGTAGAGCAGCGCGATCTGCGCCCAGTCAGTCTCGCCGGGCTCGCCGGCCCGAGCGTGCAGGGCGGCGATCGCGGCCTGCAACTGGTACGGCCCCGGCCTCCGCAGCGAGAGCGCGCGGTCGAGCAACGCGACGCCGCGCTCGATCAGGTCGCGGTCCCACAGCGAGCGGTCCTGCTCTTCCAGCAGCACGAGCTCGCCGTTCGAGCCGCTGCGCGCGCACGTCCGCGACGACTGGAGGAGTAGCAGCGCTTCCAGCCCGAGCACCTCCGCCTCGTCCGGCATCAGCGCAGCGAGTATCCCGCCGAGGCGGATCGCCTCCGCCATCAGGTCAGGGCGCGTCAGCGCGTCGCCCGACGTCGCGCTGTAGCCCTCGTTGAAGATCAGGTACACGACCGCGAGCGCCGCGCCGAGCCGGTCCGGGAGGAGATGGTCGGGCGGCACGCGGTAGGGGATGCCCGCCGCGCGGATCTTCCCCTTCGCGCGCACGATCCGCTGCGCGAGCGTCTCCTCGGCGACCAGGAACGCGCGGGCGATCTCGCCGGTCGTCAGCCCGCCGACAAGACGTAGCGTCAGCGCCACCTGCGCGTCCGGCGTGAGCGCCGGATGGCAGCACGTGAAGATGAGCGAGAGCCGCTCGTCCGGGATGATCGTGTCGTCGTCCAAGACTTCTTCCGTCTGCTGCTCCAGCTCGGTGACGAGCTCGGCCAGGCGCCGCTCGCGACGCAGGCGGTCGATCGCCTTGCGCCGTGCTGTGACCGTGAGCCACGCGCCGGGGCTCGAGGGAACCCCGGCGCGCGGCCACGCAACGAGCGCAGTCGCCAGCGCGTCCTGGAGCGCGTCTTCCGCAAGGTCGATGTCGCGCAGATCGCGAATCAGCGTCGCGACCACGCGCCCGTACTCGGCGCGGAAGACCGCCTCGACGGTTCCTACATCGCCCAGACCGGACGCACCTCGACCGAGCCGTGCTCCGCAGCCGGGATTTTCGCGGCGTACGTGAGCGCTTCGTCGATGTTCTCGCACTCGAGGACGTAGTAGCCGCCGAGCTGCTCCTTCGTCTCGGCGAACGGCCCGTCCGTGACGAGCGTCTCGCCGTTGCGGATGCGGACGGTGGTCGCGGCCGCGACGGGCCGGAGCCGGTCGGCGGTCACGAGCTTGCCGTTTTCCTGGACCTCCTTCGTGAACGCGCCGTACCGCTGGATCACGTCCTCCTCGGGCGGGTCGCCGTTCTCGTTCGAGTAGATGAGAAGCATGTACTGCACGAGATCTCCTTTCGTCGGATTCGGCAAGACGACGAACGGGGATTGCCGGGATCGACAGCCTTGAGCCTAGACTTCGCAGACCAGATGCAGGACGGCTGCTTCCGGATCGCCCACATCTCCGACCTGCATTGCGGGAGCCCTTACTTCGTGCCCAGCCTGCTCGAGCGCGCGATCGACGAGATCAACGACCTCGAGCCCGAGGTCGTCGTCTGCACGGGTGACCTCACGAGCTACGGCTTCCGCCCCGAATACCAGCAGTCGCGCGAGTACCTCGACAAGATCGAGTGCGAATCGCTCGTCGTCATCCCGGGCAATCACGACTCGCGCAACGTCGGCTATGTGCACTTCGACGACCTCTTCGGTAGCCGCAGTTCGGTTCTGCGCAAGAACGGCGTCACGATCGTCGCCGTCGACTCGACAGAGCCGGATCTCGACCACGGGCAGATCGGACGTGGTCGCTACCCGTGGATCGAGGAGCAGTTCTCCGACCCAGCCGACCTGCGCATCTTCGTCCTTCACCATCACCTGCTGCCCGTCCCCGGAACCGGGCGCGAGCGCAACATCGTCTACGACGCCGGCGACGCGATCGAATGCCTGCAGCGTTCCGGCGTCGACCTCGTCCTCTGCGGGCACAAGCACGTGCCGTACGCGTGGAAGCTCGAGAACCTGTTCATCGTCAACGCGGGCACCGTCTCCTCGCTTCGGCTCCGCGGCCACACGCGACCCTGTTACAACGTGATCGAGGTGCAGGAGTCGCACGTGGACGTGTGGCGCCGCTACCCGTACCACGGGCAGGAGAAGATCATCCAGTTCTCCACCGTCACACGCGAATACGAGAAGTACACAGACCGCATCGAGGACGAAGTGAGGGCGCCTTGAGAGCGATCGCGGTCATCGATGGGGAGCACTACGCGCCCGTGGTGCGCGATGCGCTCGCGGCGCTGCCGTACGACTTCGTCGGCGCGCTGCTCGTCGGCGGCACCGAGAAGCTGCGCGGAGGAGAGGATTACGGCGTGCCGCTCGTCGACCGACTCGACGCCGTCGCCGCGGACCTTGTCGTCGATCTCTCCGACGAGCCCGTACTGTCGCCGCCGGAGCGCTTCCGGGTCGCGTCGAGCGCGCTCGTGCTCGGGCTGCCGTACGTCGGCGCCGACTTCCGCTTCGACCCGCCACAGCTGGAGCCTTTCGGCCTGCCGTCGCTTTCGATCATCGGGCCCGGCAAGCGCGTTGGGAAGACGGCCGTCACAGCGCACGTCGCACGGCTGCTCGCGCGCGACCGCCGCGTCGTCGTCGTGGCCATGGGCCGCGGGGGACCCCCGGAGCCGGAGCTTGTGGAGGCGCAGCCGGGCGTCGACGAGTTGCTCGCCCTCTCTCGCTCCGGGCGTCACGCCGCCTCCGACCATCTCGAGACGGCCGCGCTGTCCGGCGTCACGACGATCGGCTGCCGCCGCGCCGGTGGCGGCCTCGCCGGCGCCGTGTCGGACTCGAACGTCGCAGCGGGCGCCGAGCTCGCGCGCACGCTCGATCCAGATGTAGTCGTCTTCGACGGCAGCGGCGCCGCCATTCCTCCCGTCGCGACGTCCGCGCGCATCCTCGTCACGACTCGCGCCCACGATCTGGGCGCGTATCTGAACCCGTTCCGCGTCGCCATCTCGGATCTCGTCGTCGGCATCGGAGACGTCCCGGGTGCGGACGTCCGCGTCGACCTGCGCCTGCGCGCGATGGAGCCGCTGCAGGGCCGTCGCACGGCCGTCTTCACGACTGGGCACGCGCCTGTCCAGCATCTGGACGCGGACATCGTCCACGTCTCGCGCAATCTCGCGAACCGCGACGCGTTGCGCGCTGAGCTCGAGCGGCTCGACGCGGACGTCTACCTCGTCGAACTCAAGGCGGCCGCGATCGACGTCGTCGCCGAAGCCGCCTCAACGCGCGGCGTGGAGCTCGTTCTCGCAGCGAACGACGTCACAGGCGACGGCCTCGACGACGCCGTGCTCTCTCTCCTACCGCAGCAAGTACCGGTGTGACCAAGCCGATCATCCTGCTGATCGGCGGTGCGACGGGCACCGGCAAGTCGACCGTCGCCACGGAGGTCGCGTACCGCCTCGGCATCAACCGCGTCACGTCCACGGACGTTGTGCGTCAGACGCTGCGCGCGTTCTTTGCGGAGGAGTACCTGCCGTCGATCCACCGCTCCAGCTTCGACGCCGGGTCGGGCGAGTCGATGATCGACGGCTTCCTCGACCAGACGACCAACGTGCTGATCGCGGTCGAGGCGACGATCGAGCGGGCGCTGCAAGAGGGATGGTCGATGGTGCTCGAGGGCGTTCATCTCATGCCTGGCATGGTCTTCGGGCCCAGGGACGACGCGACGGTCGTCCAGTGCGTGCTCTCGATTCAGGACGAGAAGGCGCACGCGGCGCATTTCTGGATCCGCGACGCAGCTTCCGCAGGTCTGAGGCCGGTGAAGAAGTACCTGGATCGCCTGGACGACATCAGGCGGCTTCAGGAGTTCATCGTCGGGCGGGCGCGGGAAACGGACGTACCGGTGATCGAGAATACGAACGTCGACGACACGATCAGCGCCGTGATCGAGCTCGTGCTCGAGCGGGCGGCCGAGTTGGAGCGCGTATGACCGAGACGGTCGAGCATCAGGTCGAAGACGAGCACGTCGAGCCGAGCGAGCCCTGCGACTGCGAGTCCTTCGCCCGCTGCACCGAGCGGGCCGCGCTCGCAGCGGCGCGCTGGCTCGGCCGCGACGACCAGCAGGCCGCCGAGGAAGCCGCGACCGCCGGCATGGCGCGAACGCTCGCAGAGCTCCCGATCCAGGGTCGCATCGTGATCGGCGCCGAGGGGGGATCGCTGGCGCACGGCACGGTCGTCGGCCGCGGGGAGCGACCCTACGATCTCGCGCTCGATCCACTCGAAGGTCGCAGCATCGTCGCGCGTGGTGGCCACGGTGCGATGTCGATGATCGCCGTCGGCGAGGCGGGCTCGCTCGTCACGCTCCCCGATATGTACATGCGCAAGATGGCGGTTGGCCCTCGTGCGCGCGGAAAGATCGACATCAACGGCCCGATGGCCGCGAACATCGAGGCGATCGCCGAGGCGTTCGAACGGCGCGTCAACGACATCACGACGATCGTCCTCGACCGGCCGCGGCACCACGACCTGATCGAGGAGATCCGAGCCGCAGGCGCGCGGATCAAGCTGATCCAGGACGGCGATGTGACCGCATCGATCTCCGCAGCGATCCGCGGGACGAACGACCATCTCGCGGTCGGCATCGGCGGCACGCGGCAGGCCGTGCTCACGGCGGCAGCGCTTCGCTGTCTCGGCGGCGAGCTGTAGGCGCAGCTGTGGCCGACGACGCGGAGCGAGATCGAGCAGGCGCGCGAGCAAGGCATCGACGACGGTCACGTCTTCAAGACCGAGGAGCTTGCGCCGGGCGAGACGATCGTCGCGGCGACCGGCGTCTCGAACGGCGACCTGCTGCGAGGAGTTCGCTACCTCGCCGACAGCGCGCGCTCGCACTCGCTCGTAATGTGCACGCGCTGCAACTGGGTCCGCTTCATCGACGGCATCCACTTCTTCCGCCGCCAAAAGCGGGAAGAAGTCCGCCTCTACGGCTTGTAAGGACACGTCCGAGGGACAGTCCCTGGGGCATGTCCGTGCCGCTCCTGTCCGAGGGACTGTCCCTGGGACAGGTCAGCTTGGGCTATGGCGCAGCCGGCTCGAGCGCTTCCTCGATGGCGCGCTCGAAGGAGAGGCTGCGGCCGGCTTCCCAGGCGTCCGCCCCTTCGGCCACCGGCAGCGATTCGCGGGCGTACATGAACCACTTGTCGAGTAACGCCAGCCAGAACGGAACGTCGATCGCGGCGCCTTTCTCCTCCCAGATCGCCGCAGCCGCGCCGCCGAGCCGCAATGCCCGATCGGGGTAGCCGAGCCCGGCCGCGGCCATGCCCAGCCCCTGGATCTCGAAGCTCGTCTCGATCGCGTCGCCGAGCGGCAGCGCCGCCTGCAGGCTGAGGCGGTACCGCCCGTCGGCGGTCACGGCATCGCCGCGGATCAGCGCGCAGTCGGCGAGGAAGTGGTGCGCGAAATGCTCCGAGCGCACGTCGTCCTCGCGCCGCGCAAGCTCAAGCAGCTCGTTCGCTCGCGGTTCCACCGCGTCTGTGTCGCCCACCGCGACGAGCAGCTGGCAGACGCCGACGAGGGCTCGGTTGACGAGCAACGGCTTCCCGATGCAACGTTGAAGATCCAGCGCCTCATCGAACCGCTCCAGCGACTCGGCGTCTTCTCCGCATGCGAACAGCACCCAGCCGAGAGCTTCGATCGCGAGCGCCGTCTCGATCGGCTCGTCGAGCTCACGCCAGAGCGCGATCGCCGACTCGAGCGGCTCGCGCGCGCTGCCGAGATCGCCTGTCCAGCCGGCGATCGTTCCGGCCCCGGTGAGCGCACGCGCTCGGTGCCGCGGGTCGCCGCCCGGGTGGGCGAGTGCGGCCGTGAGTCGCTCTCGTCCTTCGGCGAGGTGCGAATGCAGGTGGAAGAACCAACCGAGCGCGCCGGCCAGTTGAAGCGACCGCGCCGCGTAAGGCGCGATCCGATCGAGGGCGGCGCGCAGGTTATCCAGCTCCGACTCGAGCGAGTCCGCCCACCGCGTCTCAGCCTCGAGCCGGCCGGCGTATGCGGTCTCGGCGAGGGCGGTGAAGTACGCGGTGTGCCGTTCGCGGAGATCGGCCTCCTCGGCGCTCTCGGCGAGGCTGTTCCTTGCGAACTCGCGGATGGTCTCGAGCATCGCGAACCGCTCGCCGCTCCGGCGCAACAAGCTGTGATCGACAAGCGTCGCGAGGGGTTCGAGCACATCTCCGCAAACCGCTTCTGCGGCATCGAGCGTGAACCCGCCGGCGAACACAGACAGCCGCGCAAAGAGCAGGCGCGCGTCGTCGTCGAGGAGTTCCACGCTCCACTCGATCGTCGCGCGCAGCGTGCGCTGACGCTCGGAGACGTCGCGCGGGCCGCGCGTCAGCAGCGCGAGTCGCTGCTCGAGCCGCGCGAGAATCGCGGTCAGCGGGAGGACCGACGCCTGCGCCGCTGCGAGCTCGATTGCCAGCGGCAGGCCATCGAGCTGACGGCAGATCTCCGCGATCTCGGGCGCCGCAACAGCTTGCGCTCGCTCGACGAACAACGTGACGGCGTCGTCGCCAGGGAGCGGAGGCACTTCGAAGGTCCGCTCGGTGCTCAGTCGCAGCGGTGCGCGGCTCGTGGCCAGCACGACGACGTCGAGTCCCGCGTCGAGAACTCCCGCGACGTGCTGCGACGCCTCGGGGAGATGTTCGAGATTGTCGAGGACGAGGAGCACGCGTCTGGCACTCAGAAGTCGCGCGAGGCTCTGGCCGCTGAGCTGATTCACGCCGAGCGCGCCGGCGATCATCGACGGAACGAGGTCGGAGTCGTTGACGGCCGCGAGACCGACGAAGAACGCGCCGTCCGGAAAGTCCGCCACGAGCTCGTCGGCGACGCCAAGCGCGAGACGCGTCTTGCCGGCGCCGCCCGGCCCGATCAGTGTGACGAGCCGCGCGCCGTCCCGCACGAGCCGAACGAGCGAGGAAATTTCATCCGACCTTCCGATCAGCGGGGAGGCAGGACGCGGGATGTTCGAAGGCGCGGTTTCCGAGCGCGGCGGCGGGAACTCGTGCTCCAGCTCCTTTGCGACGACCTGGTAGAGGTGCTGCGCCTCGGCAAGATCCTTGAGCCTGTGTTCGCCAAGGTCGCGGAGCTCGACGCTTCCATCGAGGAGCTCGCGGGTCGTGCTCGACACGATGACCTGTGCTCCGTGTGCCGCCGCGCAGATGCGCGCGCCGCGATGCACGTCGAGCCCGACGTAGCCCTCGTCCGTGAGCGCCGGCTCGCCCGTGTGGATGCCCATCCGCACGCGCACGGGCGTCTCGGCGAGAGACGTCTGCGCTGCGGTGGCCGCGAGCACTGCGTCGCGAGCGCTTCTGAAAACACAGAGGAATGCATCGCCCTGCGTGTCGACCTCGACACCGCCGTGGTGAGCGACTGCGTCACGAATCCGACGCCGGTGCTCGGCGAGCGCCTCCGGGTAAGCAGCCCCGAGCGCATCGAGGAGACGTGTCGATCCCTCGATGTCGCTGAACAGGAGCGTGACCGTGCCGCCGGGGAGAGCCACGCGGCAATGATCGCGCGTGGCTCGACCGCAGTCCAGGGCTACACTGGCCGCATGGCTCTCACAAAAGACGACGTGATCGAAGCGCTGCGCCAGGTCGAGGATCCCGAGCTCGGCATGGACATCGTCGACCTCGGCCTGCTGTACGACGTCGAGATCGACGGCGAGAAGGTCAAGGTCATTCACAGCCTCACGTCGATGGGCTGCCCCGCCGGCCCCATGATCCAGGAGGACATCCACCGCGTCGCGTCTGAGGTCCCCGGCGTCGAGAACGTGGAGATCGAGCTCACCTGGGACCCGCCTTGGACGCCCGACAAGATGTCGGACGACGCCAAGTTCATTCTCGGCTTCGGCTAGCCCGGAATACGCAGCACGATCTTTCCGAGCTGCTCGCCGGCTTCGAGGCGTTCGTGCGCGGCTCGCGCCTCGCTCAGCGGGAAAACTGAGTCGACCACCGGCTTGATGCGTCCTGACTTCACGAGGTCGAACACGGCAGCGAAGTCGGCGGTCGTCCCCATCGTCGAGCCGTAGACCGTCAGTTGCTTCCACCAGATCCGGTGCAGGTTCGCCGGGGGGTTCGGGCCCGACGTCGCGCCGCACACGCACACACGCGCAGCAGGACGGCACGCAGCGAGGGACGTCTGCCACGTGTCCGCGCCGACTGTCTCGACGACGACGTGCACACCGCCGTCGGTGAGCTCCTTTACACGCGCCGCGACGTCCTCCGTCGCGTGGTTCACGGTCGCGTCGGCGCCGAGCTCGCGCGCGCGGGCGAGCTTTTCGTCAGACGACGACGTGACGATCGCGCGCGCGCCGAGTGCCTTCACGATCGCGAGCGACGCCGTGGCGACGCCGCCGCCGATTCCCCACATCAGTACCCATTCGTCGGGCTGAACGTCGGCCTTCGTCACGAGCATTCGCCATGCCGTCTCGAAGACGAGTGGGAACGCGGCGGCTTCCTCGAACGAGAGCGAGTCGGGGATCGGGTGGACGTTCGCCTCCGGTAGCGCAATCAGCTCGGCATGCGTTCCATCCATGTGCTCGCCGACGACGGTGATCACGCGCCCGTGCTCGAGCCCCGGGTTGATGACGACGCGCTCGCCCGTGTCTGCGCGAATCCCTGCGCCGTCGGCGCCGAGGATGCGCGGCTTGGGCACCGAAGGCAGCCCCTTGCGCACCCAGAGGTCGAGGTGGTTCAGCGACGCCGCGCGCAGCTCGATGAGGACTTGACCTGAGCCCGCGACGGGATCCGGCGCGTCCTCGTAGCGGAGCACCTCCGGTCCGCCGTCCTCGTGGATGCGAATCGCCTTCACAGGCGGGGCACACTATCGGGGTGACCTCGAATGAGCTCGAGCGGCTCGGCGAAGAGCTCGGCCTGGACGTCGTCGGCGCGGCGCCGGCGGAGCCCTACGTCGAGACGGAGCGACACATCCGCGAGCGGCGCGCACGGGGCCTCTTCGCCGACATGCGCTTCACGATGGCGCAGCCCGAGGTGTCGTGCCATCCCGAGACCCTGCTGCCGAATGCGCGCACGGTCGTCTCGGCAGCGCTCTGCTACTACCGACCAGGCCCCGAGCCGGGCCCGGGGGAGGGACGGCTGCCGCGCTACACATGGGACGATTACTACGCCGAGCTGCGCAAGAAGCTCGAGCAACTCGGCGCCGCGATCGGCGGCGAGTACCGCGTCCTCGTTGACGCGAACCAGCACGTCGACCGCGAAGGCGCCGCGCGCGCCGGCGTGGGCTTCTACGGCAAGAACACGCTCCTGATCACCAAGCGTTTCGGATCCTGGGTCGTGCTCGGAACGCTCGTCACGGACGTCGAGATCGAGTCGACGCCTCCGCTCGACCTCGACTGCGGCTCCTGCCGGCTCTGCATCGACGCGTGCCCGACCGGCGCCCTCGACGACCCGGGCACGCTCGACGCGACGCGTTGCCTCTCGTACTGGACGCAGTCGCCGGAGCCGATCCCGGAAGCGATGCGCGCACCGCTCGAGGACCGCGTCTACGGCTGCGACATCTGCCAGGACGTCTGTCCGTGGAACCGCGGAATCGAGAAACGCCGCGCCAACGAGGAGCCGCGCGGGCAGCCCGTCGTCTCGCTCGTCGACTGGCTGCGCTCGGAACCGAGCGAGCTCGCCCGGCGCTACGACCGGTTGTACGTGCCGCGTAACGACGGCCGCTACCTGCAGCGAAACGCGATCGTCGCGCTCGGCAACTCGGGCAACGCCGAGCACCTCGACTTGCTCGACGGCCTCGACGATGATCATGCAACCTGGGCGCGAGCGCACATCGCAGGGCGTGGCGAATGACCGAGCAAGCACATCTGCGCGACACCGAACGCTGGATCGCCTCCATTCGCCTCGGAGCCGTCGCGTTCGCCGTCGTGCAGGTCGTGTTCAGCACGGGCTACCCACCGGGGTATCTGCGCGACGCATGGCTCATCACCGTGCTGTTCGCAATCGGTGCGGCGGTTATCTTCGTGCTCAGCCGGCGGGAGATGTCACGGCCGCAGCAGCTGGTGCTCGCCGTGTCCGCGCTGGCGTTCGATACGGCGGTGCTCTCCGGGTACCTGCTGGTCTACAATTTCGAGCCCGGCAGCCCGATCCGTCAGGTTCTCTACCTGGCCGTCACCGAGGCAGCCGTGCGCTTCGGGATCATCGGCCCGATCGTGCTCACGGTCTTGACCGTGCCGGTGCTGATCGAGTTCGAGCGCCTACGCGCGGACAGCGCGGGTGAGGCTTTCAAAGCCGACTACGTCGCGTTCCAGGTGGGAGGCCTGATCGTCGTCGGCCTGATAGTCGGCTGGTTCGTGCGGCGCTTCGAACGCGAGCGAGCGGTGTCGGAGGGCCGCACGACCGAGGCAGAGGAACTGAGGGACGCGCTCGGCCGCCGCGTCGACGTGCTCGAGGCCGCGAACCGTTGCGCCCGCGCGCTCGGGTCGTCCCTGGCCCTCGAGGAAGCCTTCGGTGCATTCATCCGCGAGGTGCGCGGGCTCGTGGCGTTCGACCGGATTGCCGTTGTGCTCGTCGAAGGCGACCGCCTCGAAGTGCTCGCGACCGCCGGCGAAGGTGCCAGGAAGGTCTTTCCGCCGGGGACGTCGAGGCCCATCGGCGGGTCGATCTTCGAAACCCTCTCTGCTGGGCGCACGGTGTACAGGCGCGACATGCTCGACGAGCTCCATCCAGAGGAAACGATGCTGCTCGGGCTCGGACTTCGCTCGCGACTGACCGCGCCGCTGCTCGTCGGGTCGACCGCCGTCGGGCTCATCTCCTTCGTCCGCCGGGAGCCCGACGCCTTCAGCGCGGAGGAGGTCGAGCTCGTCTCGCTGATCGGCCGTCTCGCGGCGACGGCGGTGCAGAACATTCGCTCGTACGACGCCGAGCGTCGCACCGTGGAGGAGCTGCGCCGCCTCTCCGCCTTGCGCGCGGACTTCGTCTCGCTCGTCTCACACGAGCTGCGCAGCCCGATGGCTGCGGTGATCGGCGCGGCGCGGACGCTTCAGCAGCGGTGGCGCGAGCTCTCTCCTGAGCAGCGCGCCTCGTTCCTCGAGCTGATCGCCGACGAGACGAGCCGACTCGCCGACCTCATCGCCGACGTCCTCGACACGTCGCGCATCGAGGCGGGCACTTTCACCTACAGGTTCGACGACCTGGACGTCGGCGAGCTCGCCGAGGAGGCCGTCGCTTCGGCGGCTCTCGGTCAGGACGAGGTGGAGATCCGCGCCGTCGTGCACAGGCCGCTCCCGGACGTGCGCGGCGACCGCGTGCGGCTGCGCCAGGTTCTCGCGAACCTGATCGAGAACGCTGTCAAGTGGTCACAGGGCGGCGAGCAGGTCGACGTGGAGGTGTCGACGACGAACGGCCGCGTCGTCATCGGCGTCCGCGATCGAGGGCCGGGCATCCCGCGGGAGGAGCACGGCGTCATCTTCGAGAAGTTCGGCCGCGCAAAGAGCGGCGCCGGGCGTGCGGGCACCGGGCTCGGGCTCTTCATCGCACGCTCGATTGCCGAAGCGCACGGCGGAACGGTCGAGGTTCGCTCCGTTCCCGGGCAGGGTGCGACCTTCACCCTCACCCTGCCCGGTCTAGTTCCGGGCGAAATGCTGCGCATTTCGCCCGGGTAGACCGGCAGGCGCACTTGCGCGCGCGGTCTACCCCCGGCCCGAGTGCGCAGCACTCGGGCCGGACAGGCGAAGCCTGTTGACGCGTAATTCGGCCGCGAGTTGTTTGGCGCGGTCGCGGATATGGCGGCGCAGGTCGTCCGGCTCGAGGACGATCGCGTTGCCGCGGTAGGAGAAGACCTCGCTCTCCAGCCACTCCGGGCTTCCCACGGGCAGTTCGGCGACCGCGGTTCCGTCGGCGAGCCGGCGGGCGCCGCGCTCGATCGCCCAGCGGGCGACGTCCTTCGTGTAGAGCACACGGGCCATGCGCGCATCGCGGAGCCGGCTCGGCTCGAAGCCTTCGCGGCGCTCGAACGTCTCGTCGAGCAGCTTCGCGTCGCGCATCCGGTCGAGGCGGAAGCTTCGCTCGCCGTCGCGCGTCCGATCCCACGTGTGGACGCGCCAGTTGGGAAGCTCACGCTCGAGTGAGTACGGCTCGACGATCCGCGTCGACGACCCCTCCTCGCCTTCCTTCTTGTACTCGACCTCCACAAGGCGGCGACTTCGGATCGCCGTGCTGAAGATCGAAACGAAGCTCTCCTCCTCACCGCCGACGTGCGGCTCGGCAGTCTGCACGAGCTCGAACTGTCCGAACGTCTCTTCGAGCTTCTTGCGCACGCGGGCGAGCGGAGTGTGCGACTCCGCCGCGATCATCGGCCCGACGTACTCGAGCGCGAGGCGGATCGCCCGAGCCTCGAGCGGCGTCAGTCGCGGTGCGGCACGGAACGTCTCGCCGTAGAGCTCCTTGTCGACGTGCACACGTCCGTCGATGAGCTCGGCGTACACGGTGTAACAACCGCCGCCGAAGTTCACGAGGTTCAGCAGCGCGAGGTGGTCCTCGAGCTCGTCCGCGGGGATGCGGAAGCGCTCGACGATGTCGTCTGCGGAGATGACGGCTTCTCGCCCCTCGCCGCAGCGCGCGAGCAGATACGCGAGGAGCGCCTGCAGCACCGCGAAGCGCTCCGGCGTCACGGGGCCTGCCGGGCGTTCGCCGGTTCCGTTGGCCGCCGGCGCGGGGGATTCGCGCGCCAAGGGCGGCGGGTGTCCTCCGTGCGCCGCGTGAACGGCCCGGAGCGCGCGAGCGACCTCGCGCCTCAGCTCGATGGGCTCGAGCGGCAGCGCGCGGCCGTCCTGGCGCAGCACCCACGCGGCGAGCAACGGGATCGACGAGTACTCCGTGACGAAGACGTCGTCCTCCAGCCGGCCCGTGTCGCCATAAGACCGCTCGACCCACCACGCGGTGTCGCCCGTCACCTCGATGCGGGCCTCGCCGGCGAGATCGCCGATCTGCCACGGCGGGCGGCCGCGATACTCGTCGATGTCGAAGTCGGTCGGCGTGCGAAAGTCGCGCTCGCGCCGGGTCGCGAAGCGGATGTCGCCGCGAACCCGCGAGACTCGGAACTTCTTGCGCCGGTTGTCATCCAGATCCTCGGCGATCACGTACCAGATGCCGTTGTCGGTGAGCAACGCGAACGGATTCAGCGTCCGCTCGGACTCCTTGTCGCGCGAGATCGAGTAGTAGGGAACCTTGATCGTGCGCTGCTTCGAGATAGCGCCCTCGAGCTTCGCGAGCCGGCCCGGCATCTCCGCCGAGTAGTCCGCGTCGAGCACCTCGACGCGCACGGCGGTGTCGGTCGGCAGTTCGCTGAAGCCCGGTCGGCCGAGCGCGAGGTTCTGCAGCGCGAGCCGCAGCGGCTCCGCGTACGCGAACTTCCCATCGAGGAGGAACAGTGCTGTCTGGAGCGCCGCGAGCTCGTCATCCTTGAGCTCCAGCTCGGGAAGGAAGTACTGCTCCCGCCGCAGCGTGTAGAGCTCCTCGCCCGTGAACTCATCGCGCTGCGAGTGGAGTGGCACGCCGAGCGCGATCAGCTCCGCGCGGTCGGAGTAGAACCGCCGCGCGAACGCCTCGTCCGACATCTCCGAGTACCCCTCGACGTTCGACTTGACGTCGCGAGCGGTAAGTGCCCGCCGCTCGGCCATCAGGTAGGCGACGAGCGAGAGCTGCCGGATCAGCTTGTCCGTGTCGTGACTCACCCGAACGAGCCTAGTCGCTTACCCCTGTGGAAAGCGCTGTGGGTTTCGTGTGGATTCGTATCAGCGGAGCCAAACGTGACGTCGGCAGTGCGGCTTTGCCGCACTGCTCACTCGCGAATCAACGAAGCAGAGCGCCTTCAATCGAGCCAATTGGACACGCGCGCGAAGCGCGCCTGTCCGGGCTTTTCCGCGCAAAGTGCGCAGCACTTTGCGCGGCGAGCGCGGTGCTGCTAGGCGGCGACTCGAGTCTCGAGATGTTGATGTGAAGGGCAGTAGTCGCGCTCGGGCAGCGGCGTGCGCTGGCACGGCTTGCCCTTGCGGGTCGTCGCGCGGCACCGGGCGACGCCGCCGTCGAGGGCGCCTGCCTCGATCTGGTCCTCGATGAACGCAACGGCCGCGGCAACACCCTCCTGCACGGCCCAGGCGACCTGTGCCTGCACGGTGATCGGGAAGTAACGCCGGATGTCCTGGAAGAGGGCGCGGTCGGGCTTCGCGAAATACAGAGGATCGGTCGCGAGCCGCTCCATGGTCTGCTCGCAGTGGGCGAGCACCTCACGCCGGTACTCCAGGCGCTCCGCCGGCGTCACGTACGGGTCGATCAGGTCTTTGATCGACCTATAGATGGCGCGCGAGTACTGATACATGCAGTTACGAAGCTGGCTGATGCGGTCGTCCATTCGGAGTCTTATCCGTTGCGTATTAAGTGGCCGGAAACCTTTGTTAACAACGCGTAAAAGTCGAGAGGAGAGGGCGGCTGCGAGCGAGCATACAGAATTTGCCGCCTGTTACAAAGTCGCGCCTTTCGTTGTCGCCCGAGCCAACACGTCCCTTTCGAACACTCTCGTTGACTACCCAATCAGGCGACGGCTACACCTCGCCTCACCGGGTGACCCGCCGCGCGTACGGAGCGACAAAGCCGGCCTGCTGCGCCTGGTCGATGTTCGCCGCCGCGTCCGCGTTCGACTGGTAGACGCCGCTGAACACGGCGAAGTACCCCGGTGCCAGGCCGGTGAACCGTCGCGTGTCGATGATGCCGACGTCGGGCAGGCCCTGTGCGAGCGCCCGCTTCGCGATCTGCACGGCGCTGGCGCGACCGTTGGCGAGCGGGATCGTCGCGAGCACGAGCGTGTAGCCGTCGGCGAGCGTCCACTCGGTCAGCGCGCTCGGCCGCGGCGGTTGCGCCGACGTCACGACCGGCGGAATAGTCGTCGCGACGGTCGTCGTCCCGAAGACGGGCGGCTTGATGACTGTCGTGCGCTGGGGGATGTTCGTCGCGACGATCGTCGTCGTGCCGTTGTCGCCGCGGGACACCGCGATGGCGACAAGCGCCCCGAGTGCCGCGAGCAGCAGCACGCCGAGCAGCGGCAGGACGGCATTGCCCGCGTACCTGCGCCGGAACGTCTCCAGCCTTGTCGGCGTGCGGAGCGGGCGGCCGCACTCGAAGCAGTACTCCTGTTCCGGTTCGTACAGCGCCCCGCACTGCGGGCAGGAGCTCACACTTCGGCCTGAGGCTCGAGGGCCTGCCCGCACGACGGGCAGAAGTGGGCGCCCTCATACAGCCGCGTGCCGCACTTGCCGCAGCGCAGGCTGCGCTCGCTGCGACTGGTCCGCGCCGCGAGCAGCCGGTCGACCTCGCGAACGCGCTCTTCGAGCGCGACGATCTCGCCGGCCTGCTCGTGCACGACGTCCTGGCGAAACTGATCCTGCCGATACATCTCGAGCATCAGCCCGCCGAGGTCGCGGATGCGCTGCTCTCTGTAACGCAGGAGTGAGCGTCGCTCGCGACGCAGCCGGCTCGGAGGCGGGAGGTAACGCCGGCGGCGCGGCGGATCTGGACCCGCGGCCTCGGAGTCCGCGCTCTGTGTTCGCCGCCACCTCAAAGCTGAATCACGACCAGTCGATCTTCCGTGAGCTCGCGGACTGCGTAAGCAGGGCCTTCCCGCGTGTTCCCGGAAGCCTTGACGCCGCCGTAGGGCATCTGATCGGCGCGGAAGGTCGGCGCCTCGTTGATGACGACGCCGCCGAACTCGAGTCCGTGAGCCGCCGCGAGCGCCGCGTGAAGGTCACCGGTGAAGATCCCGGCCTGGAGCCCGTAGCGGGTCGAGTTCGCCCCCTCGATCGCCTCCTCGAGCGAGCTCGTGCACGTCAGGGTCACCACGGGGCCGAAGACCTCTTCGCACGAGACCTTCGCGTCGGGCGACGGGTTCGCGATCACGGTCGGCCGGATCAGCCCATCCTCGGTCGCGAAGCCGCCGGTCAGTACCTCGCCGCCGGACTCCTCGATCCACGAGAGGATGCGCTCGCGCGCGTCGTCGTCGATCACGGGGCCGACGTCCGTCTCCTCGTCCGCCGGGTCGCCGACGTGCAAGGCCTCGACCTCCGGTACGAAGTCACGGGCGAAGCCGTCCCACGCGTCGTCCAGCAAGTAGATCCGCTGCACGGAAATGCAGCTCTGGCCCGCGAACGAGAAGCTGTTCGCCGCGAGCTTCGCCGGGGTGCCGGGCGGGGCGTCCGCGCAGACGATCACAGGGGTCGCGTTGCCGAGCTCCAGCGCGACATGCTTGCGGGGAGCGCGTTCCTTCAGCTTCCAGCCGACGTCGCCCGAGCCGGTGAACGTCAGCGCCGCAATGCGCTCGTCGTCGATGAGGACGTCGCCGATCTCCGAGGACGAGCCGGCGACGACGCTCAGCCAACCGGGCGGCAGGCCCGCCTCCGTCATCAGCTCCGCGAGCAGGAGCGCCGAGAGCGGCGTCGTCGACGCGGGCTTGAGCACGACAGCGCATCCCGCCGCGAGCGACGGTGCGAGCTTGTGCGCGACGAGGTTGCACGGGAAGTTGAACGGCGAGATCGCGCCCACGATCCCGCGCGGGACCCGCAGGGTGAATGCGAGCTTTCCCTCACCGGCCTGCGACGCGTCCATCGGCACCATCTCGCCCGCGAGCTTGCGTGCCTCGACTGCTGCGAAGGTGAACGTCGACATCGCGCGCTTCGCCTCGACGCGGGCAGCCTTCATCGGCTTTCCCGCCTCGTCGCAGATCAGCCTCGCGACCTCGTCGTGGCGGCGGCCGAGCTGTCCCGCCACCTTGACGAGGATCTCGGCGCGCTTGTGCGCCGGCAGCGGCTCGCGCATCGCCTGCTCGGCGGCGTCGATCGCGCGCCTGGTCTCCTCGGTGCCGCCCTTGGCGACCCGGCTGACGACGTCGCCGGAGTAGGGGGAACGGACGTCGAGCCAGTCGCCGGTCTCGATCCACTCGCCGCCGACGAGTAGCTTCCGCTCGGTGACTGTTGTCGCCACTCCAAAAGTCTAGGAAACTGGACAGGTGCAGCTCGACGACGTTTGCGCGATCCAGTACGGCGACGTGCTCGTCGAGGGCGAGCGGTGGCCGAACTCGATCCACGTCATCGAGCATCCGGACGGGCGCATCCTCGTCGACACCGGGATGATCGATTCGACGCCCGAGCTCGACGAGCAGTGGGGCATCCGCTTCGATCCGGCCAAGATCCCACGCGACGTCGTCTGCGTGATCAACACGCACCTGCACTTCGACCACTGCGGCGGGAACCGGCTCTTCGCAGGAACGCCGATCCATGTCCAACGCATTGAGCGCGCGGCTGCACGCGAACCGGATTACACAATCGCCGAGTGGGTCGAGTTCGACGGCGCGACGTACTTCGAGCACGAAGGCGAGGCCGAGATCGCGCCGGGTGTACGCGTGCTCCCGACACCCGGCCACACGGCAGGCCACCAGTCGGTTCTGGTCGAGACCGGCGACGGGCTCGTCGTGCTCGCCGGCGACGTCGGCTACACGTGGAAGCTGTTCGACGCGAGCGAGTCGGGACAGCTGCTCATGTCGCTGCGGCCGCGCCGCATCTGGCTCGCGCACCAGGCCGACCCGCGCGACCTACGATGAGCACATGACGGACGCACTGATCATCGATGCCGTCCGCTCGCCGATCGGACGGCGGAACGGGATGCTCTCCAAGGTTCGAGGCGACGAGCTCGCCGGCCAGGTGCTGAATGCGCTCGTCGCGCGGCACGATCTCGATCCGGGCGACGTCGAGGACGTGCAGCTCGGATGCGTAACGCAAATCGGGGAGCAGGGATGGAACATCGGCCGGATGGTTCCGCTCGTCGCCGGCTGGCCGGAGACGGTCTGCGGCACGACCGTCGATCGCCAGTGCGGATCGTCGATGCAGACGAACTTCAACGTGGCGGCCGCGATCCGGTCGGGTCAGCTCGACGTCGTGATTTCCGCGGGCGTCGAAATGATGTCGCGAGTCCCGATGGGCTCGAACGGCGGCGATCTCTCGGACAAGCTGCTCGAGCGCTGGCAGATCGTCCCGCAGGGAATCTCGGCCGAAGTGCTCGCCGAGGAGTGGGGCTTCTCGCGCGAGCAACTCGACGCGTACTCGCTCGAATCGCACCGGCGGGCGATCGCGGCGATCGACGAGGGCCGCTTCGAGCACGAGATCGTGCCCGTGGAGGTGACGAATCCGCACGTCGGCACGCTCGTGGCTGTTGATGAGACTCCGCGGCGCGACACGTCGCCGGAGGCTCTCGCCGCGCTCGAGCCGGCGTTCCTGCCGGAGGGCAAAGTCACGGCCGGCAACTCGTCGCAGATCTGCGACGGCGCCGCCGCCGTGCTCGTAACGTCAAAGACGGCTGCGTCGAGGCTCGGGCTGGAACCACGCGCACGCTTCGTCGCGTTCGGTCTTGCCGGTGTGGATCCACATCGCATGCTCCACGGCAACCCCGAGGCCTGCGCAAAGGCGCTTGCGCGTGCCGGGCTGACGTGGGACGACATCGCGGTAATCGAAGTGAACGAGGCGTTCGCATCGGTCGTCCTGCAGTTCGCGCACGACGCGGGCCTCGAAGACCGCTGGGCCGACATCAATCCGAACGGCGGCGGCATCTCCCTCGGCCACCCGTTGGGCGCAACCGGCGCGCGCATGACCGCCACGCTGCTCGACGAGTTGGAGCGTCGCAGCGCGCGCTACGGCATCGCAACGATGTGCATCGGCTTCGGCCAGGCGCTTGCGGGGATCGTCGAGCGCGTCTGATTCACGCGACGTGACCGATCCGAAGCAGATCGTTCGCTCCGGGTACGACGAGATTGCCGACCGGTACGACGAATGGGCGTCGTCGTTCGAGTCGCCGGAGCTGGCCTGGGTCTCCGAGCTGCTGTCGCGCCTCGATCGCGATGCGGACGTCCTCGATCTCGGGTGTGGCGGCGGCCGCCGACCTGCTCAGACCGTCGCCGCCGCGCACCGCTACACGGGCGTCGATCTCTCGACGGTGCAGATCGAGCGGGCGCGGCGGCGCATTCCGTCCGGGCGGTTCATCGTCGCGGATGCAACACAGCTCGAGCTTGCGCCGGAGTCCTTCGACGCGGTGATGTCGCTCTTCGTGCTCGGACACATCCCACGCGGTGAACAGGCCCCGCTGCTCGAGCGCATGCATGGCTGGCTCAGGCTGGGCGGCTGGCTGCTCGCGACGATGGGCACCGGCGGCAGCGTCGACGAAGTCGAGGACGACTGGCTCGGAGCCCCGATGTTCTTCGCGTCGTTCGACCCCGACACGAACCGCGAGCTCGTCGTGCGCGCGGGATTCGAGCTCGTGCAGGACCGTGTGGTCGCGCACGACGAGCCGGGTCACGGGCCGGTCAGCTTCATGTGGCTCCTCGCGCGCAAGCCGTGACGCGCCGGCTGCTCGTCAGTCCAGGTGCCGGCGGGCGAGGGCGGGGCGCCGGCCGCGTGCGGCATCGACCAGCGCCCCGCATACCGCGAGCAGCAGCAACAAGAACGCGGCGACGAGAACAAGCTTCATGGCTACACGACGCGCGCGGGCCGCGGTCTCTTCCATAATCGACGCGTGAAGGTCGGCGTCGTCGGGCTCGGCACGATGGGAGCGGGAATCGCGCAGATCAGCGTGACCGCCGGGCACGACACGGTCGGCCGCGAGGTGAACTCGGAGCTCGCCGCCCGCGCCCGCGAGACGATCGAGCGCTACCTCGGCCGCGCGGTCGAGAAGGGCCGGATGACCGCCGAGGAGCGGGATGCGGCGCTCGCCCGGCTCGAGCTCACGACGGATTTGGCCGATCTGGCCGCTTGCGATCTCGTGATCGAGGCGATCGTCGAGGAGCTGGAGCCAAAGCGTGAGCTGTTCGCGGAGCTCGACCGGATCACGCGGCCGGACGCGGTGCTCGCGACGAACACGTCCGCCTTGTCCGTCTCCGACATCGCCGAGGCGACGGAGCACCCCGAGCGCGTCGTCGGGATGCACTTCTTCAACCCGGCGCCCGTTCTGCCGCTCGTCGAGATCGTGCGAGCACGCGGTTCGGGCGACGACGCCGTCCGGACAGCCTACGAATGGGCCGAGCAGGCGGGCAAGCGGCCGGTGAACTGCAACGACACGCCTGGGTTTATCGTCAACCGGATCCTCATTCCGCTGCTCAACGACTGCGTCCGCGTCCTCGACGAATCCGGCGTAACGCCCGAGGATCTCGACACGGCGATGACCAACGGCGCCGGCTGGCCGATGGGGCCGTGCGCGCTCGTCGATCTCGTTGGCATCGACGTGCACGTCCACGCGTCGGAGGCGTTGCACGCGCAGCTTGGCGAGCTGCGGATGGCGCCGCCCGAGCGTCTCGTGCAAATGCGGCGCGAAGGGAAACTCGGGCGCAAGACGGGCGAGGGCTTCTACTCGTACTGAGACGGCCGCTCGAGCGGCTGGCGCCGAATCAGCCGCATCGGCACGCCCGCGAGCGAGGCGGCCAGTGGGATCGTCGAGCCCTGGATGACGACCGAGAGAGCCACGACGACGAAGACGATTCCGTAGATCCGGTCTGCGTCGTCGACGCCGGCGAGGATCGCGAGCGCGGCGAGGAAGATCGGCACAGCGCCTTTCAGGCCGCCCCAGGCGACGAACAGCCGCTCCCCGACGCGCAGGCGCGTGGGGAGGAGGAGCGTCCAGACGACGAGCGGACGGGCGACGAGCGCGACGACGACGGCGAGCACGACACCGTCGCTCCACGCCGACGCGGGGAGATCGGTGAAGTCGATGGTCAGGCCGAGCGCGACGAACATGACGATCTCCGCGAGGCTCGCGAGCGAGGTGAAGAACGACTCGACCTCCTCCTTGTACGGCGTGCGTTCGTCGCCGACGAGGATGCCGGCGACGAAGACGGCGAGGAAGCCCGAGCCGTGCAGCGTCGATGCCAGGCCGTAAATGACGCCGGCGGCCGCGAGATTGAGCAGTGGATAGAGCCCTTCGGCGGGCAGCGGCAGCAGGCGCAACGCGAGCAACAGACCGTACGCGCCGACGACGCCCAGAAGGAGACCGATCGACATCTCGAGCACGAATTCGCGAACGATCGTCCACGTCGTTCCGTTGTCGGACGTCGCGAACTCGATCATTCCGATCATGAGCGCGATGCCGACCGGATCGTTCGCGCCCGACTCCGCTTCGAGGATCGTCCCGGTGCGCCCAGACACCTCGCGGCGTCCGAGCACCGAGAACATCACGGCAGGATCTGTGGGCGCGATTGCGGCCCCGATCAGCCCGGACGTGATCCAGGAGAAGCCGAGCAGCCAGTGCGCCGCGAGCGTCGTCAGCCCGGCGGTCGCGAACGTGCCCACGATGCCGAGCGAGAGGATGGGCACAGCCGCCGTGCGGAACCTGCGCAGCCCGATGCGGGTGCCGCCGTCGAAGAGGATCACGGCGAGGGCGACTACGCCGATCCGCTCGACGGTGCGAATCGACAGGGCGTCCGCGAGCGAAGGAAACGCGTCCGCGAGCAGGGCCGCGGCGATCAGGAAGATGGCCGGACCGGGGACTCGGAGCCGCTCGCTTAGCCGACTCGACACCACCGCCAGCGCGAACCCGGTCGACACGAGAAGCACGATCAGTCCGAAGTCGTGGACCTCGTGCATCCGCCGACTCTAAGCCACGGTTCGGCCCTTACATTTCGCTAACCTTCCTTTCAACCCACGCACACCTGGGCTGTGGATAATCAAGTCGCGGTGAAGTACTTCGCTTCTTTCGGGCTGCTCGCAGCGCTGGTGATGGCCGGCGCTGCCTCCGCACGCCCCGGCGGCCCAAACGACGGTGCGCTCTCTGTGAAGAACGCAGACGGCCGCGTTGTGATCGTCAGCAAAGGAGCCGTGATCGGCCGCTTCGACAGGGGCCAGGTCACAGTCAAGGACCCGAACCCCTACGACGGCACGGGGCCGATCGTCACGGGCGCGGACCGCGTGGAGGCCCTCGGCGAGAAGACGACGCGCTACAGCGGTTCCAACATCCGCTTCAGGATCATCGGCGGAGCGTTCACCGTCAACGTCTTCGGCACGGATATCGACCTCTCGGCAGTCGGCCGGGGCATGGTCACGCTCAACGGGTCGATCGCCAAGGGCAACGGCGCGAACAACGACGCCTCGTACGCCGTGAACGGCGGCGCACCCGAGGCCTTCCCGCCTTACGGGCTCACGTTCCCGCTCGCTGCGCCGCCCTCCAGCGCGGGCGGCTGACCGTCCCAGCTACGCATCTGGCACTCTGATCGTGGTGGATACAGGGAAGAGCCAGGCAATTCTGGTCGTCGAGGACGAGGCGTCGATCGCGTCGTTCGTCTCGCTCTACCTCAAGAACGCGGGCTATACGGTTCGGACCGCTGCGACGGGCGGGGAGGCGCTCGCGCAGGTGATGTCGAAGGCCCCGGCGCTGATCGTGCTCGACCTGAACCTCCCGGACATCGACGGCATTGAGGTCTGCCGGCGCATCCGCAAGACCGGTGACGTGCCGATCCTGATGCTGACGGCGCGCGACGAGGACGTCGACAAGATCATCGGGCTCGAGGTCGGCGCTGACGACTACCTGACCAAGCCGTTCAACCCGAGGGAGCTCGTCGCACGCGTGAAGTCGGTGCTGCGCCGCTCGACAACCGACCGCAAGGACCTCGAGACGGCCGTGATCCAGCACGGAGACCTCGTCGTCGACGCAGGGCGCCGTGAGGTGCGCGTCGAAGACGAAGAGGTGCAACTTGCGCCGAAAGAGTTCGATCTGCTGTGGGAGCTGCTCGATCACCGCGGACTCGTGCTGACGCGCGACCAGCTGCTCGAGCGTGTGTGGGGATACACGTTTGCGGGCGACACGCGCACGGTCGACGTGCACGTTCGCCAGGTGCGCCGCAAGCTCGGCGACGCGTCGCCGATCGTCACCGTCTGGGGCGTCGGCTACAAAGTCTCGCCCGCGCGCGAGCCGGCACCGAGTAGTAGCTAGTGCCCCGTCCAGCAACGCTCCCGAGCTTCTGGGTCGCTAGCACCAAGCGATGGAAGGACGCAGGGAGCCCCCATAGGCATACCTATGGGGGCGACCGAGGACGCCCCAGCGCGCTGCGTGATAGCGGGCCAGAAGACGGAAGGCGTTGCTGGGTGACGCACTAAACCGGGAGGCGGGCATGTTCCGCTCACTGCGCTTCCAGCTTCCGGCCCTGTTCCTCGCCGGGGTGATCATCTTCGGGCTCGTCGCCGCTTCGGTCGCGTTCCAGCTGCTCTCGTCGTACACCCTCGGCCGCGCGCGGGCCGACCTGCGGCGGGAGTCGGCGGGACTGACGCGCCTCTACGCCAAGCAGGCGAGCGGATCGAACGAGCCGGTTCCGGCCCCGCAGCTCGAAGCGGCGACCGGCGACCGCATCTACTTCGTTCCGGTCGATCCGGGCATCGACCTGTTCCCCGGCCCCGGTCCCAATCTGCGCCGGCTGCCGAAGAGCGCGATCGACTTCGCCGCGCTTTCCAACGGGCGCCCGCTCCAGTTCGACCTCAAGCCTCCGGGCTCGGACAAGACATGGCTCGCGGTTGCGCGGCCGCTGAATCTCGGCAAGCGCGGCGACTCCGTGTTCGTCGGGGCGCTCGTCGTCACGAAGCCGAAGGACCAGCTCCTGACACGCGTCGTGCCGCTGCTCGAGCGGCTCGCGTTGGCTCTGCTCGGCGGGCTCGTGGTCGCGCTCGTGCTCGCTGCGTACCTCTCCCGGCGTGTCACGAAGCCTGTGCTCGAGCTCTCGCGCGCCGCGGACGAGGTCGCGCAGGGCAACTACGACGTCGCGGTCCCTTCGGTGCCGGGCGGGAACGAGGTCAGCTTGCTCGCGGATCGCTTCCGTGAGATGGCACGGCGGCTGAGCGAGGCCGAGCAGCTCGAGCGGAACTTCTTGATGTCCGTCTCGCACGAGCTCCGGACGCCACTGACGGCGATTCGCGGCCACGTGGCTGCGTTGAGCGAGGGGCTCGTCGAGGACGAGGAGGCCCGCGCGGCTTCCCTCGACATCGTCTCCGAGGAGACGGAGCGGCTTTCGCGGCTCGTCGGCGACGTACTCGACCTGGCGAAGCTCGACGCGCGCCGCTTCACCGTGCTGCAGGAGGAGGTCGACATGGAGCATCTCGTCGAGCGCGCCTACACCACGTTCCACGAAGAGGCGAGGCGCCGTGGGATCGACTACCGCAGCGCGCTCAGCGCCAGCCCGGTGCTCATCACTGACGGCGACCGCGTCCTACAGATCATCACGAACCTGCTGTCGAACGCGTTCCGGTGGACGCCCGACGGTGGCCGGATCGAGCTCGGCCTCACTCAAGCGAACGGTGCGATCGCGGTGTCGGTAGCCGACACCGGCCCAGGGATCACGATCGAGGAGCAAGAGCGGATCTTTCGTCCGTTCTGGTCGCGCGACGGCCGCGGCACCGGACTCGGGCTCGCGATCGCGAACGAGCTCGCGCACGCGCTAGGTGGGCGCATCGATCTTGAAACTGAGGTCGGTCACGGCTCGACATTCGAACTGGTGCTGCCTAACTCGTGAGCGTTCCGGAACCGGCCGCGGTCGTCGAGCTTCGTCCGCGGCGCGGTCCCGTCGAGGCCGCGATCGTCGCACTGCGGCCGCGGCAATGGTCGAAGAATCTCCTGCTCTTTGCCGGGATCATCTTCGCGGCGAAGCTCGGGGATGCGGGCCGTTGGGGCGAGGCTGTCGCGATTTTCGTCGCGTACTGCGCCGCTTCGAGCGCGGCGTACCTCGTGAACGACTTGCTGGATGCGAACGACGACCGGCTCCACCCTGTCAAGCGGGACCGCCCGATCGCTCGCGGCGAACTCGAGCCGCAGCGGGCGCTCGTGCTGGCCGGGTTGCTTGCGGCCGGAGCGTTCGCGATCGCGGCTGCGCTCGGCTTCTTGTCGGTGCTCTTCCTGCTCGGCTTCGTCGCGTTGCAGCTCGCGTACAGCCTCGGCTTGAAACGCATCGTCCTCGTCGACGTCTGCGTCATCGCCGGCCTGTTCGTGATTCGCGCAGCAGCGGGCGCCGCGGCCGTAGACGTGCGCATCTCTCCCTGGCTGCTCGTCTGCACCGCGCTTCTTGCGCTCTTCCTCGGGCTTGCGAAGCGCCGCGGCGAGCTCGTGCTCGTGCATGCGGACGAGACGCCCGGGCGCGAGTCGCTCGGCGGCTACTCACTGGCGCTCGTCGACCGATTGCTGAACGTCGTCGCTGCGGCGACCGCTGGTGCGTACGTCGCCTACGCGGTGACTGCGCACTCCGCGTGGATGGCGCTCACGGCTCCGTTCGTCGTCCTCGGGCTTGTCCGATACCTCGTGCTCGTGCACAGAGACGATCTCGGCGAGGAGCCCGAACACGTGTTGCTTGCGGACCGCGTCATCCTCGCGACCGTTGCCGCGTGGGCGGTTCTCTCGGCGGTTGTGCTCGCGCTGACCTAGGAAACGCTGCGGAGACGCGGCTGGTCGAGCTTCTCCTCGATCCTCGCGAGTCGGTCGTTCACCGACTGCCATCCCGAGGCGACAAGGTCGACGAGCAGAGCCAGGTCGTCGACGCGCGCGTGGCGCTCGGCGAGCAGGTCGCCTTCGAGCCGCTCGAGGCGCTTGACGACCTGGTTCATCAGCCCGCGCATCTCCGCGATGTGACGAGCGCTCGGGCGGAAGTGCTCTTTGAGGCCGTCCTGGATCGCGTCGGGCAGCCCCTCCTGCATCTGGGCCGATGCCAGCGCCAGCGACTCGATTGCGGCTTTGGCGCGTTCGAGCGCCGCGTCGACGTCGGCCGGGCTCGCGCGACCCTCTGCCGCGGCGGTCAACCGGACGTTTGCCTTCTCGAGTGCCCGCTCGACTGGATCATCCACGCGGCGACAATACCGCGCTGACCGGATGGAAACCGACGAGCTCGACTACGACCTGCCCGCGGAGCTGATCGCCCAGCATCCGACGGCCCGCCGCGATGCGGCGCGGCTCCTCGTCTACGACCGCCGCCGGAAAGAGGTACGCCATCGCGTGTTTGCCGAGCTGCCCGACGAGCTCGGCGGCGAGCTTGTCGTCGTGAACGACACGCGCGTCCTTCCTGCACGCCTGCCGCTCGAGCGCCCGCGTGGCGAGGTGCTGCTGCTCGAACCGCTCGGCGACGGGCTCTGGGAGGGTCTTGCCCGGCCGACGAAGCGGTTGCACGCAGGGAGACGGTACGGGGACGTCGAGCTGCTCGAGCATCTTGGCGAGGGGCGGTGGCGGCTTCGCGTCCACGGCGAGCCTGCGGGAGAGACGCCGCTGCCGCCGTACATCGTCGAGCCGCTCGAGGATCCCGAGCAGTACCAGACCGTGTACGCGCGCGAGCCTGGGTCGGCGGCGGCGCCGACGGCGGGGCTGCATTTCACGCCCGAATTGCTCCAGCGGCTGGACGTGGAGCGCGTGACCCTGCACGTGGGGCTGGACACGTTCAGGCCCGTGACGGCGCCTCGGCTCGACGAGCACGAGCTGCACGGCGAACGCTACGAGGTGCGGCCTGAGGCGTGGGAGCGGATCAGAAGCGCGGAACGCGTCCTCGCCGTGGGGACGACGAGCGTGCGCGTCCTCGAGACGCTCGCGCGGGACGGCGCGCTGGCCGGTAGGACGGCGCTCTTTGTCACGCCCGGGTTCGAGTTCAAGCGCGTCGACGCTCTGCTCACGAACTTCCATCTCCCCCGGACGACGCTGCTCGCGCTTGTGATGGCGTTCGCGGGCGTGGAGGACACGAAGCGCCTCTACGAGCTGGCGATCGCGGAGCGCTACCGCTTCTACTCCTTCGGCGATGCGATGCTGGTTCTATGAGCCACTTCACTCTCGGTGCAACAGACGGCGCGGCCCGCTCGGGATTCCTCCGGACCTCGCACGGCGACGTGCCGACGCCGGCGTTCATGCCTGTGGGGACGAAGGGCACCGTGAAGGGCGTCCATCCCGACGAACTGCGCGCGCTCGGCACGACGATGCTGCTCGGCAACACGTACCACCTGCACCTGCGTCCGGGAGAGGACCTGATCGCCGAGCTCGGCGGCTTGCACGCGTTCATTGGCTGGGACGGCCCCATCCTCACCGACTCCGGCGGCTACCAGGTCTTCTCGCTCCGCCATACGATCAAGCGCGTCGACGACGCCGGCGTGACGTTCCGCTCCGTCTACGACGGCGACCTGACGCTGCTCACGCCCGAGATCGCAGCATCGATTCAGCGAAAGCTCGGCTCCGACGTCGCGATGTGCCTCGACCACGTCCCGCCCACGGGCGTAACGCGCGCGGAGCTCGAGGACGCGGTGCGCCGCACGACGAAGTGGGCCGCACGCCAGCGAGCCGCGGAGTGCGCGCCGGGCCAGCTCGTCTTCGCAATCGCACAGGGTCACACGGATCAAGAGCTTCGTCGCCGTTCGATTGCCGAGCTGGCGGAGCTCGGCTTCGACGGGTACGCGCTCGGCGGGCTGGCGATCGGCGAGGACCGCGACGAGATGCTCGAGACGACGGCCTGGGCGACGCCGCTGCTCCCGGCCGACAGGCCCCGCTATTTCATGGGAATCGGCGATCCCGCGGGAATCCTCGAAGTGATCGAACGCGGCATCGACCTCTTCGACTGCGTGTGGCCGACGCGGTTGGGGCGCACAGGCACCGCTCTCACGAGAGACGGCCGCCTCAATCTGAAGAACGCTCGCTTCGCAAACGACGCAGCTCCGCTCGACGAGGACTGCGCGTGCCCCGCGTGCGAGCGTTTCTCCCGCGCATACCTGCGGCACCTGGTCAACCAGAACGAGCTGCTCGGGCTCAGACTCCTGACCCTGCATAATTTGCGCTTCCTGCTCGAACTCACCGCGGGCGCGCGGCAGGCGATCCACGACCGGCGTTTCGCCGCTTTCAAGCGCGAAACGCTCGGGCGCGTCGCCGGCGCGCCGGAGGAGACCGCATGGGCTTCCTGATCGTGATCGTCGTTCTCGCCTTCCTCTTCTGGCTGTTCATCGTTCGCCCGCAGCGGCGTCAGGCGGCTGAGCAGCGCGAGCTGCTCGAGGCCCTCGAAACAGGCGATGAGATCGTCTCTGCGGGCGGTCTCTACGGCGTGATCAGGGAGATCGACGGCGACGAGCTTCAGGTCGAGATCGCCGACGGGCTGGTCGTTCGCATGGCGAGGGCCGCCGTTGCGGGATTCGTCGAGCCGGACGAGGACGAAGAGTCCGCTATCGAACCGGAGCTTGAAAGCGTCAAAGACGACGACGGCTCCGTAAACCCAAGCTAATCTGAACCCCGCACTCGTGTCGGATCCCCGGAAATACCTGCTCCTGCTCTGCCTCATTCTCGGCGGCGTCGCCGTCGTCGCCTACCTGGCCGTCCCGGGCTCCCCGGGGCACAGGTCGGCGAAGCAGGGGCTCGATCTCCAGGGCGGTCTCGAAGTCGTCCTCAAGGCGATTCCGCCGAAGAACCAGAAGGTCGACCCGGCGCGGATGTCGATCGCGCAGAACATCATGCGGAACCGCGTCGACAAGCTCGGCGTCTCCGAGCCGGAGGTTCGCAAGCAGGGCGCCGACCAGATCGTCATCCAGCTCGCCGGCGTCCACGATCCGCGCGCCGCCGCGGCGTTGATCGGCAAGACCGCCCAGCTCGAGTTCTACGACCTGGAGGCCGACCTGACAGGTCCGTCGACGTCGGTCTCCGGACAGCCGAATCCGGAGCCGAACATCTACTCGCTCCTCTCCGGCCAGCAGGCGCTCGTCAAGGACAAGGGCGCGAGCGAGTGGTACCTCTTCGACAAGAAGACGAAGCAGCTGATCGCCGGGCCCGCGGTGTCGAAGGACGCGCTCTTCAACACGAAGCCGGCGAAGAAGCGCCACATCACCACGGTCGACACTGCGACCGGCAAGACACAGAAGTACGCCGTCTTCGGCGTGCCAAAGGGAACCGTGGTCGTCTCGTGCGGAACGGACGCGAGCATCTGCCCCGGCGGCACAGGCGCGCCAACGACGACCAGCTGGTACCTCTTCAAGTACGACCCGGAGAACAAGGCAAAGGCGGTTCCGGAGCTGACCGGGGCGGATCTGAAGCTCGCCGGAACGCGCGCCGACCTCGACCCGAGCCAGGGCCCAGTCGTCCTGATGGACTTCACGGGCGCCGGCAGCAAGAAGTTCCAGTCGATCACGAAGGGTCTCTACCAGCGCGGCGGTCTGCAGCAGGCTCCGCAGCACTTCGCGATCGTGCTCGACCGCCAGATCAAGTCGTGGCCGCAGATCGACTACACGGACAGCTCGCTCGCTAACGGCATCAGCGGCAACGCCCAGATCACCGGGATCGGCTCGTTCGGCGAGGCGAAGAACCTCGCGCTCGTGCTCCAGACCGGCTCGCTCCCGTACAAGTTCACGACGCTCGAGAGCACGAACGTCTCCGCGACGCTCGGCAAGGACTCCCTGCAGGAGGCGAAGCGCGCCGCAATCGGCGGCCTGATCGCGGTGATCATCTTCCTGCTCGTCGTCTACCGCTTCATGGGCATCATCGCGGTGCTCGGCCTCGTCATCTACGCGATCCTGATGTACGGCGCGATCCTGCTGCTGAACGTGACGCTCACGCTGCCGGGATTCGCGGGGTTGATCCTCACGATCGGCGTCGCAGCGGACGCGAACGTCGTCATCTTCGAGCGCATCAAGGAAGAGGTGCGCGCCGGGAAGTCCGTGCGCGCCGCGTTAAACGCGGGCTACGCGAAGGGCTTGCACACGATCCTCGACGCGAACGCGGTCACATGTATCACGGCGTTCATCCTCTTCACCGTCGCCACGGCCGGCGTCAAAGGTTTCGCCTTGATGCTGCTCATCGGCACCGTGCTCTCGCTGGTGACGGCGGTGTTCGCGACACGCGCAATGCTCGGACTGCTGGCCGGCTTCAGGTGGTTCGACAACCCGCGCTTCATGGGCGCGACGGCACAGGAGATCCCTCGCTGGCAGCGGATCGACGTCGTCGGCCACCGGCGCCTGTGGTTCATCATCTCCGTGGCCGCCGTGGCCCTCAGCGTCCTCGCGATCGCGATCAAGGGCCTGAACCTCGGGATCGACTTCAAGGGCGGAACCCAGGTCACGTTCACGACGCCGAAGCCCACGTCGCTTTCGGATGTGCGTCAGCAGATCAGCCAAGACGGCGCGGTCGTCCAGGGCCGCGGAACCCAGACCGGGTCGGATTCGTTCCGCAACTTCCAGCTGCGTCTCAAGAGCCTCACCGCCGCCGAGCAGTCACAGCTGACCACGCGCCTCACCGATCAGGTCAACGCGCACGTCGCGTCCGTCAAGAATGTCTCTTCGAGCTTCAGCCGGCAGATCCTGAGGAGCGCGATCTACGCGATCGTCGTCTCGTTCGCGCTGATCGCGCTGTACGTGAGCCTGCGCTACCGCTGGCGATTTGCGGTCCCGATCGTGCGCACGCTGCTGAACGACGTGCCGATCATGCTCGGCATCTACGCGATCTCGGGCCGCGAGGTCTCGGCATCGACGGTCGCCGCGATCCTCACCATCCTCGGCTACTCGATCTACGACACGATCATCGTCTTCGACCGCGTGCGCGAAAACATGAAGCTGATGCCGCGCGCGACGATCGGACGGATCGCGAACGTGTCGGTGTGGGAGGTGCTGCGGCGGTCGATCTTCACGTCGGTGATCACGTTGCTGCCGATTGCCGCCCTGTTCATCTTCGGCGGCTCGACGCTGCAGGACTTTGCATTCGCGATCCTCGTCGGCATCTCGGTCGGCGCCGTGTCCACGATCTTCATCGCGACGCCGCTGCTCGTCGGACTGATGGAGCGCGACCCGGAGTACGCGCGCCGGCGCGACGAGGAGCCTTTGCCCGGCCAGACCGAGGCGCAGGAGGACGAAGCGATCCTCGTCGCCGCGGAGACGGCGGCCGCGGCCGAGCCGGTCCCGGATCTGTCTCCCGTCGCGGCGGTGGAGCGCGCCGTTTCCGGTGCGGAGGCGAAGCGCGAACGGCGCCGCCAGCGGCGGAGCTCGAGACCGCATGGCCGAGCGAGATAAGGACTCGCGCGACCGGGTCGAGCAGCTGATCCTCGCGGGGATCGGCGTTGTCTCGTTGACCGCCGACCGCGTGGAAGAGCTCGTCGACACGGTTACCGAGCGGGGCGGCGTGCAGCGCGACGAGGCGCGCGCCGCCGTCGAGGAGCTCGTGTCGCGCTGGCGCGGCGACGCCACGCGCGTCACGGAGCGTGCAGGCGCCGGACTGCACGGCGTGCTGCGTGAGCTCGGCTTGGTGCTCCGGTCGGAGTTCGAGGAGCTCGAGCTCCGCGTCGCCCAGGTGGAGCATCGTCTCAAGCTCCTCGAGCGGGACGAGCTGACAGTTCCGCCGGCCTAGAGGCTTGATGCCAGTGTCAGAGTGGGCCTGCCGTGCGGGTTCGCTCGAGGTTCTTGATTGCCTTCGTGGCTGGTTTCAGTTGTGCGGCCGGCATGGCGTTTTGGGGGACCGGCCGGCGTGGCTTGAGAGGAGCGTGCTGATTGCCCCTACTGGGATCTGCCCGCCGACCGATCCCAGGCGAGCCCCTCCCGTGGAAGGAGAGACGGTGTCATGGTGACGATCGGGATCGATGCGCACAAGCGCAGCCACACGGTGGTTGTAGTCGATGCGCAGGCTCGGCGGTTGGCGCAGCGCACAACGGGGACGAGCTCGGGCGATCATCTCGCGCTGGTCGCTTGGGCAGCGAGACAAGACGGGAGCGGTTATGGGCGGTCGAGGACTGCCGTCACCTCTCGCGTCGGCTGGAGCGTGATCTGCTCGCGGCGGGGGAGCGGATCGTTCGGGTACCGCCGAAGCTGATGGCGAACGCTCGCGCGGCGGCCCGGTCGTTCGGGAAGAGCGACCCGATCGACGCGCTCGCTGTCGCGCGCGCCGCCTTGCGAGAGCCTGATCTGCCGCTCGCCCGGTTGGACGGGCCAGAGCGTGAGGTGCGGTTGCTCGTCGACCATCGCGAAGACTTGGTGCAGGAGCGGACGAGGATGATCAGCCGGCTGCGTTGGCACCTGCACGATGGCACGGTCGCCCGCATCGCGCGCGACCTGGTCGAGCGCACGAGCCGGCTGACGGTCGAGATCAACCAGCTCGAGCGGGAGATCACGGCGCTCGTCGAGCAGCTCGCGCCGTCGCTGCTCGCAGTCTGCGGTTGCGGATCGCTGACCGCGGCGAAGATCCTCGGCGAGACCGCCGGCGTGGCGCGCTTCAAAAGCTGCGACGCCTACGCGCGCCACAACGGCACCGCTCCGCAACCGGTCTGGTCCTCCAACCGGGCACGACACCGACTGAGCCGCAGCGGCAACCGACAGCTCAACGCCGCCCTGCACCGGATCGCGCTCACCCAGGCCCACCGGCACCCGCCCGCGCAGGCGTTGATCGCCAGACGCCGCGCGAACGGCGACGGCGGCCTGGAAGCCCTCCGCGTGCTGAAACGCCGCCTCTCCGACGTCGTCTATCGAGCCCTCCGCGCCGACGCGACAACCGCCACACTCACCGAAGCCACTTGACAGAGGAGCAACTGAAACTCCGGCACCTCTGGATGGCGGCCCAGACGCGGCGCATCTGAGCCCGAGCGGCCGCAGCCCGTACCACGAGTACGAACTGCGGCCGCTCGAACTCAGCTGCTTGGTCTCTGCCGTCCCCAGAGGCACCCGAGTTCCACACCAAGCCTCTAGCAGGGCCGTCCACGTCGTCGTGCAACACTGACGCCGTGGCGACGCAGTCGACTCAGCGGAATCTGGGGCGCCTGTCGGAGATCGCGCAGGTCGCCGTGCGTCACGGGTTCGGGTACTTCCTCGAGAAGCACAAGCTGACCGACCTGCTGCCGTGGGT